>CATNCS010000108.1 GCA_950097245.1 uncultured Oscillospiraceae bacterium | reverse complement strand
CGACACGGTGGGCCGGGAGATGGTGTCTCTGGGCCCTCGGGAGGGATTGGCCGCAGACCTGGGCAATATCGCCTGCCTGTTCGCCGCCACACTCCTGGGATTGCCTGTGTCCACCACGCACACCCGCACCGCCGCCCTGCTGGGGGTGGGCTCCGCGGGAGAGCGCCGTCCCGATTGGCCGGTGGCCATAAGGGTCGCTCTTGCCTGGCTGTTCACCTTTCCCGGGTGCGCCGCCGTCGGGTATTGGATGGCAAAATTGTTCCTGTGCGCATAGCCTAATCTGGAAGCAACCGTACAGGCGCTCAGCCTGCGAGTCTTTCAGAAAGGGTTCTTACATCGTGTTACAGGCACTTACCTGGGCCGCCGCCGGCACGGGCTTCACCGCCCTGATGACCGCCGCCGGGGCCGCCGTGGTCTTTTTATTCCGCAGGAAGAACTCCCAAACCCTCCACCGGGTGATGCTGGGCTTTGCCGCCGGGGTTATGATTGCGGCCAGCATGTGGTCGCTGCTTATCCCCGCCATCGAGAAGGCGGAGGAGCTGGGACAGGCGGGCTGGCTGCCCGCCGCGGGCGGCTCCGTCCTGGGCATCGGCTTTCTGCTGCTGATGGACTTCCTTCTGCCCCACTTTGGGCCGGAGTCCTTCCACCGGGGGGCCTCCCCCAGCCGGACGGCGCTGCTGGTGCTGGCCGTCACCCTCCACAACATCCCCGAGGGGATGGCGGTGGGGGTCTCCTTCGCCCTGGCGGCTCAGAACGGCGACGCCGCTCTGCTTACCGCCTCCACCGCTCTGGCCATCGGCATCGGCATTCAGAACTTCCCCGAGGGGGCGGCCATCTCTCTGCCCCTGTATCAGGAGGGAACGGGCAAGGGAAAGGCCTTTCTCATCGGAGCCGCTTCGGGGGTGGTGGAGCCCGTCTTTGCTCTGCTCACCGTGCTGGTGGCCGGAACGGTTCAGATGGTCCTCCCCTGGCTGCTGTCCTTCGCCGCCGGAGCTATGCTCTATGTGGTGGTGGAGGAGCTGATCCCAGAGGCCAATCTGTCCCAGGGGGGCCACTCGGGCACCCTGGGGGTCATGGCGGGCTTTCTGCTGATGATGATTTTAGATGTGGCTTTGGGATAACATAAAAAGTCCCCCAATCGGGGGGACTTTTACATCTCCTTCCTGATCTGCCGCAAGGCGTTCTTTTCCAGCCTGGACACCTGGGCCTGTGAGATGCCGATCTCGGCGGACACCTCCATCTGGGTCTTGCCCTGAAAGAAGCGCATAGAGAGAATCTTCCGCTCCCGCTGGGTGAGGTGGCCCACCGCCTCCTTCAGGGCGATGCGCTCCACCCACATCTCGTCATTATTCTTGTTGTCCTTCACCTGATCCATGACGCACACCGTGTCCCCGCTGTCGGAGTACACCGGCTCGTAGAGGGACACCGGCTCCAGAATGGCGTCCAGGGCGAAAACCACGTCCTCCCGCTTCAGGTCCAGGATTTTGGCGATCTCCTCGATGGAGGGCTCCTTCTGGTGCTGGGCCGTGTAGGCCTCCTTGGCCTGAAGGACCTTGTAGGCCGTGTCCCGCATGGCCCGGGAC
>CATNCS010000107.1 GCA_950097245.1 uncultured Oscillospiraceae bacterium | reverse complement strand
GTCCCTGGTGGGCATCCGGGTCGTGGTGGTCCACGGCGGCACGCCGGAAATCAACAATATGCTGGCCTTGCTGGGCAGAGAGTCCAAATTTGCAGACGGCTTGCGCTGTACCGACGCTCAGACCATGCCGGTGGTGCAGCAGGTGCTGTGCGGCCAGGTGAACAAGGACCTGGTGGCCGCGCTGAACCGCCTGGGAGGCAGGGCCGTGGGCCTGTGCGGTCTGGACGGCGGGCTGTTCCAGGCGAAGAAGCTGGACGAGAAGTACGGTCTGGTGGGGAATATCGTCAAGGTGGACGCCGCCATGGTATCCTCCGCGCTGGCCAGCGGCTATATTCCCGTGGTGGCCCCCGTGGCCCAGGGGACGGACGGCCCCACCTCCTACAACGCGGACGCCGACACCGCCGCCGCCAGGCTGGCCGTGGCGATGGAGGCGGAGAAGCTGGTCCTGCTCACCGATGTCCGGGGCCTGTTCCGTACCCCCGGAGACGAGGCCACCCTTATCCCCGAGCTCCAGCTCTCCTCCGTCCCGGCCCTGGTGCGGGAGGGAGTCATCGCCGGAGAGATGGTCCACAAGGTGGACTGCTGTGTCAACGCCGTCCGCTCCGGTGTGGGCTCCGCCGTCATCCTGAATGGCCGGGTGTCCCACTGCCTGCTTACCGAGCTGCTCACCGACGCCGGCGTGGGCACCATGCTCACCAATTAAGGAGGGCTTATGAAAAACGACCTGCTGAAGCTGCTGGACCTGTCCAGGGAGGATATCGTCACCATCCTGAATACGGCGGACCAGCTGAAATATGAGACCAAGCACAACATCCACAAGGACTACCTCAAGGGCAAGACCCTGGCCATGATCTTTGAGAAGAACTCCACCCGCACCCGGGTCTCCTTCGAGACGGGGATGTACCAGCTGGGGGGCCACGCCCTGTTCCTGTCCGGCAAGGAGAGTCAGATCGGCCGGGGAGAGCCTATTGAGGATACCGCACGGGTGCTGGACCGCTACTGCGACGGCATCATGATCCGCACCTTCGCCCAGGAGGAGGTGGAGCGGCTGGCCCAGTATACGGAAATCCCTGTCATCAACGGCCTGACCGACTTCTGCCACCCCTGTCAGGTACTGGCCAACCTGCTCACAATCCGGGAGCACAAGGCGGTGCTGGAGGGGCTGAAGATGTGCTACATCGGCGACGGCAACAACATGGCAACCTCCCTCATCGTGGGGGGGCTGAAATCAGGGATGGAGGTATCCGTGGCCTGCCCCGAGGGTTACGACCCGGACTCCCAGGTGTTGGACTTCGCCAAGAGCGATCCCGCCCACAAGTTTTCCCTGTTCCGCACGCCCAGGGAGGCGGCGGTGGGGGCCGATGTGATGATTACCGACGTGTGGGCCTCCATGGGCCAGGAGGACGAGAAAGCCGCCCGGGTGAAGGCCTTCCAGGGCTACCAGATCAACGCCGAGCTGATGGCCCTGACCAACGAGGGATGCATGGTGCAGCACTGCCTGCCCGCCCACCGGGGCGAGGAAATTACGGCGGAGGTCTTTGAAGCCCACGCCGGTGAGATCTTCGAAGAAGCGGAAAACCGCCTCCACGCCCAAAAGGCCGTGCTGGTAAAGACAATGGGGCGATAAATGCTCTTGGAAAATTAGCAATGAGCAATGAGAAACGAGCAATGATTGAGGGCAAAAGCAGAATACGCTGAATTGGAATTTGGCAGTGAGAGAAAGCCTCCCGTTGTGTTATAAAAGCCCTATAGACAAAGGACGAAATTCTTCAGAAAGGAGCAAGGCTCCTTCTTCTCAGAGATGACGGAAAAAAGGTGTCATTCTGAGCGGAGTGAAGAATCTCGTCCTTTGGCCTTTTCCCAGGGACTGAAGGGCGAGATTCTTTGCCGGGAAAGCGGAGTTTACTTCGCTTTTTGCTCAGCAATG
>CATNCS010000106.1 GCA_950097245.1 uncultured Oscillospiraceae bacterium | reverse complement strand
ATTTAAAGCTTTTGTAACATCTTGAAAGAACTTTTGTAAAATCTTTTGTCTATACTCATACTCGCAAGGCAAGAACATCTTTTCATTCTATCCTCCATTTTTTGAAAGGCTGACGGGTCGCTCCGTTGGCCTTTCCCCCTTTTTAGCTGGGCGTTCTGGCGAAAAGCGCCAAAAAAATCCGCCGGCCCTTTGAATTTATAGACGATTTAATTCTTTTGTAACATCTGACGTTGGATTTGTTAATATCTTTTCGATAAGATAAGATTCGCAAGAGACAGTTCGTTTCATTTTAATCCTCTTTTTCAACGGGAAACCCCGGATACCTTGGAGCAGGTATCCGGGGCTTTTCGCTTCTGTCATAGTTTGATCCCCTCCAGCCGGCGGACCTCCTCCACCTGGCGCAGCTGGCGGTTGATGTACCCGGCGTATTTAATGGTGATCTCCGCCTCGCTGACCACCGCCGGCGGCAGGTCAGGCCGGTCCGGATCGAAGGGGGCCAAGTCCGCGTAGGACAGCCGGGGACGGCGGAGCAGGTCGGCCAAACGGGCCCCGTCCTTCACCGGCGGCTCTCCCCGTTTCTCCAGCAGCGCGGCCAGGGCTGGCGAGGGGGGCGTGCCGGTATGCTCCAGGCGGCGGACCTCCCGGTCCACGGCGGCGTACTTCTCCCGCACCTTCTCATATTCTTCCCGGGACACCAGCCCCAATTCACAGCCGATGGCGGCCAGACGCCGGTCGGCGTTGTCCTGCCGGTGGAGCAGGCGGTACTCGGTGCGGGAGGTCATCATCCGGTAGGGCTCGTTGGTGCCCTTGGTGACCAAATCGTCGATGAGCACCCCGATGTACCCCTGGTCCCGGCGGAGGACGAGGGGCGGCCTGCCTTGAATTTTCAGCGCGGCGTTCACCCCGGCCACAAAGCCCTGAACGGCGGCCTCCTCGTAGCCGGAGGAGCCGTTGAACTGCCCCGCACCGTAGAGACCGGGGACAGCCTTGGTCTCCAGGGTGGCCTCCAGCCCGGTGGGGTCCACGCAGTCGTACTCGATGGCGTAGGCGCACCGGGTCATTTCGGCGTGCTCCAGTCCAGGGACGGTGTGGAGCATCTCAATCTGCACCTCCTCGGGCAGAGAGGAGGAAAAGCCCTGGATATACAGCTCCTCGGTGTCCAGCCCCATGGGCTCGATGAAGAGCTGGTGGCGCTCCTTGTCGGGGAAGCGCTCCACCTTGGTCTCAATGGAGGGGCAGTACCGGGGGCCGACCCCCTCGATGGTGCCGTCGTAAAGCGGGGAGCGGGCCATATTGGTCCGGATGACTTTGTGGGTCTCCTCGTTGGTATAGGTGAGGTAGCACACCGCCCGGTTTTTCGGAGGCGTCTCCGTGCGGAAGGAGAACGCCAGCCCGTCGCCGTCCCCCTCCTGGAGTTCCATTTTGGAAAAATCCACCGACCGGCGGTTGACCCGGGGGGGCGTGCCCGTCTTGAACCGGCGGATGGACAGGCCCAGCCGCCTCAGGCTGTCCGTCAGGGGCAAGGCGGCCAACAGGCCGTCGGGACCGGAGTCCCGGAGCACCTCTCCCACCACGATGCGGCCCCCCAGGTGGGTGCCGGTGGCCACCACGGCGGCCTTTACCTGATACACCGCCCCGGTGTGGGCGACCACCCCGGATACCGCCCCGTTTTCCGTGAGGATCTCCACAATTTCCGCCTGCTTCACCCACAGGTTTTCCTGCTTCTCCAGGGTGCGCTTCATTACCTTCTGGTACTCCCGGCGGTCCGCCTGAGCCCGGAGGGACCAGACGGCGGGACCCTTGCGCCGGTTGAGCAGCCGGTACTGGATGCAGGCCCTGTCCGCCGCTTTGGCCATCTCGCCCCCCAGTGCGTCCAGCTCCCGGACCAGATGGCCCTTGCCCGTGCCCCCAACAGCCGGGTTGCAGGGCATGT
>CATNCS010000105.1 GCA_950097245.1 uncultured Oscillospiraceae bacterium | reverse complement strand
TCCACTCCGCCCCCTATAAGTGCACGCTTTTTCCTTGCTTTTTCCCAATTCCCTTGCACCTATTCTACCATATTTCAACCCATATTGCTTGTCTTCCAAGCTGTTTGAGGTTACGAAGCAGGCCCTACATAAGGTTAGGGCTGGAAATTACAAAATGTTTAATATAAATTCATAAAGTGCCTATTGACAATTTTGCAGGGGAGTGGTACATTATCTTTAGCACTCGGGGGATATGAGTGCTAAACCAACGAAAACGAGAGGCGGTGAGTGCCGTGGCACTGTCGGACCGGAAAAAGCGCATTCTGCGGGCCATTGTGGAGACCTACATCGCCACCGCCGAGCCGGTGGGCTCCAAGGCCGTGGCCCAGCTGGCCGGGCTGGACGTGTCCACCGCCACCATCCGCAACGAGATGGCCGACCTCACCGAGCAGGGCTATCTGGAGCAGCCCCACACCTCCGCCGGGCGGGTGCCCTCCGCCGCCGGCTACCGGCTCTATGTCAACGAGCTGATGGACCGCCAGCAGCTCACCCTCCAGGAGACCCAGCGCATCAACGACGCCCTGAACCTGAAGATGGAGGAGCTGGACCGGGTGATCGACCGGGCGGGCAAGGTGCTCTCCCAGCTCAGCGACTACCCCGTGTTCACCATGGCCGCCGCCAAGGAGCGCATCACCGTCAAGCGGTTCGACCTGCTGATGGTGGAGGACAACGCCTTCATCGCCGTGGTCATGACGGACAACAGCGTGGTGAAAAACAAGCTGATCCACATACCCGACGGGCTCAGCGATCCCCAGCTCCAGATGCTGTCCGCCGTGCTGAACAGCTCCTTCGTGGGCCTGTCCCGGGAGGAGATGGAGGAGACCCTGGACAAGATGGAGACCCGCACCGCCCCGGGGGCCTTCGAGCTCATCGCTATGGTGGTGGAGTTTGCCATGGAGGTGCTGGCCGGCCAGAGCGAGCAGAAGTTCCGCACCGCCGGCATCACCCATCTGCTGGAGCACCCGGAGTACCGCAGCCTGGACAAGGCCAAGCCCCTGATGGCCTACCTCAGCGAGGAGGGGGACGCACCCAAGCTCCCCGCCACCCTGGATACCGGCAAGAACATGAATATCCTCATCGGGCCGGAGAACGTGAACGACGCCCTGAAGGACACCAGCGTGGTCATGGCCAGTTACGACATCGGGGACAACATGCGGGGAGTCATCGGGGTTGTGGGCCCCACCCGGATGGACTACGCCAAGGTCACCGCCAGGCTGTCCTACTTCGCCGACAGCCTGACTAGGATGTTCGGCAAGGAGCTGCCCGCCCCGGAGGATGATTCCGAAGAATGAAAATGATGATCGCGATGTAGGGGCGGATATTATCCGCCCGAAAACACCAATACGAGATGAGCGGGCGGCTGATAGCCGCCCCTGCACAGAATATACCTGCGAAGGAGCATGAATCGTGAGTAAGAAGAAAGAAAAGCAAGAGGTCCCCGTCCAGGAGGCCCCCGCAGAGGAGGTCCTGGAGGAGCAGTCCGAAGAGGTTGAAACCTCTGAGAGCGAACCCCAGGCCGACACCCCCGGTCAGGAGCCGGAGACGTCCCCCGAGGAGGCCGGGCCCGTCCAGGAGGCGACAGTCCCCAGGGAGCAGTTCCTCCGGCTGGCCGCCGAGTACGACAACTACCGCAAGCGCACCGCCCGGGAGAAGGAATCCCTGTGGACCGACGCCAAGGCGGACACCGTCCAGGCCTTTCTCCCCGTCTATGACAACCTGGAGCGGGCCCTGAAGCAGGACACCGCCGACGAGGCCTACAAGAAGGGCGTGGAGATGACCATGAACCAGCTGAAGGAGGTCTTCGCCAAGCTGGGCGTCACCGAGATCGAGGCCCAGGGAAAACCCTTCGACCCCAACCTCCACAACGCCGTCATGCACATCGAGGACGAAAATCTGGAGGAGAACACCGTGGCCCAGGTCTTCCAGGCTGGCTTCATGCTGGGGGAGAAGGTCATCCGGTTCGCGATGGTCCAGGTGGCCAATTAGGCACTGTAGGGGCGGATACCATCCGCCCGCGGGCGCATAATAAGCGCCCCAACAAAGCCCCAACCGCCATA
>CATNCS010000104.1 GCA_950097245.1 uncultured Oscillospiraceae bacterium | reverse complement strand
TGCTTGACGTACCCCTCCCCGGTGGTGGCGGTGACGGAATTTGTCGCCCCGTCGTACCCCACCCCGAACTGCTTGGGGGTACCGTTCAAAATTGCCGCCAGGTCCCGGATTTTAAAGTAGTTGCTGCCGTTGATTTTATAGACGGTGGGGTTCTGCACCACCCCATCCACCGTCAGTCTGTCGTTGGTGGGCATAGCCTCCGTCCCCGCCGCCAGGGCGGGGGCCGCGGACAGTGCCAGCACCAGGGCCAGCGCCATAGCTGTCAGTCTCTTTTTCATGTGTTCATACCTCCGTTTTCTGTTTTAAACTGTCCGCACCCGGTCCACCGCCCGGTGCCAGCCGTCCAGCAGGCTCTCCCACCGTTCCGGCTCCATGCCGGGCCGATACAGCCGGTCCAGGGTCCAGCTGCCCCGGATGTCATCCAGATTTTTCCACACTCCGGTGGCCAGCCCGGCCAGGCATGCGGCCCCCAGGGCGGTGGTCTCCCGGATTTTCGGGCGCTGAATGGCCCGGTCCACGATGTCCGCCTGGAACTGCATCAGGAAGTTGTTGGCGGAGGCCCCGCCGTCCACCCGCAGCTCCCGCAGGGGGATGCCGGTGTCCTCCTCCATGGCCCGGAGGACGTCGGCGGTCTGGTAGGCGATGGACTCCAGGGCCGCACGGATGATGTGGTTGCGCCCAGCGCCCCGGGTCAGGCCCAGGATGGCCCCCCGGGCGTTCATGTCCCAGTGGGGCGCACCCAGGCCGGTGAAGGCGGGCACCACATACACCCCGGCGGTATCCGCCACCTTATTGGCGAAGTACTCGGTGTCGGAGGAGTCGGAGATGAGCCCCAGCTCGTCCCGGAGCCACTGGACCACCGCTCCGCCCACAAAGATGCTGCCCTCCAGGGCGTAGGTCACTTTGCCGCCCAGGCCGATGGCGACGGTGGTGAGCAGGCCGTTTTTGCTGACAAAGGGGGTCTCGCCGGTGTTCATCAGCAGGAAGCAGCCGGTGCCGTAGGTGTTTTTGGCCTCCCCCGGCTCGAAGCAGGTCTGTCCAAAGAGGGCGGCCTGCTGGTCGCCGGCGATGCCGGCGATGGGCACCTCCACCCCCTGGATATTCACCGTGCCATACACCTCACTGGAGGACCGCACCTCCGGCAGCATGGACATGGGCACGTCCAGCCGCCGGCAGATGGTCTCGTCCCACCGCAGGTTTTTGATGTCGTAGAGCATAGTCCGGCTGGCGTTGGTCTGGTCGGTGACGTGGACCTTCCCCCCTGTCAGCTTCCAGATCAGCCAGCTGTCCACCGTGCCGAAGAGGAGCTTCCCCTCCCCTGCCCGCTCCCGGGCTCCGGGGACGTTGTCCAGAATCCAGCGGATCTTGGTGGCGGAGAAATAGGCGTCGATGAGCAGGCCGGTGCGGTCCTTCACGTAGGCTGTAAAGGCGGGGTCCTGTTTCAGCTCCTCGCACATATCCGCCGTCCGGCGGCACTGCCACACAATGGCGTTGTACACCGGCCTGCCGGTGTCCCGGTCCCAGACGATAGCCGTCTCCCGCTGGTTGGTGATACCGATGCCCGCCAGCTCCCGGACGTCCACCCCGCTCTGGGCCAGCGCCTCCATGAGCACCCCGTACTGGCTGGACCAGATCTCCATGGGGTCGTGCTCCACCCAGCCGGGCTGGGGGTAGAACTGGGTGAACTCCTTTTGGGCCACCCCAACAATATTCTGCTCCCGGTCGAAGAGGATGCAGCGGCTGCTGGTGGTCCCCTGGTCCAGGGCGGCGATATATCGCTTTTCCATCGCGTTCTCCTTTTCTTTGGTTTTCCTTATTATACCGCTGTTCCAGGGAAAAAACAAGACAGCAAAGCCCCCCGTTCCAGCGGACGGGGGACTTTCACAGACTGTTCAGTTTGTGCTGTGCAGCTCCAGGTAGTATGTGCCAGGCGCCAGATTGAAGGAAATGGATTCGGCATCTTTGAATTTCTCACCCTCGCGGACATTGGGAGAACTGCAGGTCCCACTGTCCACTACGTACCCGTCAGCATCGAAAAGCTGCCAGCCGATCCGGCAGGAAGCACCCTGTCCAGGGCCCCTGACATCATAAGTTTTTTCACCCGAGAAGAAAAGATGAAGGGTCTGTTCTTTCTGATGGCTATAATCTGTGGTTTCGTAACGAAAATCTGTTACAGACCATGTACTCTCAATACCACCCATACGGTCAGCGTAACTCAAAGTTACAGGCAGACTATCTTGAAGAATAATCTCATAGGAGTCACTGATCTGATTGGATCTTTCCGTGCGAAATCCATCCATCACAACCAGCACAACTAGTGCTGCCACCAGGTATCCCACCACGTATAATAATTTTTTTATCATTCTTTTTTCCTCCTCGCATGAATACAATTGTCCTTTTGTCAAAAAGGACAAGAACGCTAGCGTTCTTGTCCTTTTGTCAAAAAGGACAAGAACGCTAGCGTTCTTCGCACATTGTACTATATCTCTTTCAGG
>CATNCS010000103.1 GCA_950097245.1 uncultured Oscillospiraceae bacterium | reverse complement strand
CCGTACGGGTCACCATTCAAAACTTCATATTGGTTTTAGTCACTTCGGTGATTAAAATAGTAGGTGCTGATTAGGGCGAGGGTCCACCCGTTCCCATTCCGAACACGGAAGTTAAGCTCGCTTCTGCCGAAAATACTTGTCTGGAGACGGACCGGGAAGATAGGTAGTGCCTACACGGAGCAGGACAGCTAATTAGCTGTCCTGCTTTTTACATTGTAAATCAATTTGATAAACCAGCATGGGTCTTCCGTCCGTGTAGAGTTTTTTCTCTACGCAGATGCCGCCGCAGCGTTCTATTGTACGGATCGAAGCGATATTATCCGCATAGCAACCAAGTTTGACTGTATTGATATGGAGCGATTGGCAGTAGGAGAGCGCAAGCTGCAGCATTTCAGTTGCATATCCCTTTTTTCGTTCAGAGGGGCGTACAGAATAGCCGATATGACCGCCATACTCCTGTAGAAAAGGGACGGCTAGTTCATGTCTTACATCAATCATCCCCACCATTTTTCTATCAGATTTACGAAAGGCGAAGAAAGTTGTTGCCACAGTCCAGTCCTTGCGGACCGTGTTCGGGTCGTGATTTCGATTTGTGCTGACCAACCATTCAGGAAACAGCATTTGGTCAAATAATGCACTGCCATTGATGATAGTCTCGCCAAAATCAAAAAACTCTTGCTTCATCCTTTCTGCTTCTGTTTGATGGGAAGCGGCCGCTTGTTCGAGGCAAATTGTCTCATTCTCGATGATCATACGTGAAACTCCTTTCGATATCGTAAATCAGAAAGTGTTGTATCTGGAGTAAGGGCGACATTTAGAGCGTGGCCATCCCAAACGAAGCCGTGCTTTTCATAGAACCGCCGGGCGCGCTCGTTCTCCCGGAGGACATAGAGAAAACAGCCGGGACAGCCCGTTGCTTTCACGCGGTTCAAAACCTCCTCTATCACAAGGGAGCCGTGGCCCTGTCCCCAGTAATCCGGGTGGGCGTAGAGGGAGACCAGCTCCCCCCAGGCGGCCAGGTCGGGGGAGCTGAAATCGCAGATGGTGTCCCCGGCGGACTGATCCACGCGGGCGGGGCCGTAGGTGGCACAGCACAGGGGCTGCTCCCCGTTATACAGCAGAAGGCTGTGATAGCGGCCCTCCCCGTGGTTTTGACGGAAAACCGGGACCCAGCGCTCGTCAGTGATCTCCCGGGCCATGTAATCGGCGGGGATGCTGTCCCGGTAGGCGGCCCGCCAGCCCAGGGCGTGGAGGAGGGACATGTCCCGGAAATGCTGTTCCCTACAGGCATCGACAATGTGTAATTGCTCCATAAAAATCACCTCATAAAGAAAGTGGACGGCCGAGGCCGTCCATTATTTTATCCCAATCTGACGATTTGTTCAATGGGCAGGGAGCACAGCGCCGCCTGGGCCTCACTGCGTAGGCCGTGCTCGGTGTTGATGGCCTCCATGATGGGGCCCCGCAGATCGGTGGGCACCACGATGGCCACAATCTCCCGCTCGGCCTTCAGCTCTACCTCATAGGCCTGCTCCAGCTCCTTCCGGCCGGACAGCCGCCCCTTGATGACGGTGCCTCCCCGGGCCCCGTGGGCCTTGGCAGTGGACATGACGTCGTCGGTGCAGCCCCGGGCACAGACCACCAGGATCAGGCTGTTTTCAGTGCGTTCCACGGTTTCTTCCCCCTTTTCTTTCAGTCCCTCGGCGTGGTAGGCGGCCAGGTTGGCCACCAGGCTGTTCAGCCCCGATATGGGGATGGACACCACAATCCCGGCGCCGCCGGTGTGGCCCCGCAGCTCGTTGTCCAGGTCGTGGAGCAGCTTTTTTGCCGCTGAGGCGGCGGCAAAGCTGACGAGCACGTCCTTTTCGGTGGAGCCCAGGCCCAGAATGTCCATAATCTCTGAGGTAGCGGTCCCCTTGCCGGCGCATTGGAAGTGGATGGGCACGTATCGCTTGCGGTACAGCCGCAGCATGGCGGCGCCCTGGCCGCGCTCCACGATGGAGAGGATCAGCTTCATGGCTTCCATTGTTTCCTCTCCTCTCAGTCAAAATAGAGGACCACGTCCTCCACACGCTCCATGCGGGAGCGCAGGCGGCGGCGGGCCAGCTTGTGGCGGATTACACTGGACAGACCCATCACCTGGATGGTGACCAGGGGCGTCATGGCGACCATGGCGACGATGCCGAAGGCGTCGGTCATCATGTTGCCCCCCAGGGCCTGACAGGCCCCCTGGGCGAAGGGCAGCAGGAAGGTGGCGGTCATGGGACCGCTGGCCACACCGCCGGAGTCGAAGGCGATGCCGGTGAAGATGCTGGGCACCAGGAAGGTGAGCCCCAGGGAGATGGCGTAGCCCGGGATGAGCAGCCAGAAGATGTTCAGGCCGGTGAGCACCCGCACCATAGCCAGTCCCACCGAGACGCACACGCCGATGGACATGGCCAGCCCCATGGCCCGCTGGGAGATGGAGCCGTTGGATACCTCCTCCACCTGCTTGGTGAGGACGGTGACGGCGGGCTCCGCCTTGACGATATAGTAGCCGATCAGCATGCCGATAGGTACCAGCAGCCACTTGATCCGGCCGCCGGCGATGGCGGCGCCGATGAGCTGGCCGGCGGGCATAAAGCCCACGTTGACGCCGCACAGAAAGAGAACCAGGCCCAGGTATGTATACAGCAGGCCGGTGATGATTCGGATCAGCTGGCCCCGCTTAAACCGCCGGGTGAGCAGCTGAAAAACCAGAAACAGCCCGGCCACCGGGAGCAGGGCCATCGCTACCTCCTCCAGATAGGTGGGGAAGGATTCCACAAAATAGTGGGCGGCCCGGGCGGTGGTAGCCACATAGGGGACCTCCCCCACCGAGGGGGCGGCCTCCGTGGGCTTGTAGATGATCCCCAGCAGCAGCACGCACAGGATGGGGCCGATGGAGCACAGGGAGATGAGGCCGAAGGTGTCGCTGGAGGAGTTTTTGTCGCTGCGGGTGGAGGCGATGCCAAGACCCAGAGA
>CATNCS010000102.1 GCA_950097245.1 uncultured Oscillospiraceae bacterium | reverse complement strand
CGTTCTCGTCCATGTGGGCACAGGACTCCTCCAGGGCTACTGTCATGCCCACAATGGCCGGGACGTTCTCTGTCCCAGCACGCCTGCCCCGCTCCTGGGCGCCGCCCTCAATGAGGCTGGACAGCGGTATCCCCTGCCGGGCGTACAGCACCCCACCCCCCTTGGGACCGTGGAACTTGTGGGCGGAGAGGGACAGCAGGTCGATGTTCTGGGCTCTCACGTCAATGGGCAGATGGCCCGCCGCCTGCACCGCGTCGGTGTGGAAGGGGACGCCCCGCTCCCGGCACACCGAACTGATCTCGGCGATGGGCAGGACGGAACCAATCTCGTTGTTGGCGTACATAATGGTCACCAAGGCGGTGTCCTCCCGGATAGCCTCCGCCACTTGTTGGGCGGTGACGGTTCCCAGCTCTCCCACGGGAAGAAGCTCCACCTCAAAACCCTCATCCTCTAACTTTTTCAGGGTGTGCAGGACGGCGTGGTGCTCAAAGGTGGTGGAGACGATGTGCCATTTCCCCTTTCGCGCTCCCTGCAGGGCGGTAGAGCGGATGGCCTGGTTATCCGCCTCACTTCCTCCGGAGGTGAAGATGATCTCCTTGGGGGAGGCCCCGATGCAGGCGGCAATCCGCTCCCGGGCCTCCTCCAGGGCTTCCTTGGCCCGCTGGCCCAGACCGTACAGGCTGGAGGGATTGCCCCAGGTCTCTTCCATGCAGTTCAGCATGGCGTTCATGGCGGCCCCGCTCATCTTTGTGGTGGCCGCATTGTCCGCGTAAATCATAAAAATCCTTTCCGAACGGAAACACGCCGGCGTATTCACCGGCGTGTTCGCTCTATACTCAGTCTGCAAAGAGCGGTGTGGACAGGTAGCGGTCGCCGGTGTCCGGGAGCAGAGCCACGATGGTCTTGCCCGCGTTTTCGGGCCGCTTTGCCAGCTGGATTGCCGCATGGAGCGCGGCCCCGGAGGAGATACCCACCAGCACGCCCTCCTTGCGGCCCACCAGCCGTCCGGCGGCAAAGGCGTCCTCGTTGGACACGGGGATAATCTCGTCGTAGACGGCGGTGTCCAGCACCTCCGGCACAAAGCCCGCGCCGATGCCCTGGATTTTGTGGGACCCGGAGCGGCCCTCACTGAGGACAGGGGAGTCCTTGGGCTCTACCGCCACCACCTTCACCGCCGGGTTTTGCTCCTTGAGGTACTGGCCCACGCCGGTGATGGTGCCGCCGGTACCCACGCCGGCCACGAAGATGTCCACCTGCCCATCGGTGTCTGCCCAGATTTCCGGACCGGTAGTAGCCCGGTGGGCGGCGGGGTTGGCGAGGTTGACAAACTGGCCCGGGATAAAGCTGTTGGGAATCTCCTGAGCCAGCTCCTCCGCCTTGGCGATGGCCCCTTTCATCCCCTTGGCCCCCTCGGTGAGTACCAGCTCCGCACCGTAGGCCTTCATCAACTGGCGGCGCTCCACGCTCATGGTCTCCGGCATGGTGATGATGATGCGGTAACCCCGGGCGGCGGCCACCGAGGCCAGCCCGATCCCGGTGTTACCCGAAGTGGGCTCGATGATGGTGGAGCCGGGCTTCAGCCTGCCGCTGGCCTCGGCCTCGTCGATCATGGCCTTGGCGATGCGGTCCTTTACCGACCCGGCGGGGTTGAAATACTCCAGCTTGGCCAGGAGGCGGGCCTTCAGCTCCGCCTCTTTCTCGATGTGGGTCAGCTTCAGTAGGGGTGTTTTGCCGATCAGCTGGTCGGCGGATGTGTAGATATTGGACATATTATGACCTTCTTTCATTTGCAAAAAGAGTTTTCTAAACGGAGCCGGTTTGGCACCACTGATCCCAGGTTTTTGTCAGGCGGCAAGGGAAACAGATCACGATGCCGCAGACAGCACCCACAACGGCTTGCAGGATTTGGAAGGGCAGCTTTAAGATCGCATACTCAGGTGTGCTGTATACAAAGGCCCTGCCCAGAGAGTAGCCCACCACCATGATAACGGCCCCAAGGGTCACGCCCAGCACAGCTCCGCCGAATCGGTTTTTAGAAAGGCTGTGGGCACAGAGAGAAATGACGGCGGCCTGGAGTCCGTGAGTCACCAGCGAAACAAACATGGGCGCCGGGTAGAAGAACATATCCCCCAGGAACGCGCCCAGTCCGCCCACTGCAAACGCGCCGACAGGGTCCAGCAAAATGGCGGCGGTACAGATGACAATATCATTGAGATAGAGGTGCCCGCCCGGCACCGGCATTCCAAAGGAGCTGAGGGCGATATTCATCGCCATAAACACAGCGGTCACGGTCAGCCAGCGCACAGGAGCGCGTCAGCGCAGAGATTCCGTTTTCTCCATTCGAAAAAGCCTCCTTTCTTTTGAATTGGCACCATCATAAACCAATAAACCTACTTTGTCAATAGGAATATAGAGAATCCTTGAAATCATATCAATATTGTGGTATAGTTTGTAAAATTTAGAAAAGCCTACTATGACAATTTCCACAAAGATCTGGTACATACTTCGACTCCCAACAGATTTTTGGGAACCTCAGGGGAGTCAAACTCAAAAACAAGGGGGAAAAGAACCATGACGCTTCAGCAGCTGAAATATGTCATTGCCATCGCGGACAGCGGCTCTGTCAATTCCGCCGCCAAAAACCTGTATCTCTCCCAGCCCAGCCTGTCCAGCGCCGTGAGGGAGCTGGAGGAGGAGATCGGCTTTGAGCTGTTCCGCCGGTCCAACCGGGGGGTCACCATCACAGCGGAGGGAGAGGAGTTTCTCAACTACGCCCGTCAGGTCTGCGAGCAGTATGCCCTGTTGGAGGACCGCTTTGTGGCTGGCCGGTCCAGGAAAAAGTTCTCTGTCTCCACTCAGCATTACACATTCGCCGTTAACGCCTTTGTGGAGATGGTGCGCCAAGTGGGGATGGAGGAGTATGAGAATCTGTATTCACAAGAGGAAAGGGCTGTGATAGAATAGAGATATGGAAGAAAAGGTAAGAGAGTCGTACCCCAGCGACTTGACCGATGAGCAGTGGGAAGAAATCGCACCATTGTATGCGGGGA
>CATNCS010000101.1 GCA_950097245.1 uncultured Oscillospiraceae bacterium | reverse complement strand
CTCCACCCGCATCCAGGTCTCAGGTGGACGCTCGATCACGGTCTTGACCTTGTAGTTGGGTGTGGTTCGCTTTCCCTGGGTCATTACGCCCAGGTAGACCTCGTTCTCCAGGATACGCTGTACCGCCCAGGGACTCCACTGGGCTTTATTGTGGACCTTGTAGCCGGTTTTGAAATTGATTCCCCGGGATCGCTTGTACTCCATGGGAGACAGGATACCCAGCGAATTGAGCTCGTCCGCAATCGTTTTGCAGCTCTGCCCGGCGATCCGCCGGGCAAAAATCTCCCGCACTACCTCAGCGGCCTCGGGGTCAACGACCAGCCGGTTCTTATTCTCCGGGTCCTTGGCGTAGCCGTAGACGGCAAAGGAGCCGATAAAGTCTCCGTTCCGCCGCTTCACATCCAGATGGCTGCGGATTTTGATGGAGGTATCCCGGCAGTAGCTGTCATTCATCAGATTTTTGAAGGGCAGCATCAGGCTGCTGGAGTTGTCCAGGTGGGCGGTGTCGTAGTTGTCGTTGATGGCGATGAATCGCACACCCAGGGCCGGGAACAGCTTTTCGATGTATTGACCCGACTCGATGTACTCACGGCCAAACCGGGACAGGTCTTTCACGACCACACAGTTGACCTTGCCAGACTTTACCGCCTCCAGCATCTCCCGGACGTGGGGCCGGTCGAAGCTGGTTCCGGTGTAGCCGTCATCGTAGCCCTCCATGACCAGGTGCAGCTCCGGATCCCGGTCGATGTAGTCGTGGATCAGCTCACGCTGATTTTTAATGCTGTCGCTCTCCGCTTTTTTGTCCAGATCCTCTTTGGACAGGCGGCCGTAGGCGTAACAAAAAAATTCCATGAGAAAACCTCCTGACATTCCCCGCAAAATGCGGATTCATCGTCAGAAAGCACTCATGGAACTACCTTATCTGATTTGATCCGCATTCAGTATATCAGCTTTTCCCCGCTGTGTAAAGGGCGAGTTTTTCCGGCGCCGTCATTTAGAATGTTCCAGGCAGTCCTCCAAAACAGCCTGGAGAGGCCGGGTTCCGGCAAAGGAGGTCTTGACCAGGATTCCGCCGCAGCGGTAGACGAAGGGGTTGCCGTTCATCTGCCGGGCGGCCTCCTGGATACGCCCGACGGGTGGGAGCGATGGGTCCACATGGATGTCCCGAATGTCCGGTACTGTGGCCGGGTCTACGGAGCGGATGTCGATGTTTTTCATCCGCTCATACATTTCTGCCGTTACTTTATATTCCCACATCATCGTTGCCTCCTGACAATAATAGGGGAAGGCACCCCAGACATGGCCTGGAGTGCCTTCCTTTTTTGGTAGCCTAATGATAACACAGAATAGGTGGCCGTTTCAAGTACCAACAGGCGGCCGATTTGCGGCAATATTCTGACCTAAATTCGGTTCAAATAGGGAATGGATTTTAAGGCTTGTCCACACATTCGACATATTCGTACATACCGACAAGCTGCTCTAAAGCAGGCCGCCCTTGACCGGCTCGATGTCCGAGTCCTCGGCGCCATCCCACTTGGTGATGAAGCCCCGCTCGGGGAAATAGATGGAGATGCCGCAAAGCTGGGAATCCTTCTGCCCAGCCCTGTGCCAGGGCTTGTACTCGTTGTACCAGCCGTCCGGGCCCACCACGTCGTCCAGCCGGGCCTGGATGGCCCGGTTGGTCACGTAGGGGACAGCAATCCCTCGGAGCTTGTCCTCCAGGGTCTTTTGCAGCCGCCACTCCAGATCCTCCGGAGCGAAGGGTCTGGCCAGCTCCCGCTGGATGGTTCTTGCGTCTTTCTGTTCCATCAAATTACCTCCTCGTCAAAAAATCTTTTAAGGTTTTCCCATCCTTCACTAGAACGTCAGTGTAGTCGTCCACAGGAGAGAATTTCGCCGCCATGCTGTTGTGGCTGTGGATGTCCATGTAGTGGAGATACCGCGTTTCATCCAGACCATCCCGGCTCAGATCGGCGTTGACCCTAGCCTTGGAGACCTCCTGGGGCGGGATGTGGACCACATACTCCTCCGACTCCTTATCCCAGAGGATGTGGGCCAGGGCCTCAAACTCCGCTGTCTCATTCATGTAGCAGCGAAAAAAAGAGATAATCTGGCTCAGCAGGGAGGCGGGGATCAAGGGGAGGGCCGGGGTAAACCCGGCCCTGACTTGGGGAAACTCCACCACATTGTCTTTGGGGGCGACGAACTCGCCCAGCTCGGTCTTGCGCAGCTCATAGACCCTGCCGTCCCCGGAGGGAAGCAGGCAGATGGTCTTGTCCGAGGCCCGGGCCTCCTCCAGGGACTGGAATACCCCCTTGTAGGCGGCGATCCCCTTGCTCTGGGCGGTGACTCTGGGCTTCACCAGACAGTCCGGGCTCTTATCCTTGGATTTCTTCAGGCCGTCCAGAAACGCCTTGGACCGCTCGATCTCCTCCTGGACGGCCTGGATGGTGGTGCCCTTGGGGTCGGTGATGGCCTTGGTCACCTTGCCGTACTCCACCGACCAGGATACCCGCTTGCCCTCGCCCAGCTCGGGAAAATCGTCCGCCTTGGCGATGCGCAGCTCCTCGAAGGTCATGGCCCCGTCGGTGATCTCATCTTTGGCGCTGCCGTAGGAGAAGATAGGGGCTTTCTCAAAGAGAGACTTGGCCGCTGTCTGAGCCGCCTGGGTTTCCTGCTTGTCAATGGCCGCCGCGATGGGGTTGGCCGGCTCGCTGGCAGGCGCGGGGTTCTGTGTTTTGGCCTGGGGAACAGGCTGGGGCTTGGGTGCGGGCTCCGGCTGAGGCGCAGGGGCCACGGGGGCCGCAACCGGCTCTGCCGGTGCCGTGGGAGCTTCCAGCTTGGGCTGTTCCGGGGGAGCGGCAGGGGTTTCCGTCCGCGCCGCCGGAAGGTCAAAGGGATTGACGTCATCTGTGGGAGCGCCGCCGCCAAAGATGGCGCTGATGTCCAGTTCTTCGCTGTCCTCCATGCCGGAGAACGGGAATCCGCTGTTGATAGGCTCACTCATAATGCTGGCTCCTTTCAATTTTTGAACAAAAAAAGACCACAACCACCCCAAAAGGCAACTGTGA
>CATNCS010000100.1 GCA_950097245.1 uncultured Oscillospiraceae bacterium | reverse complement strand
CGTCAAAGGACATGGTGGGCTTCACCAGAACGCCATGCTCTGTGGTCTGGAGACGATGAAGCATGGAGGTCACGTTCCGGTGGTCCCTGAGGTTGTCCGCGCTCCGCCCGTAGATGGGGACGGCGGCGATGCCGGTCACTTTCTGAGAAACAGCCCCGGTGTTGGTGAGCTGAACCTCCATGATCTCCACGTTCTCCTGGGGCGGGACAAAGGAGGTAATCTCAGCCTTGAGGCCAACCCCCTTCGACTCCCGCTCCACCGTCTGCCACATCAGGCCGGCGGTCAGGGCGCTCCCGTCCTGAGCCTGGGTAAAGCGGTCCGCCTCCTGTTGGGCGGATGCCCCCGTGGCCGACCAGCAGCCCTCCTCCGTGACGCACCAGAAGTTTCGGGTGCTCCGACTGGTGTGCAGGTTTTCGGAGCTCACCGGCTCCAGCAGGAAGGTCTCCTGGTCCAGCTTGCAGTCCCCACCCAGACCGGGGGTAATGGCGCTCTTCAGCCCGGCCTCGCTGGCCAAGGGGAAATAGAGACAGCTGACCGCCTCGGGATCATTCAGCGTAAAGGTCCCGTCGTCGTCCAAAAAATGAATTGGTTCCATTGCTTCCACCTCCAAAAATTACGGTTTCTTTTGATAGACCCGCACATAGTCCACCGCGAATACGGCGTTATCAAAATCGGTGGTCTCGTCGGGATAACCCACCCAATTCCCGCCTACAGCCAGGTTCAGAATGACATACATATCGTGGTTAAAGGGGGCAGGGAAGTCTTTTCTGATCCCGTCCTCCCCGGCGGAGTACCACTGGCTCACCTGGTAAAACTGTATGCCGTCCACATACCAGCGGAGCAGTCCCGGCTCCCAGAGGAGGGCAAAGTTGTGGAACTCCTCCGTAAAATCCCCCTGGTCCAGTGTCACCGTCCCCTGGTCCTGCTCATGAGGCAGGCCATAGTGGATAGTTCCATGGTTTGTCCCGGTCCGGTCCCCCATGACCTCCATAATGTCGATCTCCCCGCACTCCGGCCACTGGCCGTATTTGTCCTCATCGGTGGTCATCAGCCAGAAGGCGGGGAGAAAGCCTTTCCCCCGAGGCACTTTCAGCCGGGCTTCAAACAGCCCGTAAGTGAAGTCATGCTTATATTGCGTTGATATCCGCCCGGAAGTATAAGCGGCCCTTCCGTCCTCAAGGGCCGTCTTCAGGGGGCGGATCAGCAGTTTGCCGTCTCTCAAAAAAATGTTCTTCTCAGAGTCCACATACTCCTGCCATTCCTCGTTCACCCAGCCCGGCTCATGCAGCTCCACATTCCAGCGGCTCCGGTCCAGCACCGGACCGTCGAAGTTGTCCTCAAAAACCAATTTGTAATTCTGGTAAGAGAGCATATTGTCCATTTCGGTTCAGCCTCCTTGCAACGCTTCAAAGATTCTGTTCAGATAGAAGGAGTTCACCCAGGCTCCCGCTCCAAAGCCGAACAGCAGCCAGAAAGCGAACACCACTCCCAGCGAAAGAGGAATCAGCATACAGAGCAGGAGGGGCAGCAGATTGACTGTGGTCAGCAGAAATGTAACCGGCAGATTGACCAGAGCTAGCCGGGCTGCGTTGCTCAGGTGGTTGGAAAAGGTATTCTCAAAGCGGGCCAGCAAGGGAAACAGCCAGGACAGCAGGGCTGTCAAAAAAACCGCGATGATTGTTAACAGAATGAACAGCATCGGTGATATGAGCAGCGTCTCGGCATAGAGCGCAGCGCGGAGCACTGCCAGAAGAGTCACATCCACAAAGAGCATGATGGCGGCCGGAAACGATGGCAGGAAGTTTTCCCTCAGTGCCCGGAGGAAGTCTTTGATAGGTGTGTAGTCCTGCCCCCGGATCATTTTCAGTGTTACGGTGTACAGCGACGTGACAGCCGTTCCCGAAAAGACAACGGTCACACAGGAGAGGACCAACGCCAGATTCAAAAGCAGCAAGTCACACACCTTTGTCAAAAATCGAATCAGCAGACCGTCTGGATGAAACATATCTGTATCCCTCCTTTTGATTATTTTATCTTAATCTAACTTTCCTATATATCAGTGTAATATCAAAAATATTAAAATCAATTCATTCTTCAATTTCAGTTTGCACCTGCGTATACAAAGAGGTCTACAAAGATTTTTTGGACAAATTTTGATAGTTTATAGGCGTTTCCGCTCCATTTTATTTACTCTCCGGCACTCTTTGAAACCAGTGTTTCCACGTGTTCCACGTCTGTCTGTGGCTAATTATGTGGTCAAGAAAATCGGTGCACCGAAAGAGGCCCTTCACAAACACAACGAAGCACTGTATAATACGCTCGATTTTCACCCCTGTATTTCTCCGTTTATCCCTATCGACTTTCGTCTCCTATTTCGGTATTGTGCTACTTGCGAACCCCCACAAAATACTGAATCAGGAGGAAATACAAATGACCAGAGTAAAAATGCGCACCGCTGCCACACTGACAGTAGCCATCCTCACAACTGTCCTCACTGTCCCCGCCATGGCAACGGAAACGCCTGACAAATCCGTCCGGGTGAGCAGCTACAAGGGAAGTACCCTGGAGGTAGGAGACCGTAGCGGACTCATCATCGGCCCCAGCGGTACGGACTACACTGTTACCTCCAGCAACCCGGACACAGTGGCGGTGGAGCAGGTGCTGACCTTCTGGGTTGCTGTCGCCAAAGCGGAGGGGACTGCGGAAATCACGGCAACCAACAGCGCCGGGGAACACGGGAGCGTGACGCTGACGGTCGGTCCCGCTACTCCAGCTATGCCGGAAACCACCGCCAGCGGGGACAGCGCTGGCCTGACAGACAATATGGAGATACGGCAGGAGATGATCCGCCTCATCAACCAGACCAGAAAGGCCAATGGAGTGTCAGAGCTGCCGGTCAATGAGGCCCTGATGAACGCAGCACAAGCCTGCTCCAACCAGCGCTACACCTGGCACCACGCTCCGGAGGAGAGTAAAGCCGCCGCAGATGCCGGTTACCCCTATGGCTTCGGTGGCAACCTCACCGTGTTCACCGGCACAGCCGACGCTGCCCAACACGCCGTCGACAACTGGATCAACTCGCCGGGCCATTTCGAGACGATGATCGACTCCAGATGTGACTGCATCGGCGTGGGCATGACCCAGTACGACGGCATCACCTACTGCTATATGTTTGTCGGGATCCCCAACAGCGTCAACTTCTATGCATAAG
>CATNCS010000099.1 GCA_950097245.1 uncultured Oscillospiraceae bacterium | reverse complement strand
GGCCTGGACTGGCGGCGTCAGGGCCTCCGACGCTGGTGGTTCCGCCTTGGATGATGCGGGGGGCTTCGCGGGCACTGCCTTTTGGGTAGGGGCTTTTGGGCGCGGGGGCTTCGGTTTGGCGGGAGCCGGGCTCGCTGCCCGCTCCGCCTGCTGCTGTTCAGACTGCCATGCTGGAATATGGGAGGCGGCCTTGCTCGCGCGCAGCTTCTTTGCTTCGGGGTGCTTGGAATAGTCGTATTTATCAACCTCCAGTACATTTTTTCCTCGGATGATAACCAGGGCGCGGTCCACATCCATACGCAGCACTTCGTCCATAGTCAACAGTTTGCGTTTGCCCACGCCGCTGGTCTCCCGGTACTCCGGCGTATAGTTGGAGATACGCCAGGTGCCCAGCTGCTTGGCCTTGCTGGTGACGGCGATGCTGGCTTCTCCAGTGCGGTCAGAGATGAACTGCGCGGTCAGGGCATCGGTACAGCCGAGAAACAGGGTGATGTCACAGTTGCCCAGAATCTCCTGCCACTGGTTGTAAGGGTAGCGGTTCTGGAGGCCGGCAAGGTTCTGGAACACGCAAGACATACTGATATTCCGGGAGCGAATGACCGAAATTTTTCGGCTCAGGTCCGGAATGACCCCGCAGGCGCACAGTTCCTCGCCCAGCACATGGACGGGGACGGGGAGCGCACCGCCGGGGCAGTTCTGATCAGCATACCGTACCAGCTTAATGAAGATGAAGGACAAAAATAGCGAGGACAGAAAATCAAAGGTGCTGTCCTGGTCGCTGGTGATGCAGTAGTAGGCGCAGGGCTGCTTGCCCGGCAGCTCCAGATCAATTTCATCGTGGCCGGTGATGTTGCGGATGTCTTGATTCTGAAATACCTGGAGCCGGGAGCCCAGGCCGATGATAACGCCGCCCCGGACACTCTCACTGGACTGCTTGAAAATGCTGTAGGGGGCCTTGGCCGGGTGGGAGATAGGGAGCACATCGAACAGGGCATTCAGCTCCTTTTCGCTGCTCATGGCAAGAAGCTGGTAGACCTCCCCGATGTTGCGCCTGTCCTCCGGGTAATTCCGTTCCACATAGAGGACAAGGGCTTTCAGCAAATTCAGCTCGGCGTTGTCCCAGAAGTGGTCACCCTGCCCATTTCCAGTGTTTTTGATAATCACGTCGCAGAAAAGCTGGGCCATCAGCTCCTGCCCCTCGATCTCAGAAAGACAGTTCCAGGAATCCGAGGCGGCAGGCGTCACCAGATTGAACACCTTGACGGTGTAGCCCTGATCCCGCAGGTATGCGCTGCTTTTTTCGTAGAGCTCCGATTTTGGATCACAGATAACCAGTGAGGACCTTCGGGCGGCGCTTTGCAGGATCATATTCATACAAAAGGCCCTGGTCTTTTTGGAGCCGCTGGCCCCATACACCGCCAGATTACCGTTGAACCGGGTTTTCAGTGGGACACAGATCGCCTCGCCATCTATCTCACCCAGGATGATACCAGGGTGCTTACCGATATTGGGAACCAAGTCCAGTACGCCTTTCAGTTCCTTCTTGGTCATAAAGCCCGCTGTCCCGTATGTACCCTTGTTGGAGTAGATCAGGTTACGCTCCCGGTCATATGCCCCCGTCTCACTGTACCCCATCCGCATGACCATGAAGATCAGCACAGCCAGGGCCGCCACACAGCCGCCTATACCGTACAGGCCGTAGGGCCAGCGGAATACCGAGGCGATACAGACAAAGAAATTGGAGTTGGGAAACTCCGGCGAAGTGCCGAAGGTTCCGCCCGCCGCCTGCCACACGTCATAGTTGTAAAGGAATTGAGCGATGTAGCCGCCGCCGTAGAGCAGGGCGGCCAGAGCGATGGGGATAATAACGAGCAGTTTTATCAGTTGTTTTCGGGAGATAGGAACACACTCCTCTCATACGCCTTAAAGTCGATGCACTGGATGTCCACATCCGGCCCGCAGACCTGACGTATGGCGTCCGCCTGGAAGTCAAAGCAGAACAGCGTCCCTGGCCTGTCCATTTTCTCCAAAGCGGCGTTAAAGCGGCGAAGGCGAGGCATATCGCAGGTGTAAGCGAACAGCACCGGGATTTCCCCATCCATGGCATCGTTCTCGATCATCCAGCCGGGCCGGGGCGAGCCAAAGCCCTGGCTTAAAATGCCGTCCAAAATCGCTTTTTCACCAGGATGACAGAGCAGCTGTAGGATGACCTCGCCGCAGTGGTCGTTGGTCAGGTAGTAGAATTGCTCAAATCCGCCGTCCAGAACGAAGTAATTGTGCCGCTTATCTTCACCGACACCCATCAAAGGGGGCATCTGCCCCATGTCAATGCCAAATACGATAGGCGTCTGTACTGCCCGTTTGAATTGGGCCTGGAGCCGGGTCTGACAAATCTCCATCTCCAGCAGGGCCTTGAACCGCATTTCCGCCTTGTACTCCCACTTCATCTGACCTGGGCCGGTATTATAGATGATGAAGATGCCGCCGTCCGTCAGAAGAACACCGGTAGAGCGGGAGTTGCGTATCTTGATGGCCTCTTTCCCCAACTCTTTCACTTCTCTGGAGCTGTAGTAAGCGGGCCGGTCAAGGGCAGTCAGGCCATCGGGCGGCGTGGGGCTGAACAGCGCCGGCTTTTCCCAGGGCAGGACGGACACATCCGCATTGAGCATCGTCACCAGCACCTCGGCCATCCGGTGCAGGCGGAGGCGGCGGGCGATTTCCGATTTGAGCTGATTGGTCTCGGTACTGCCGGAGAGATAGGGCAGGAATTGATCCGGCCAGCACTCCAGCAGCAGATGTTTTGCGGCGGCGGTCAGACGCAGGCCGCGGACGCCATTGCGGTAAAATGTACGCAGGAGATTGTCCCGTTTGAGCTGTTTGACCGCATACTCCTTGTAGGTATCAGCGGCCGGGAGCCGACTGACCAGGGCGGCGGGCAGCTCGCCGGACAGGGCGGTAAGCGTCAGAACTAGGCCGGGAAACGTGTCCAGGGCGGGCAGTACCCGCCCGTCCGCCTTTGACATAATTTCCGACTCCTTCCATGAACTTTTTTACCGAGGGGACTATGACTTCGGTATTTTTCCCGCTGTCTCCACCGGCAGAACCCCTTCGTTTTCAAGGCTTTGCGGCCTTAATCTCTATATCCCAAAACAGAGGCGTGAAAAAAGCCAAAATGGGATATGGAAATTTTTCAAAATTGAGAACTTTTTCCGGCTCTTTTTTAGATGCCGGCCGCATCCTCCGGGGCTATCCCACGCTCCTCCAGCCATGCCGGAAAGCGAGGCTTTTCCATGATGAACATTCGGGTGCAGTCCGCCTCGCCCAGCTC
>CATNCS010000098.1 GCA_950097245.1 uncultured Oscillospiraceae bacterium | reverse complement strand
GTCAATTTAGCCCTGCGGGGCGGCACAGAGACCGCCCCCTACGGAATATTTTGCCGAAAATAAGGAGAAAACATATGCGCAAGGTACTGGTCCTGGAGGACGAGGAGAACATCCGCAGCTTTGTGGTTATCAACCTGAAGCGGGCGGGCTATCAGACCGTGGAGGCGGGCACCGGCGAGGAGGCTCTGGACGCCGTCCGGAATAACCCGGACATCAAGGTGGCTCTCCTTGATATTATGCTGCCCGGCATCGACGGCTTTGAGGTCTGCCGCCGCCTGCGGGCGATGGACAACAAAATCGGCATCATCATGCTCACCGCCCGGACCCAGGAGATGGACAAGGTCACCGGACTGATGACCGGGGCGGACGACTACGTCACCAAGCCCTTCTCTCCGGCGGAGCTCACCGCCCGGGTGGATGCCCTCTTCCGCCGCACCGGGGGGGATGAGGCGGCGCTGTCCCCTGACGAGATCAGCGACCCGCCCTTTTTGCTCAACACCCGCAACCGCACCCTGGAGAAGAACGGCCAGCGGGTGAAGCTGACCCAGGTGGAGTACTCCATTGTCAAGCTGTTTATGGAGAACCCGGGCAAGGCCCTGTCCCGGGAGGAGATTCTGGATACCGTCTGGGGCAAGGACTACTTCGGTGAGCTGAAGATTGTAGACGTGAACATCCGCCGTCTGCGGATCAAGATTGAGGACAACGCCCAGAAGCCCACCTTTGTCAATACCGTGTGGGGCTACGGGTATAAGTGGGGAAGCTGAGAAGGCTCCCTCTCCCGCAGGGAAAACCTCCTTTTGAAAGGAGGTGGCACGGCAAAGCCGTGACGGAGGATTGTATTTTGGCGAAGCCAAAATGTGCGAAACAAACAAGGTTTTGCAGGATTTGATTACTTCGTATGTTCGCTTCGCGAACGCAATCCTCAGTCAGCCTTCGGCTGACAGCTCCTTTCAAAAGGAGCCTTGCCGCCTGCGGGCGGGACGAGAGATGAGAGAGGCAGGTGAGTGCACAGTGGCCAAGACCACAAGGGTACAGGACCAGGTCAAGATCCGGGGCATCCGCCGGCGGTGGCTGCTGAACAGCGTGGCCATTGTACTGCTGATCCTGACGCTGGCGGTGAGCGCCTTTGCCGCCATGCTGTGGAGCTACTATTACAGCGGCACGGCGGACGATCTGGCCCGCAAGGCCACCTCCTCCGCCAACGGCTTCCGGATGTACACCCGGTCAGATTACCGGGCGGCGGCCCAGCAGACGGTAAACAGCTATGAGGACAAGAGCCGTCTGGAATTGCAGTTTTTGGATACCAGCGGCGCGGTGCTGTACTCTGGCAACGACCTGACCGCCGGCTCCACCCCGGGCACCCCGGATATTCAGCAGGCCATGAGCGAGCTGAGCACCAAGCACTGGCGGGGCCGGGACCCGTCTACCCGTGAGCGCATTCTGGCGGCTTCCAGCCCGGTAATCTACCAGGGGGAGGTGGTGGGCGTCATCCGCTATGTCACCTCCCTGGCAGAGATCGACCGGCAGTTCATCTTCACCATGACGGTAATCGCCGCCATTGCCCTGGGCATCTTTGCCATGGTCTATTTTTCCAATCTCTACTTTGTCCGCTCCATTGTGGAGCCTCTGGCCGGCATCACCGAGATCGCCCAGGTCATCGCCGACGGCAGCTACGGGGTGCAGATCGAGAAAAAATATGACGACGAGATCGGCGAGCTCACCGACGCCATCAACGACATGTCCCGAAAAATCCGCCAGGCGGAAAAGACCCAGAGCGAGTTTATCTCCTCCGTCTCCCACGAGCTGCGCACCCCCCTTACCGCCATCACCGGCTGGGCGGAGACCATCCAGAACGGGGAGTGCCGCTCCGCCGAGGATATCCGCAAGGGCATGGGGATCATTGTCTCCGAGGCCAAGCGGCTGGGCAATATGGTGGAGGAGCTGCTGGAGTTCTCCCGCATGGAGGACGGCCGGTTTACTCTGTCGGTGGAGCCCCTGGACCTGAAGGCCGAGCTGGAGGACGCGGTGTACACCTACACCGAGTTCTTCCGCAAGGAGGGCATCGAGCTGCAATATTTCGACTGTCCGGAGGAGATGCTCCCCATCAGCGGAGACCCGGAGCGGCTGCGTCAGGTGTTTTGCAACCTGCTGGACAACGCCGCCAAGCACGGGGGTGCCGGCAAAAGGATCGACGTGTCAGTGGAGCGGGCGGGGGATATGGCGGTCATCCGTATCCGGGACTACGGCCCCGGCGCTCCGGCGGAGGAGCTCCCCTTCCTGAAAAACAAGTTTTACAAGGGCAGCTCCAAGGCCCGGGGCTCCGGCATCGGCCTGGCCGTGTGTGAGGAGATTGTCACCCGCCACGAGGGCTATCTGGAGGTGGGCAATGCCGAGGGCGGCGGCTTTCAGGTGACGATCCGCATGCCCATTGAAAATTAGGGGCGGGTCTGGTAGAATATGCAGGGGCGGATATGATCCGCCCGTGGAAACAAGCATAAATTTTCGGGCGGATGATATCCGCCCCTACAAAAGCAAATATCCCAGTCAAAGGAGAATCTGAGTAAATGTCCAAGCAAGAGAAGCCCAAATTCAAGACCATGTGCGGCGGACAGGCCCTCATTGAGGGCATCATGATGCGGGGCCCCAAGAAGCAGGCCGTGGTGGTCCGCAGGCCGGACGGTGAGCTGGAAATCCAGGAGAAGGAGCTGCGGTTCATCAAGGACCGCTACCCTGTCCTGGGCTGGCCCCTGATCCGGGGGGTGGTCAACTTCGCTGACTCCATGTACAACGGGGTTACCGCCCTGATGTACTCCGCCGAGTTTTACCCCGAGGACGGGGAGGAGGACGAGGAGCCCTCCAGGTTCGAGGCCTGGCTCAACGACAAGCTGGGCAGCGAGAAGTTTACCGCCCTGATTACCACGCTGGCGGTGGTGCTGGGACTGGCTATGTCCATCGGATTGTTTTTTCTCCTGCCCACCCTGCTGGGCACGGCGGTTACCGTCCTTACCGACTCCATGCTGGCCCGGAACCTGGCGGAGAGCGTGCTGAAGGTGCTCATTTTTGTGGCCTACCTGGCGCTCTGCTCCCGGATGGGGGAGATGAGGCGGGTCTTCTCCTACCACGGGGCGGAGCACAAGACCATCTTCTGCTACGAGGCCGGCCTGCCCCTGACGGTGGAGAATGTGCGGATCCAGCCCCGGCACCACCCCCGGTGCGGGACAAGCTTTCTGTTCATGGTGATTGCCATCTCCATCCTTGTGTCCACAATTGTCTTCGCCATCTGGCCGGTGCACAACCCCTTTCTGCGCTTTTTGGCCCACCTGGCCAT
>CATNCS010000097.1 GCA_950097245.1 uncultured Oscillospiraceae bacterium | reverse complement strand
CCACGCCTTCCTCACGGCCAGCCTGCCCGGCGCCCTGGACAAGGCGGCCCTGGAGGAGGAGCAGCAGAACCTGCAGGTGCTGCTGCTGGAGCCTGTCAACTACACCGGAGCGGAGGAGTCGGTATGGCAGAAATGCCAGACGGAGATCTGGTCCTTCATTCAGGCCAACAGCAGCTTCTTCATTGGGCAGAAGCTGTCCGGCAACCGATGCGTCTTTCTTACCGCCCACCCCACCCTCAGCGGCTTTCTGTCCATGTTCTACCGGCTGAGCATCAAGTTTACCCTTCTGTCGGAGGACTACGGAACAAACTTCTATCTGGGGGCGGAGGAGGTGCAGCGGGAGAGCACCCTGCTCACAGCGATCAGCCACGCGGTGGAGGCCCTGAGCACCCTGCAGCTGATTAAGGCCAGGCGGGGGGTGTGCTTCCACGGTCACATCGGGTTTTTAAAGATGTTCGGCCAGATCCACCGGAAGGAGAGCTCTATTGTACTGGACAACCAGAATCTTCAGATGCTGCTCAACTACGACCGGGTCAATAAATCCAATTATGTCCAGACCCTGCGGGTCTACCTCTCCAACAACTGCAATATGACCCAGACGGCCCGTCAGCTCTTCCTCCACCGGCACACCCTGATTAACCGGCTGGAAAAAATTGAGGAGATCAGCGACCTGCGGCTGGACGACTACTACAGCCGCCTCCACATGTCCATCGCCCTGCTCCTCCACGACTATTTTGTCTACTGAGCTTCTTACAAAGTGTATCAAAATCCTGTTATTCTTCGACAAAGTGTACCATGCTGCTCTTTATCCTTTGACTTTTTTTGAAAGGTTTGCTAAAAATATAGTCGAAGAACGACCAGCGGAACCCTCCAGGTCTGAATGAAGAAAGGAAGATTATATATGACAGCAATCAAGGGCGGCTATACCAACTATGGCCAGGACATCGGCATCCTTATGATGCGCACCGTTTTTCCCCGCCTGGTGGGCGATATCGGCAACGCCAGGACCTTCTCCATGCCCGTCCGCTATCAGATCGTGGACGTGGATCCCCTGAATATGACCGCCAAAAACGCGGACGCCCGTCTGCTTACCCCCTTTATCGAGGCGGCCCGCCAGCTGGAGGCGGAGGGCTGCAAGGCTATTGCCACCAGCTGCGGCTTTCTGGCCGGCTTCCAGCGCCAGCTGGCCGACGCGGTGAATATCCCCGTGTTTACCTCTCCTCTGGTTCTGGTCCCCATGATTCACACCGCGCTGGGCAGCAAGTGCTCCATTGGCATCCTGTCCGAGTATGCCCAGGGCATGAATGAGCAGTATTTTAACCAGGCCGGCTGGTCCTCCAGGGATATTCCTGTCCATGTCAGCGGGCTGGAAGCCGATTCCGCCTTCTCCCAGCTGATTATCTGCGATAACCCCGAGGGCAATTGGGAGCAGATGGCCGCCTGTATCCGGGAGATGACCGAAAAGCATATGGAGCAGTATCCCGACACCGGCGCTCTGATTCTGGAGTGCGCCAACTACGCCCCCTTTACCCACATGATTCAGCAGATCGCCCAGGTGCCTGTATTCGGAATGAATCAGCTGCTGGAGTATATCAGCGCCTGCGTCAATGCCCCGATCTATCAAAATCCCATTTATTGACCTCCCCTCCATTTTCTGTTTCCCCAGACGATACAAAAAACCTCGCCGGCGGCGAGGTTTTTTGTATCGTTTCTATTGAGTCAACCGATCGTAGGTAATACAGTGTATAGCCCGGATGGATTCCCGGAGCTCCGGCGTCATTTCCATAACCAGCCGCTGATTGTATATTGGGGAGACGGCGCAGCAGTCCAGCAGCAGCTCCATGTAGGGGGTGCGCTGAAAGCCGGTGCAGAGGGCGGCGGCATCCAGCAGATAGTAGCTGGACAGCTCGTTGCCGGCATTCCGGGGGAAGAGGCCGGGGTTCAGCGGCCGGTTGGCGTAGAAGAGGAAAGGGGTGGAGTACATCTTTTTCCGGCTCTCAAGGTTGTAGTTGTCCGCGGCGGAGAAGTAGCCGCACTGGTCATAGGCGGACCAGTTGGCCCCCAGGGTGGGCTTGTGGTCGCCAAAAAAGATGAGCAGGGTGGGCCGTTCACAGCTGTCCACATAGTCGGCCAGACGGCCCAGCATCCGGTCGGCATCCCGGAGCCCCTGGGTGTAGGTGGTGACCGCGTCCAGATTTTCCTGAGAGAGGCAGTCGGAGGAGACGTTCAAAGTAATTTCTTCCTCTGGCAGGGCACTGAAGGGCTGATGATTCTGCATGGTGATGGCAAAGAGAAAGGTGGGCTGTTCCGACCGGTCCAGCTCCTGCTCAATAAGGGCCTCAAAGGACTCGTCGGTGGTATAGCCACGCTTATAGGTGAGCTCCCCCATTCGGGACAGCTCCTCCTGAGTGTAAAAGACGTCGAAGCCCAGGTGCGGGTAGGCGTTGTTTCGGGCGTAGAAATTGGGGTCGTAGGGGTGCATGGCGACGGTGCGGTAGCCGCCGTCCCTGTAGTTTGACACGTAGCTCTCCAGAGGACTGTCCACATATTCGTAGGGAGTGGCTCCGCTGGGCAGGGCCTCGGTGCTCAGACCGGTGAGAATCTCAAACTCCGGACGGACCGTTCCCCCTCCGATGGCGTTGGTGAACAGAGAGCCACTGTAGCAGTTGTCCCGGGCGAGGAGCTCATCGTAGTGGGGGAGGGGCTTTTGGTCAAAGGCGATGCCGGGAATCTCCCGCAAATCGCAGAAGCTCTCGCTGAGTACCAGAATGATATCAAAGCTTTCGCCCTGGGTTTCCGTTTTTTCATAGCCGTCCAGCAGCTGCGTTACATATTCCTTGGAATAGCCTTGCGGCTGTTGAAGCCCCATGCTGTTCAAATTGAGGACAAAGGCACCGATAAAGCCGTTTTCTGAATAATTTAGACTTTGGAGCATGGTAAATTCCGTGTAAATGGAGAAGCGCCCCAAAAAGGAGGTCATGCGGTTCTGACTGGAGCAGAACAGAGCAATCAAGGAGATGTAAGAGGCGGCAAGGAACAGCCGGTTTGTCCGGCGGACGGGCAGGCACAGGTCCAGAATGGCGAGCGCGGCACACCAGAGTACCAGTATCAGGAAAAAAAGCCACATCCATTTGGGGAGCCCGCCGCTGAGAAAGGAGAGGAGAGACCCTGCCTCCTTGGCCATTATGATATCCTTGGGAACAAAGGGATCGCCATTCAGAGCCAGCTTCATGTAATGGATGAACGCAATCAGAATGGACAACCCGCCAAATATCCCACAGGCCGCCGCCGCTCGCCCGAACAGAAAAAGGACAGCAAGAAATAAAAGATAGCTTACCAGTATACCAAACAGCGCTGCCTGAGGAAAAGTTTTGCAGAAATGTATCAGGAATGTAGCCCCGCCTGCGTTATAGTATTCCAAAATC
>CATNCS010000096.1 GCA_950097245.1 uncultured Oscillospiraceae bacterium | reverse complement strand
CTGCTGGAGAAGGGCATCGCCTCGGTGGAGGACATCGACACCGCCTGTGAAAAGGGGCTGGGCTACCCCATGGGCCCCTTCAAGCTGATGGACATGACCGGGCTGGACGTGAACTACTACGTCCGCCGGGACCGCTTCGCCGAGAGCGGCGACCCCAACGACGCCCCCAGCCCCCTGGTCATCGACAAGGTTATCAAGGGCGAGTTCGGCCGCAAGACCGGCAAGGGCTGGTACACCTACGAATAAAAAGCGCTTTCCAGAGCCGGTTCTCCAAAAGAGCGGTGGGGAACCGGCACCTTTACAAATTTCCATGCAGGATTTCGCTTCATTTCTTGCAAAAATATAACAGGTATGACGGAAATCCTTCAATAAATACCTTTTATCTCAGAATACTGGTTACTTTTTCCTCACCCAAGCTTTAGTGATTGAATTTCCCTCCCCCGATCGTATTCACATCATTTTACAGGAAGGATGATTATTTTGAGCCGATTATCCATAGAAACATTAAGCAGCGCCCAGGCGGTACTGAACCATCTGAACCGGGACATGGAGCGGCGGATCAACGCCAGCCAGCCGGGTCTGTGCCCGGTGGACATGTCGCTGAACTTTCTGCGGCTGTGCCACGCCCAGACCTGTGGCAAATGCGTCCCCTGCCGGGTGGGGCTGAACCAGCTTGCTGTCCTTATTGAACAGGTGCTGGACCGCACCGCCACTTTGGAGACCATCGATTTGATTGAGGACACCGCCCAGGTCATCGCCGACTCCGCCGACTGCGCCATCGGCTATGAGGCCGCCTATATGGTCCTCAAGGGGGTCCGGGGCTTCCGGGAGGACTATGAGGAGCACATCCTCCACGGCCGCTGCATCTGCGGCCTGAGCCACCCGGTGCCCTGCGTCTCCACCTGTCCTGCCCATGTGGACATTCCCGGCTATGTGGCCCTCATCCACGAGGGCCGGTATGAGGATACGGTGCGCCTCATCCGCAAGGACAACCCCTTCGTCTCCGCCTGCGCCTACGTCTGCGAACACCCCTGCGAGGGCCAGTGCCGCCGGCGGATGGTGGACGACGCCGTCAACATCTGCGGCCTGAAGCGGTTTGCTGTGGACAACTCCCAGCCCGTTGTGGTGGACCGGAAGGCGGAGCCTACCGGCAAGACGGTGGCCGTCATTGGCGGCGGACCCGGCGGTCTGACGGCGGCCTACTACCTGTCCCTCATGGGCCACGATGTCACCGTCTATGAGCAGCGGCCCAAGCTGGGCGGCATGCTCCGCTACGGCATCCCTGACTACCGCCTGCCCCAGGACGTACTGGACCGGGACATCAGGCATATCCTCACCGCCGGAATGAAGGTACATACCGGCGTGTCCATCGGCAAGGACCTGCCTATGGAGAACATCCAGAGCAGCTTTGACGCGGTCTATCTCTCCATCGGCGCTCACGCCGACAAGAAGCTGGGTCTGGAGGGAGAGGACGCCAAAAACGTCATCAGCGCCGTGGCCCTCCTCCGGGGCATCGGCGAGGGAAATGTCCCCGACTTCACCGGTAAAAAGGTGTGCATAGTAGGCGGCGGCAACGTAGCAATGGATGCCTCCCGCACTGCCCGACGGCTGGGGGCAGAGAGCGTCACCTGCGTCTACCGCCGCCGGGTGGCGGACATGACCGCCCTTCCTGAGGAGATTGAGGAAGCCATGCGGGAGGACTGCCAGATCCTGCCCCTCCAGGCCCCCGCCCGCATCGAAACGGATCAGGACGGCAAGGTGGCCGCCCTGTGGACCCGTCCCCAGATTGTAGGCGCTTACGGCCGGGATTTCCGTCCCAAGCCTGTCAACGCCGACGCCAAAGAGTTCCGCATCCCCTGCGACTATGTGATCGTGGCGATTGGCCAGGCCATTGAGTCTCAGGAATTTGAAAAAGTGGGGGTTACCACCGTCCGGGGGGCCATCCAGGCCGACCACACCAGTTCGGTCCCCGGAGTAGACAACGTGTTTGCCGGTGGCGATGCGGTGTCCGGCCCCGCCACCGTCATCCGGGCCGTGGCCGCCGGCAAGGTGGCAGCCGCCAATATTGACAACTTCCTGGGCTTTGACCACAAAATCAGCTGCGACGTGGAGGTCCCCCCTGCCCACTTCACCAACGCCCCGCCCTGCGGCCGGGTAAATCTGCGCAGCAGTGCCAAGCCCCAGTGCAAAGGAGATTTCTCTCTGGTCATGGAGGGCATGACCCAGGAGGAGGCCCAGCAGGAGTCCAGCCGCTGTCTGCGGTGTGATCACTTCGGCTACGGCAGCTTTAAGGGAGGGAGGAACACAGAATGGTAAGCCTTTATATTGACAATCAAACCGTTCAGGTCCCGGAGGGGACCACCATCCTGGCTGCTGCTCAGTCCGCCGGTATCAAAATTCCCCACCTGTGCTACCTGAAGGATATCAACGAGATCGCCGCCTGCCGGGTATGCTGTGTGGAGGTGGAGGGCGAGCGGGCCATGGTCACCGCCTGCAACAGCCCGGTGAAGGAGGGCATGGTGGTCCACACCAACTCCCCCAGAGCCCGGCAGACCCGGCGGATCAATGTGGAGCTGATTCTGTCCCAGCACGACTGTAAATGCGCCACCTGCGTGCGCAGCGGGAACTGCCAGCTCCAGACCATCGCCAACGACCTGGGCATCCTGTCCGTCCCCTACGAGACCCAGCTGCCCCACGGCCTGCGGGGGGCCTGGACCACCACCTTCCCTCTGTACCACGACTACAACAAGTGCATCAAGTGCATGCGGTGTGTCCAGGTCTGCGACAAGGTCCAGTCTCTGGGAATCTGGGACGTGGCGGGCACCGGCGGTCGGACAACCATCGACGTGTCGGGCAACCGGGTCATCAAGGACTCGGACTGCGCCCTGTGCGGCCAGTGCATCACCCACTGCCCCGTGGGCGGTCTGCGGGAGCGGGACGACACGGGCCGTGCCTTCGCCGCCCTGGCCGACCCGGACAAGATCACCGTGGTCCAGGTGGCCCCGGCAGTGCGCACCGCCTGGGGAGAGTACTTCGGCCTGAAGCGGGAGGAGGCCACCATGGAGCGCATGGCCGCCTGCCTGCGACGGCTGGGCTTTGACTACATCTTCGACACCAACTTTACCGCCGACCTGACCATCATGGAGGAGGGAAACGAGTTCCTCCACCGCTTCAAGTCGGGCGGGCTGACCCGCTGGCCCATGTTCACCAGCTGCTGCCCCGGCTGGGTGCGGTTCCTGAAGGGCCAGTACCCCGAGCTCACCGGCCAGCTGTCTACTGCCAAGTCCCCCCAGCAGATGTTCGGCAGCGTGACCAAGAGCTGGTTTGCCCAGAAGCTGGGAGTGGAGCCGGAAAAAATCTTCTGTGTGTCCGTCATGCCCTGCGTGGCCAAAAAGGCGGAGTGCGAGCTGCCTACCTTGGCCACCGAGCATGGCCCGGACGTGGACATGGTGCTCACCACCCGGGAGCTGGTGCGGATGCTCCGGGCGGACAAGCTGGAGCCGGCCAGCATCCCCGAGGAGCCCCTGGACAGCCCCCTGGGCA
>CATNCS010000095.1 GCA_950097245.1 uncultured Oscillospiraceae bacterium | reverse complement strand
GGATAACGATAATCACGCTGCCCAGCAGCATGCCCTGCAGCTCGGGGGTGAGGGGAAGGAAGATGAGCACACTGAGGATGAAGCCGAAGAAGATAGCCAGTCCGCCCATGCGGGGGATGGGGTGGTCATGCATCCGGCGGTTGTCCTTGGGGATGTCCACCGCCCCCACCCGAAAGGCCAGAGATTTAACCACCGGTGTGGAAATCAGGGCCACCAGAGCGGCGGTGAGCAGGGCGGCTGCGGCCAGCCCTACAGAAGGAAGTTGGATTGGCATAGACAGTTCCTCTTTTATCTGTGGGTGTCAGGATTTGGGTAAAACGGGGGAATGCCTCATCCGCCCCCTTCGGGGGCACCTTCCCCTAAAGGGGAAGGCTTTTGGGTGCGCATCCTGTGCCTTCCCCTTTAGGGGAAGGTGGCGCGGCCGTCAGGCCGTGATGGATGAGGCCCTTTAACGGGCCACAAAGCCCACTTTTTTATATACCTTGCGCAGGGTCTTGTTGGCCACGTAGGAGGCCTTCTCCGCGCCCGCCTTGTAGACGCTCTCCAGGTAGGCCTTGTCGGCCAGCAGACGCTCAGTCTCCTCCCGGATGGGGCGGAGAGTCTCGGCTACCGCCTCGCCAACGGCGGGCTTGAAGGCGCCGTAGCCCTTGCCCTCAAACTCCGCCTCAATCTCCTCAAAGGACTTGCCGGTGACGGTGGCGTAGATCTGTACCAGGTTGGACACGCCGGGCTTCTCCTGAGGGGCGTAGCGGACGCGGCGCTCGGTGTCGCTGTCGGTAATCGCCCGCTTGAATTTGCGCATGATATCCTCGGGCTTGTCCATGAGGATGACGCAGCCCTCCAGGTTGGACTTGCTCATTTTGGAGGTGGGGTCGTTCAGGCTCATAATCCGGGCTCCCACCTTGGGGATGTGGGGGGCGGGGACCTTGAATACATCGCCGTAGATGCCGTTGAACCGCTCGGCGATATCCCGGCAGATCTCCACGTGCTGCTTCTGGTCCTCCCCCACGGGGACGAAGTCGGGCTGATAGAGGAGGATGTCCGCCGCCATCAGGGCGGGGTAGGTGAACAGGCCGGCGTTGATGTTGTCCTTGTGCTTGGCGGCCTTGTCCTTGAACTGAGTCATGCGGGACAGCTCACCGAACATGGTGTAGCAGTCCAGCACCCAGCCCAGCTGGGCGTGGGCGGGGACGTGGGACTGGATGAACAGGGTGCATTTCTCTGGGTCCAGGCCGCAGGCGATGTACTGGGCCAGCAGGGTGAGCACCCGGCGGCGCAGCTGGGCAGGGTCCTGGCGCACGGTGATGGTGTGCAGGTCAGCCAGGAAGAAGTAGCAGTCAAACTCCTCGATCATCTCGGGCCAGTGGCGCAGGGGGCCCAGGTAGTTGCCCAGGTGCAGGTCGCCGCTGGGCTGGATGCCGGAGAGCATTACTTTCTTTTCGTCCATGTGTCTTGCTCCTTACTGTCAGGGCGCGGTCAGCGCCCATATAATATCACTGTATTGTACCACCAATGGAGGAGAAAGGCAACCGGTTTGAAGGATTTGACCGAGTAAAAAAGGAATTGTTTCCAATTTAGACATAATGTGCTATCATTGTGGAGAAAGGGGGGACCTTCCGTGCCCTGGTATGTCTATATCCTCCGCTGCGGCGACGGCACCCTGTACACTGGAATCACTGACGATATCCCCCGCCGCCTGGCCGCTCACCGGGCGGGCAAGGGGGCCAAATACACCCGGGGGAGAGGGCCTCTGGAGCTGGTCTGGCAGGAGGAGGTCCCCGACAAACCCGCCGCCCTGCGCCGGGAAATCGAAATTAAACGGCTGAGACGGGCGGAGAAAGAAAGGCTGATTGCGTGCGCAAAAAGCCTTCCCCTTTAGGGGAAGGTGCCCCCGAAGGGGGCGGATGAGGTGTTTCGCGAAGCGAAACATACGAAGTAAATGGAGTTTTTGGGGGACGGCCTCATCCGTCACGGCTTCGCCGTGCCACCTTCCCCTAAAGGGGAAGGCTTTGCCCTGCGGGGGACGAGAGAGAAAAGCAGGACCGCCCGTGCTTCACGGACGGCCCTGCTTTGACATATGGGGTATCTAATCTCACCATGTGAGGGTTATTTTAGAAATCTCGATGCTGTACGTGTTCAGAATACCGGAATTGCTACCCTCAGCGGGGACTTCATGTTCAAGCCTGACATAATCCCCCACATTCAGCGTGACCACCTCCCGGTTCTGGGCGGCAGAGATGGAGTAAAAGACCTCCTCACCCTCCAGGCGGATGAAGTAGAAGGAATTGCCATCAATGACGGCGGTCCTGATCTCAGCCACCTGGCCCTTGGCCTCGGTTTGAGGCAGCTGTTCTGTCTGGGTGACCCCCTTGTCCCGGAGCATCTGGATATAGCTCTGCTCACAGGCAGAGACGGTGGTGCCGGTGGCCACGATCTGGTACTGGGCCACGTTGACCATGGCGTACATCTTCACCAGGTTGGTGGCATCCTTCAGGGGGATGAAATAGGTGGGCTCACCGGAGATGTTCAGCAGCAGGGGGAAGGTGGCGGTGTAGCCCAGGTCCTGGACCACGCCCTCGGCGGAGCGCTGGGCGGCTCCCTCGGTGGCGCCGGGGGCGGTGTAGAAGTGGGTCTCCTTGGTGCGCATGTTGCACAGCAGAAAGCCCAGATTGGACTGGTCGGCGTTGGCGGAGGTGACCCCGGTGTAGGCGTACACGTCGTCGTTCATGGCGATATAGTTGTAGCCGCTGGTGGTCTGGGTCACGTCCCGCTGGCCCAGGATGGAGTTGATAAAGCCGTGGACCAGGGTGCCGTAGTAGTCGTACTGCTGCATAATCAGGTCGGGGACATAGAGGGTATCCACCCAGTTGGGGACCTCCTCATGGTACTGGCTCTCGCCGGTGACAGCGTCCACCAGCACCGCGCCCTGGATGTCCACGCCGCCGAACAGTCCAATCCGCTTGACCACCCGGGGGGCGATCCACCAGGGGCGGCCGTCCTCGTCAATCTCAAACTCCGGGGTGGCGAACATCATAGTGGGGTACTGGAAGCGCAGGTGGCGCATAATGTTCCGGTTCAGCGGCTCAGAGAAGGAGTACTTCATCCCCTCGTTCAGCCGGACTACCGTGGCCTCCTGGGTTACCATGTCCACCACCACGTAGGCGGGCAGGCCGCTGCCCCGGTTGGTGAACCACTTGATGAGGTCGGCGTAGGCGATGGGGGCCACCCGGACGGGCCGACCCTGATAGTTGATCTGGGTGGAGTCGCCGGAGTACTCAAACTGGCTGACCATGTCGCTGAGGGTGCCCATCTGCCGGTCGCCCAGGTACTCGGCGGAGGAGCGGTCCAGGGTGGGAATTTCGTTGAAGGAGATCTGGGCCACGTCAGTGGCGAAGTCGCCGGTCTGGACGGTGAGCAGCTCCCGGTAGGCGGAGGCCCGGAAGATAGGCATGGAGATGATCTGCCCCACAATGGCCACCACGATGGTGGCGGCAAAGAGAATCAGCACGGGCAGGCAGCTCTTCTTGATGAACCGGAACCACTCCTTGATCTTCTCCCTGGGGGTGCGCACGACGGAGTATTCACCCTGGTCCAGTGGTTTGGCGGACAGCACAAAGACGCTGATGGTATACACAAGGCACAGCAGAAGCAGGAAGCTGTAGAAGTCGCCCGACTGGGGATTGATGGCGGGCAGGGAGACGTAGAAGTAGACAAAGCCCACCACAGCCGTAATCA
>CATNCS010000094.1 GCA_950097245.1 uncultured Oscillospiraceae bacterium | reverse complement strand
AGTCCGCCGCCCTGAACGGAAAGCCAATTACCCTCTCCTCCATGGAGTATAAGATGCTGTACCTGTTCTGCAAAAATCCCCGCCAGGTGCTGACCCGGCAGAGGCTCCTGGAACGTCTGTGGGATGTGGACGAGAAATTTGTGGACGAGCACACCCTGACCACCTCCATCAGCCGCATCCGTGGGAAGATCGAGGCGGAGGGAGATACCTATATCAAAACAATCTACGGCATCGGCTACCAATGGACAGGAGGTGAGCGGAAATGAGGCGTATGCCCGTCAAAACCATGTTTTTGTTGGTGGAAACCGGTGCGGCTGTCTCCATGCTGGCCCTCTCCTTCTTTCTCTCCGCCATGACGGGCCAGGGGTGGGTGCTGCTGGCCGGCGCGCTGCTGACAGCCTGCGCCCTGGTCTGGCTGTTCCTGCTGACGCTGTTTTTTGCCAAACGGCTGTCCCGCTTCACCAGCGACCTGTGCCAGACCATGGACAGTATGATCAGCGGCGGCGAGGAACCGGCCAAAGCTGAAGACCGTGAGACCATCTTTGCCCGTATCAGCTACCGTCTCTCCCGACTGTACGGTATCCTCCAGGAAAACCGGCGCAGGGTAGACGAAGAGCGGCGGGAGCTGCAAACCCTGGTGTCGGACATCTCCCATCAGGTGAAAACGCCGGTGGCAAATTTGAAAATGGTGACGGACACCCTGCTGGCAAAGCCTGTCACGGAGCAGGAGCGGCGGGACTTCTTGCAGGGCATCCGCAGCCAGACGGACAAGCTGGAATTTCTGGTGCAGTCCATGGGGAAAGCCTCCCGCCTGGAGACCGGGGCGGTCACCCTGGAAAAGAAAGACGTGCCGCTGCTGGACACTCTGGCCCAGGCCATGAGCGGCATCGTCTACGGGGCGGAGCAAAAGGGCATCTCTGTTGAGGTACAGTGCCCTGACGACCTGCGGGTGTCCCACGACAGCAAGTGGACGGCGGAGGCCCTGTTCAATCTGCTGGACAACGCGGTGAAGTACACCCCGGCGGGCGGGAGGATTAGCGTATCGGTGGAGCAGTGGGAGATGTACGTCAAGCTGGATGTGACCGACACTGGCAAGGGCATCCCGGAGAGCCGTCAGGCCGCTATTTTCCGGCGCTTTTACCGGGAGGAGGAGGTCCACGACCAGCCGGGGGTGGGCATTGGGCTGTATCTGGCCCGGGAGATCGTCGCCCGGCAGGGCGGCTATATCAAGGTGACCTCGGAGCCCGGCCGGGGGTCTACGTTTTCGGTGTTCCTGCCCCGGCGATGAACTGTTCACAAAAAATTCACAATTAAAGCTCCAATTCGGACATTTCTGAGACATTTGGATTTTACGATAGCTCCAACACTTGAAAGGAGCGTTTGCACATGAACGTACTACAGACCGTCAATTTGAAAAAATACTATGGCGCCGAGCCGAACATCACCCGGGCCCTGGATGGGGTCAACCTCTCTGTGGAGCAGGGGGAGTTTGTGGCCGTGGTGGGCACCTCCGGCAGCGGCAAGTCCACCCTTCTCAATATGATGGGCGGGCTGGACACTCCCACCTCCGGCAGCGTCATCGTCCGGGGGGACGAGCTGGCGAAGAAAAACGACGAGGAGCTGACCATCTTCCGCCGCCGGAATATCGGCTTCATCTTCCAGAACTACAACCTGGTCCCCATTTTGAACGTCTATGAGAACATCGTCCTGCCCGTGGAGCTGGACGGCGACACGGTGGACCAGACCTTCATGGACGAGATCGTCCACATGCTGGCCCTGGAGGATAAGCTGCAAAATATGCCCAATAACCTCTCAGGCGGACAGCAGCAGCGGGTGGCGATTGCCCGGGCCCTGATCACCAAACCGGCCATCGTCCTGGCTGACGAGCCTACCGGCAACCTGGACAGCAAGACCAGCGCCGACGTGCTGGGCCTGCTCAAGCGCACCAGCACGCAGTTCAACCAGACTATTGTGATGATCACCCACAACAACGAGATCGCCCAGCTGGCCGACCGCATCGTGCGGATCGAGGACGGCAAAATCGTGGGCTGAGGGGGTGGCGGCGATGACTTGGCCCTTTGAAAACGACACCAGCGCGGTGGAGAAGAAGCTGGCGAGCCGCAGCATCAAAACCGACAAGCGCCGGAGCGTGTTTGTCATCCTCACCATCGCCCTGGCCGTCTGCCTGATGGGAAGCCTTTGCTTTCTCTACTCCGCCCAGCAGCTGAAGACCCTGGACGGTATTCTGGGACAGTATCAGGCCGGGTGCGGCGGGCTGACCCGGGAGGAGGTTGCCCGGCTGGTGGATGCTGGAAAGTTTGAAAAATGGGGTTGTACTGTCGAGACGGGAACCGCCCGCCATGAGGACGGCGTTTTGCAGATCAGCTATGTCAGCCCGGAGATGATCGACCTGATGGGCTACGGCGAGATCACCGGGGCCTATCCCCAGGGGGAGAACGAGCTGTGCGTGGAACATGCCTTTTTCCGTTATTTTGGCCTGCCGGAAGAGGTGGGTCAGACGGTGGCTCTGGAGCTGGGGGACGGTGAGAAGCCCTATACCGTTACGGGCATCCTGGAGGCGGAGAACGACAGCCGTATTTTCACGGTTTGGATTTCGGAGACCGCCGTGGAGCCGGAGAGTCCCTATGAGCTGCGGTTCCGCTTTGCCGGGAGCCAGGGTATGGAGCCGGCCCAGCTTCGGGCGGACATTGAGCAGTTTTTTGCGGAAATGGGCATCCCGGAGGACCGGACCTTTTACAGCTCCAACTACTTCGGCATGGTGGACCTGTATCTGGGAAACGGGATGGAGGTCTATGCTGCGGCGCTCCTGATCGCCGTGGTCTGCGCCATTGTGATCTACAACATCTTCTATATCTCCGTCATGGGCAAAATGCGGGAATACGGCCGCCTGAAGGTGCTGGGGACCACGCCCAGGCAGCTCAAGCGGGTGGTCAAGCGGGAGCGGCGCTTCCTGACCGCTATCGCCATTCCCCTGGGGCTGGTCTGCGCCGCAGGGATCGCGCTGATCGCCGTTCCCGGCTACTGGTCCTGGGGGGACAATCTCCGGTCCGCCGTGGTGGTCTCCCTTCTGACCTATGGCACCGTCCTGATTGCCACCAGGAAACCCATGGCAATGGCGGGAAAGGTCTCCGCCATTGAGGCTATCCGCGCCACCGCCTATTCCCAGCAGCAGGGCCCCAGCGTTTCCAGGCAGCTCCACCGCCGCCTGACCATGCCCCGTCTGGCCTGGATGAACTTTTCCCGGAACCGGAAAAAGGCGTTCGTCACCACCCTCTCCCTGGGCCTGACCGGGATTCTGCTGCTGTGCGTTTCCGCTTACGCAAATTCAGTGGACGTAAAGGAAATGGCCCAGTCCCAGTTCGGAGACCGGAGCCAATATCTGCTGCAATATGAGGACTTCGCGGGCCGGGAATTTGTGGAGATGCAGAGGGAGAACCCCCTGGGTCAAGATTTGCGGGAGGAGCTGGCCGCCCTGCCCGGCGTGGATTATGTCACGGCCTACAGCCTGACCTGCGTGGAGATTCCCGCCATCAGCGCCATTCCGGGCAACAGCGAGCATGAGCCCTTTGTTGTCAGGGGCATTTCCCGGGAGGATATGACGGAGATGTACGCGGGCAGTGGGGTTCTGGAGGGAACGGCGGACTACCGGCAGCTGCTGGACGGAGACGGCATCCTGGTCTGCCCCGCCGGCGGTGCGCTGAAAGAAATCTATCGCACTGGATATCAGGTGGGGGATACCGTGACCCTCTCCTGTTACAACG
>CATNCS010000093.1 GCA_950097245.1 uncultured Oscillospiraceae bacterium | reverse complement strand
TACCCAAAAGCGTTGAGGAATTGATTTTTGACGCAGAACAGCGGGAACTACTCAATAAGGCTATTGCTGCGCTCCCGAAAATCCAGCGGCGGCGTTTTTTGCTCTACCATGAATATAACTTCAACTATCGCCAGATTAGTGAGATGGAGCATTGCAGGCCGCAATCAATCAGGCACTCGGTCATACGGGCCAGGGAGAAAATAAAAGCCGAGATAGAAAAATACCGGGCTGGACAGTAACAGACTGCCCCACATCTTTGGACATAGGGCAGTCTGCTAAATGTTCTCTACAGGGTTCTTAATGTCAGGCGTAAATCAACTCGTTATAGATAACTTCCTCTGCCCGGTTTCGGGCGCTGTTCATTTGCCTGACCCATTCCATCTGATCCTCAGCTTTGAGCTGTTCCGTAATTCCTTCCCGCTTTTCCAGTCGCTTGACCAACTGGAAAAACATAGCCTTTGCTTTAGCATCCACTTTAGACAGGTGGCTGTCCAGCTTGCCGCTGAGAAGTAGGGCGGTATAGATAGGCTCTCTTTGCGTTTTCAGGTAGTGTTTCCGTCGCTGACCCCAGATACCAACAGAAATGCTTTCAGGTGGGAGTAGATTAGGTAGAAAATAATCGCCCTCTCGATGATAGGTTCCGCCCATAAGCTCAAATAATGATATTTCCATGATATAGTCCTCCGATATGTTGAAAATTCCTGCAATTCAATCACATTCGGCTGATTCCACAAAAGTTTTGGGAGGAACTTCCTTACAAAGTTCCTCCCAAAGGCGGACTTTTTCTTTATTCCGCCCTGGACAGCGGCCAGAAGCCCACGGCCAGCAGGGCGCAGGACAGCCAGATGGCGGGCAGGTCCAGCAGCTCCACGGCCAGGCTGCCCATCTCGGCCCCCAGGGCGAAGAGGAGGATGGCCAGAAAATACAGCCGGGCCTTTTTCCGCTCCCGCCGGTCTCCCGTGCGCAGGAAGGTACACAGGGCCTCCATACCGCTGCGCAGGTTGCCGATGCACATGGTGCTGGCGAAGGGGAAGCCCTCCACCATGCGGAAGGACTGGACCTGCATGGCGCAGGAGAAGGAGACCAGGGCGTTGGCCAGCTGGTCCAGGGAGTGGGGGATAAAGCCCACCAGAAACAGCAGGAGAATCTCCCACAGCAGCACCCGCCGCTGCCAGTGAAGGCGGGAGGGGCGCAGCCGCAGAAGCTCCGCCGCCGCCACCCCCAGGGCGAAGGCCAGCACCGGGAGGAGGTAGCGGGCGGCCCTGGCCCAGTCCCCGTCAAACAGGCTCTGGCCCAGCAGCACAATGTTGCCCGTCTGGGCGTTGGCGAAGACCTTGCCCCGGCGGAGGTAGGTGTAGGCGTCCTGCAGCCCGCCGGAGAGGGTGAGCAGAGCCACGGGGAACAGCCGCTGAGCGGCGGGGTGAGCTTGTTGGTCCATGGAATCAGATCCTTACCTTTAAAATCACCTGATTATAACACTGGTTTTTCCAAAAGGAAAGAAAAAAATTCGTTGCAAAAAAGCGGAGCATGGGTTATACTATCTCCATCCCAGAGATAAACGGAGGAATTGACTATGACCATTACCAAAGATACCATTATCGGAGATATCCTGAAGGTCGCCCCCCAGGCCGCCCCCATCTTTATGGGCATCGGCATGCACTGCCTGGGCTGTCCCGCCTCCCAGGGCGAGACAGTGGAGCAGGCCTGCATGGTCCACGGGGTGGATGTCAACGAGCTGCTGGCCCAGGTCAACAAGCTGATTGGCAAGTAAATAATCGCCCTCCTGTGGGAGGGCGATTATTTTTGTCCTTTACAGCGGAAATGTTTTGTGTTAAAATGGGTACGAATGTTCGATATAGCGAGGTGGCAGCGATGAAATTCTGCGTACTGATGGGCAGTCCCCGGCGGGAGGGCAATACCGCCGCCCTGCTGGGCCCCTTCCTGGAGGAGTGCAGGGCCCTGGGGGTAGAGGCTGAGACAGTCTGGCTCTACGACCGGGCGGTGAACCCCTGCCTGGGGTGTATGGCCTGCCAGGACTGTCTGGAGGGGCCGGGCTGTGTTCAGGACGACGACTTTGAGGAGATCTTCCGGGCTATGGAGGGCTGCGATGTGATCGTGCTGGCCACCCCCATCTACGCCTTCTTCTGCACCGCCCCCATGAAGGCCCTGCTGGACCGGGCCATCTACGCCGGGACGAAGAACTACGGGGCGGAGAAGGGCCCCAAGCTGCTGGCGGGCAGGCGGCTGGCTGCCATTGCCACCTGCGGCTACCCGCCGGAGAGGGGGGCCGACCTGTGGGAGGAGGCCCTGAAGCGCTTCTGCCGCCACGGCGGCCTGGAGTACATGGGTATCTTCTGCCGCCGGGACTGGGGAAAGCGGGAGCCCTTTATGAACGGGGAGCGGGAGCAGGCGGTGCGGGATTTTGCCCAGGCTGTTTGGCTGTCCATCCGGGGGGAGGAGCTGTGAGGGGCCCGGAGCTGTCCCCCCGGCTGAGCATGGTGGGGGAGCTGGTGCCGGTAGGGGCCCGGCTGGCCGACGTGGGCACCGACCACGCCTACCTCCCCGCCGCTCTGATCCTGGAGGGGAAAATTCCCTGGGCCGTCGCCGCCGACCTGCGCCGGGGCCCCCTGGACCGGGCCCGGACCACCGTGCGGGAGTACGGCCTGACGGGAAAGGCGGCCTTCCGTCTGTGCGACGGGCTGACAGGCATCCGGCCCGACGAGGTGGATGCCGTAGCCGTTGCCGGCATGGGGGGGGAGACCATAGCCGCTATTCTGTCCGCCGCCCCCTGGGTCCGGGAGCGGGACCTCCCCCTGATTTTGCAGCCCATGTCCTCCTTTCCCGACCTGCGGGGGTGGCTTCAGTCTAACGGCTTCACCATTGCGGAGGAGCGGCTGGCCCGGGAGGGGGACACCCTGTACACCGCCCTGCTGGTCCGGGCGGGAGAGATGGGGCCCCTGTCCCCGGCGGAGCTGTGGGCGGGAAGGAATAACCGCGACCCCCTGCGGGGGGCCTGGCTGGATATGTGGATCGCCCGGGTCCGCCGTGCCCTGGAGGGTATGGCCCGGGCCAGGGGGGAGCTCCCCCGGAGGCGGGAGCTGGAGGAGGTCCTGGAGGGCCTCATCGAGATGAAAAAGGAGTGGGAACAGTGGCAGCAGTAAAGGAAATTTATCAGTTTGTGGATCAAATTGCCCCCTTTGACACCCAGGAGGGCTTCGACAACGCCGGATTCCTGGTGGGCCGGGGAGATCGGGACGTGAAAAAGGTGCTGGTGGCGCTGGATATCACCTGGGAGGTGGCGGAGGAGGCCGCCCGGTGGGGGGCGGAGCTGATCCTGTCCCACCACCCGGTCATCTTCAACCCGGTGAAGTCGGTCACCGATGAGACCCTCACCGGGCAGGTGCTGCTGGCCCTGACGGAGCACAAAATCGCCGCCATCTGCGCCCACACCAACCTGGACGCCGCCCACGGCGGGGTCAACGGCTGTCTGGCCCGGGTGCTGGAGCTGTCCGGCATCGGCCAGCTCTGCCAGGCGGGGGTGGACGAAAAGGGCCGCCCCTACGGCATCGGCCGGACGGGGACGGTCCACCGGCCCGGGCTGTCCGCCGGGGAGTACGCCGCCTTTGTGAAGGAGAAGCTGGGCTCCGCCTGCGTCCGGTTCGTGGACGGAGGAAGGCCCGTCCAAAGGGTGGCGGTGGGGGGCGGCGCCTGCGGCTCCATGGTGGAGGACGCCGTGGCCCAGGGCTGCGACACCTTCGTCACCGCCGACCTGAAATACAACCAGTTCCTGGACGCCAGGGCCCTGGGGCTCAACCTGCTGGACGCCGGCCACTTCCCCACGGAAAATGTGGTGTGCGCCCCGCTGGCCGCCCGTCTGGCCAAGGCATTCCCCGATGTGGAGGTCCGCCTGTCGGAGGTCCACAGAGAGGTTTACAG
>CATNCS010000092.1 GCA_950097245.1 uncultured Oscillospiraceae bacterium | reverse complement strand
GCCATCTTCGATATCGAGAAGCTGACCCACTTCAACGCCCTGTATCTCCGCGCCATGTCCCCGGAGGACTTCGCAAAGGTCGCCGAGCCCTATATCCGAGAGACTGTAAAGGATAAAAACCTGCCGGTGGATGAGATTGCCGCCCTGCTCCAGGCCCGGTGTGAAAGGCTCACCGACATCCCCGAAAAGGTGGCCTTCTTCGATGCCCTCCCCGAGTATGATGTGGAGCTGTTTACCAACAAGAAGTCCAAGACCAACCCGGAGGTCTCCAAAGCCATGCTGGAGGGGGCCATCCCCATGCTGGAGGCTATCCTGGACTGGACTCAGGACGCCATCCATGACGGACTGGTGACTCTGGCCGAAAAGCTGGGGGTTAAAAATGCCACCCTCATGTGGCCGGTGCGCATCGCTGCCGCCGGTCAGGCCGTCACCCCCGGCGGCGCGGTGGAAATCTGCCGCATCCTGGGGAGGGAGGAGACCCTCCGCCGCCTGAAGCTGGGACTGGATAAGCTGTAACAGAAAGAGCCGCCTGCGGGCGGCTCTTTACAATAATTCCAGCTGTTTCAGGGCGAATATCCAGAGGAACATGGTGAGGCAGAAGAGCAGGGAAGTGGTCACCACCACCTGGGCGGTCAGCTCGTGGTCGCTGTCGCAGGCCAGGGCCATGGGGTAGGAGGTGGTGGCCATAGGGGTGCCGGCGCACAGCATAATTACCCCCAGATGGTCGCCTCGGAAGCCCAGCAGCACCGCCACCACGATCATGACCAGCGGAGTGAGGACCAGGCGGTAGAGGCTGCAGAAGACAATTTTTTTCCGGTTTCCCCGGGCTCCCTCCAGCCGCAGGGAGGCGCCCAGGGCTACCAGGGTGACCACACTGCCCGCGTTTCCCAGGTTTTTCACCGCCTGATCCACCGGCTGGGGAAACCGAACCCCCAGAAGCAGACACAGTACCCCGAGAGCACAGGCGATAATCAGCGGATTTTTCAGAATCATCCGGACAGTCTGTCTCAGATCGGCCTGTCCGCCCCGGCAGCTCTCCAGCGTAATCACCGCCAGCACATTGTAGGTGGGCACCAGCACCGCCGTGGCGATGGACATGGCCGCCACTCCTCCGGAGCCCATCATGGTCTGGGCCAGAGATACGCCTACCACCGCGATGTTGGACCGGAAGGCGTTCTGGATGTAAGCTCCCCGGGTCCGCCGGTCAGGCTCTGCGGCGGAGAACAGAGCGTAGCTGAGGGCAAACCAGGCCAGCAGTCCCCCCTCCAGATATATCAGCAGCTTGAGGGAGAAGGCCCCCTCCAGTTGGGCGGCGTAAATATTGTAAAACATCTGGAATGGCAGTAGCCCGTGAAAGCAGAGGGTGCTCAGGTGCCCGTACATCTCATCGGGCGCCAGCCTTCGGGAGCGGAGCCAGATTCCCAGGCACATGGTGAGCAGCACCGGAGTAATACAGCGGATTGAAACCAAAAGATTTTCCATAAATGAGTTCTCCCGGCCGACGAAAAAGAGGTCCGGCAGCATGAATGATTTTCTTGATTCGCGGCAAACTGAAGCTGTTCCGGTTCCATCGACCGGTGAGACGGAAAGGAGCGGAGGCTTGTGGCTATCAATGAAAGAAAGGCGGCCATTATCGGCTGCGGGTTTGTGGGGGCGTCCATCGCCTTCCGGTTTTTGCAGCAGGGGCTGTTCTCCCGTCTGGTGCTGCTGGATGCCAATCGGGCCAAGGCGGAGGGAGAGGCCATGGATCTGAGCGACGGCCTGCCCTACGGCGCCGCCATGGAGATTTCTGCCGGGACCTACGACGACATTGCCGACTGTGGGCTGGTGGTCGTCACCGCCGGGGTGAACCAGAAGCCCGGGGAGACCCGGCTGGAGCTGATTGGCCGGAATGCCGTCATCCTCAAGAGCATCATAGGGGAGATCACCGCCCGGGATTTTCAGGGAATTCTCCTCATTGTGTCCAATCCGGTGGATGTGCTTACCCATGTGGCGTGGAAGCTGTCCGGCTACCCCAAGGAGCGGGTCATCGGCTCGGGCACAGTGCTGGACACCGCCCGGCTGAAGCAGCTGCTGGGGGAGGAGATGGGGGTGGACAGCCGAAATGTTCACGCCTTCATTGTAGGTGAGCACGGGGACAGTGAGCTGGCGGTCTGGAGCGGGGCCAACGTGTCCGGCCTGGACCTGGATGACTTCTGCCGCCTCCGGGGGAAGGAGCTCCACCAGCCGGCCCGGGAGCGCATCTACCGGGAGATTCGGGACAGTGCCAACGAGATCATCAAGCGCAAGGGGGCCACCTACTACGGCATCGCCATGGCGGTGGGGCGTATCGCGGCCTGTATCGTGCGGGATGAGCACGCGGTGCTCCCTATCTCGGTAGCCCTGGAGGGGGAGTACGGCCTGGAAGGGGTGACGATGAGCGTCCCCTCCATAGTGGGAAAAAACGGCCTGGAGAAGATTTTGGAGATCCCCCTGGGGAAAGAGGAGCGGGAGGCCCTGAGCCGTTCCGCCGGGCAGCTGCGGGAGGCCGTGGACAGCCTGAAGCTGGATTGACACAAAGAGCGCCCCACCCGTCCGGACAGCTCCTCCGGCCGGGTGGGGCGCTTTGTCTGTACTTAGAAGAGTACCTCCCGGACTGCGGGAGCAGCCTTGGCGATGGGCCGGCCGTTTTTAAAGGACCAGAGCACCTCGCTCTTCTGATTCAGGGCGTTGTAGAAGTTGTCCGCGTCCAGCACGATAAAGCTGGCGGGATTGCCCGCCTTGATTCCATAGGAATCCCCCAGGTGGAGGGTCTTGGCGGCGTTGGTGGAGATGAGCTTGTAGGAGTCCATAATCTCCTGGTAGCCCATCATCTGGCACACGTGGAGGCCCATAAAGACCACGTCCCGCATGTTGCCGGTGCCCAGGGGGTACCAGGGGTCGAAGAGGTCGTCGTGGCCGAAGGAGACATTGATCCCCGCAGCCAGCAGCTCCTTCACCCGGGTGATCCCCCGGCGCTTGGGGTAGGTGTCCATCCGGCCCTGGAGGTGGGTGTTCACCAGGGGATTGGAGACAAAGTTGATCTCCGACATGGTGAGAAGCCGCATAAGCTTGGTGACATAGGCGTTGTTGTAGGAGTGCATGGCGGTGGTATGGCTGGCGGTGACCCGGTCCTTCAGTCCCGACTCGTAGGCCCGGGCGGCCAGTACCTCCAGCCCCCGGCTCTGCTCGTCGTCAATCTCGTCGCAGTGGACGTCCACCAGCTTGTCGTACTTCTCGGCCAGGGCCACGCAGAAGTTCACCGAGTCCACCGCGTACTCCCGGGTGAACTCGAAGTGGGGGATGGCTCCCACGGCGTCCGCCCCCATCTTCACCGCATCCTCCACCAGCTGCCGGCCGTTGGGGAAGGAGTCGATGCCCTCCTGGGGGAAGGCCACCACCTGGATGTCAATGGTATCCTTCAGCTCCTCCCGCAGCTCCAGCAGGGCCTCCATGGCGATGAGGGTGGGGTCGGTGACGTCCACATGGGTGCGGACGAACTGCACCCCGTGCTGGGCCTGCATCCGCACCGCCCGGTGGACCCGGTCCTTGATATCCCCTTTGGTGAGGGTTTTCTTCCGCAGGGACCAGCACTGGATGCCCTCGAAGAGGGTGCCTGACTGGTTCCACACCGGCTCCCCGGCGGTGAGGCAGGTATCCAGGTGGACGTGGGACTCAATGAAGGGGGGCAGGGCCAGCTTGCCGGTGCAGTCGACGACCTCCTCGCCGGGCCGGGGGGCCAGGGAGGGGGCGATCTCCTCAAATTTACCGCCGGTGACCCGAATGTCAGAGGTCTCTGCCGCATTTTCAATGTGTACGCCTTTGATGAGCATAGTGTCACTCCTTTTTATCGTTTGGAATACACCAGCCTGTCCGCAATCAGGTAGCAGATACAGGCGGCGAACATGGCGTTGATGGAAGCGATGCCAACGGGAACAAAGTTGCCCACCAGGGCGCCGGCAATCACCCCGGCGATGGAGCCCCAGTGCACCGTGAGGGCGGGGGCGGCCCCGGCACGGT
>CATNCS010000091.1 GCA_950097245.1 uncultured Oscillospiraceae bacterium | reverse complement strand
GTTCGCAAACTGGGGCGGAGGATTGCGTTTCGCGAAGCGAAACATACGAAGTAAAGAAAATCTGTACAAATCGAATGTATTTCATACATTTTGCTTCGCAAAATACAATCCTCAGTCACGGCTTCGCCGTGCCAGCTCCTTTCAAAAGGAGCCATAGGCGGGGGCGCAGGAAGAAAGGAGCCGTTATGACAGTTGGGCAGAGCATCCGGGGGTACCGGAAGAAGCTGGGGCTGACCCAGGCGCAGCTGGGGGCGCGGTGCGGAATCACGGCGGGGGCGGTATCCAGCTATGAGAACGGGGTGACGGTCCCCCGGCGGGGGGTGGTGGAGAAGCTGGCCCGGGCGCTGGGCGTTGCGCCGGACCGGCTGACGGAGGTGCCCGACCTGTCCGCCGCCGGGGAGCCCCCGTCCGGCGACGGCCCGCTCTACGACGGGGTGCTGGCCCTGCTGAAGCAGCTGTACGGCCCGGTGGAGGGCCGGGTCGTTGTGGGGGAGAACGGGGCCCGCCGGCGGTACTATGTGGTGGGGGACTTTGTTGTGCACGACAGCGACGTGGCGGCCATTGTCCGCTGGGCCAAGGCGTCCATATCCCCTGTGGCCCAGTACATGCGCCGCGCCCGGGAGGTGGCCTTTGATGACAGTGGGAATGAATATCAGAGCCCTGCGGAAGCGGAGAGGCTTAACGCTGGATGAGCTCAGCGCCCTGTGCGGCGTCCACCGGGACGACCTGGGGCAGTATGAGCGGGGGGGCATGACCCCCCGTCCGGAGACGGTGGAGCGGATCGCCCGGGCGCTGGACGCGCCCATCGCGGCCATCCGGGAGGGGATGGCCTGGACCGCCCCCCGGCCCACCGAGAGCTGGGAGACCGCGGGGGACGACCGCCTCCTCCGGGAGGGGGTCGAGGAGACCGTCCGGGAGTCGGGGGCCTTCCCCCTGGAGGAGCGGGAGGTGCTTGCCCTGATGGAGTCGGTGAAGGCCGCCGTCCCCGCCCTCATCGAGCGCCTGAAGGACACCCGCCCCCCGGCGGTCATCAACCGGGAGCTGCTGGAGCAGCTGGGGCTGGCCCCGCCGGAGCGCGGAGAGGACTGGACGCTGACCGACGGGCAGTGGGACCGGCTGCGGGACCTCTTCCCCCCGGAGAAGGGGGGCCGCGGCCGGGCGCTGAAGAGCAACCGGCTCATGCTGGAGGGAATTTTGTACCGGATGAGGACGGGGGCGGCCTGGAAGGACCTTCCGGCCCGGTACGGCCGGTACAAGTGCGTCTCAGACCGCCTGAGCCTGTGGACCAGGACCGGCGTGTGGGACCGGGCGCTCCCCAGGCTGCGGGAGCTGGGCCTTCTGGACGGACCCGAGGATGTGTAAAAAAGTACAGGCTGGAGGGCGCTTGACCCTCCAGCCTGATTTTTGTCAGTGCGTAAAAAACCATATGGCAATTCCGGCAACCACCAGCAGCCCCAGGAGAACCCAGGGGAGGGGGCTCTTTTTTTCCTCCTTGGGCGCGCTGTGGGAGGTGTAGAAGTTGACGTCTTTCCGTTTTTTGTCGGTCTCCGGCTCCGCGGAGAGATCCTTCTGCTTTTCCAGATCCTGGATCAGGCGGAGGTGTGGGTCCAGCGTGGCACCGCAGAAGGCGCAGAAGCTGCGGGAATCGTCGTTGATATTGCGGCATTCAGGACAGCGTTTCGACATAATCATACTCCTTTTATGTATGCGGCCCAGGGGTCCGCCGTTTTGTTCTGTCTCCTTGCCGAAATTATACCAGAGATTTCCCGCTTCTGCAAGGAAGTTTTGTTCAAAACAGGTTGTTTTTGAAAAATTCCAGCGCGTTTTTCCACAGGATGCCCTCCGCCTGGACAGAGGAGAGCCCCCGGTCCAGGAAGTACTGGTAAAGACCGGCGAATTTCTCCGGGCTGTCCAGGCCGGGAGGGACATCGGCGCCGTCGGCGTCGGACCCCAGGGCCAGGCAGTGCTCCGCTCCCAGCTCCAGAAAGCGCTCCACATGGCGGTACAGGTCGTCCAGGGTGGCGGGGCGGTCCCCGGCGCGGAGGAAGTCCTGACAGTAGTTCAGGCCGATGAGGCAGCCCCGACGGACCATCTCACGAATCTGCTCATCCGTCAGGTTGCGCCGGTGGCCGCAGACGGACCGGGCGTTGGAGTGGCTGGCCGCGAAGGGCTTTTGGGCAATCTCCAGCAGGTCGGCGAAACCCCGGTCGTTGAGGTGAGAGACGTCCACCAGAATACCGGCCCGCTCCAGCTCCCGGACGGCCTCTTTTCCAAAGTCGGACAGGCCGTGGTCCGTCACATTTCCGGAGCCGATCTCGTTCTCCCCGTTCCAGGTGAGAGTTATCATCCGTACCCCGTCCCGGGCCAGAAGCTCTATCCGGTCCAGCCGGCCGGCCAGGGCGGAGCCGTTCTCCACCGTGAGGACGGCGGCTGTTTTGCCCTGGTCCCAGGCGGCCTGGACATCGGCCGCCGTGCGGCAGGGGAGAACTTTTTCAGGCAGCGACTCCATCTGCCGGCGGAAATTGCGCTGGTGCAGGCCGTAGTAGGCCACGGCCTCCTCCTGAGTCAGCCCGTCGGGGATAAAAATGGCGCAGCACTGGCACCAGCGGACCTCCTCCGGGAGGGCGGACAGGGAGAAGTGCCGGCCGGGGAGGTCCAGGGTATTGGTCCCCCGGACCCGATCCACCAGGACGGCGGTAGCCTCCCTCCGCCGGGCCGGGTCCCGAAAGGCGGCCAGCAGGGGGGCGTCCTCCGGCAACAGGGCGGTTAGGGTGTCGCAGTGCAGGTCAATGAGGGCGTATGGAAGCATGGCTTTCTCCTTTCCTGGCCTCATCAGTCACGGCTTCGCCGTGCCAGCTTCCCCTAAAGGGGAAGCCTTTTGCCTCGCTTTGGCCGGTTGTACCACCCTTAGCCTTCCCCTTTAGGGGAAGGTCATTTGCGAAGCAAATGACGGATGAGGGATGGGCGGCCACAGGCCGCCCCTACAGAGCGTATGAACCCAGAGGTGAAAAATTATGGCTTCTTCATGGTCAGGGAGATGCGCTTCTTTTTTTCATCCACCTCCACCACCCACACGGTGACCACATCCCCCACGGACAGCAGCTCAGAGGGGTGGCGCACCCGCCGGGGCAGCTTGGAGATGTGGACCAGCCCGTCCTGGTGGACCCCGATGTCCACGAACACCCCGAAGTCGATGACATTCCGGACAGTGCCCTGGAGCTCCATGCCCGGCTTTAAGTCCTTGGCCTCCATCACGTCGGTGCGGAGGATGGGGGGCGGCAGCTCGTCCCGGGGGTCCCGGCCCGGCTTGGACAGCTCCTTGACGATGTCGGCCAGGGTGGGCGCCCCGGCCCCACAGGTTTCACTAAGGGCCTCGTAGCCCATGGCCTCCGCCTTCGTTTTCAGCTCCGTAATGTTTCCTGCCTTCACATCCTCCAGAGTGTACCCGCAGGCGGCCAGCAGCTTTTCCGCCGCGCCGTAGCTCTCCGGGTGGACGCCGGTGTTGTCCAGCACGGACTTGCTCTCCGGCACCCGGATGAAGCCGGCGCACTGCTCAAAGGCCTTGGGGCCCAGCTTGGGCACCTTGAGCAGCTGCTTCCGGGTGGTGAAGGCCCCGTTTTCCTCCCGGTACTTCACCACATTCTTGGCGGTGGCGGCGGTGAGGCCGGACACCCGCTGGAGCAGGGAGGGCGAAGCGGTGTTGGCGTCCACCCCCACGGCGTTGACGCAATCCTCCACCACCCCGTCCAGGGTCTCGCCCAGCCGGGCCTGAGGCATATCGTGCTGATACTGGCCCACCCCGATGGCCTTGGGGTCGATTTTCACCAGCTCGGCCAGGGGATCCTGGAGCCGCCGGGCGATGGACACGGCGCTTCTCAGGTTTACGTCGAACTGGGGGAACTCCTCGGCGGCCAGCTTGGAGGCGGAGTAGACCGAGGCCCCCGCCTCGCTGACGATCATGTACGACACGCCGCCGCCAATTTTTTTGATGCGCTCCACCGTGCAGGGCAACACCTCTACTGCCACCAACTATAGCTACCAGATATCCAAAAATC
>CATNCS010000090.1 GCA_950097245.1 uncultured Oscillospiraceae bacterium | reverse complement strand
ACGGCAAAAAGTGAGACGGCGCAACATCTGTATAGTGAAATAGCCTTACAGCCAATCGGCCACTACCGAGGCGATCTGACCGGACACGTTGGCTGCGATGGCATGCATCAGCAGATGATTTTGAGAGTCTGCCTCCTGGCCCAGCTTTTCAATGACTCGGGAGGACATAGGAAATGCGGAGATGCCCGCCGCGCCCACCATGGGATTGATTTTGTTGCTGTGCGTGAAGATATTCAGCGCTTTGACGAAAAGCACCCCTACCACAGAGTCCAGCACAAAGGCCACCAGGCCCAGCCCCATAATCATAAGTGTCTGCCACTGGACAAACTGGTCCGCCTTCATGGAGAAGGAGATGGTGATACCCAGCAGCAGAGTAATCAGGTTGGCCAGATCGTTCTGGGCGGTGTTGGACAGAGTGGACAGCACTCCGCACTCCCGAATCAGGTTGCCAAACATAAGGAAGCCCACCAGTGCCACCGAGGCGGGGGCTACCAGACCGGCAATTACCGTCACCACAATAGGAAACAGAATCCGCATCCGCCGGGTAACCCCCTGGGGTTTATAGGGCATGCGCATGGCCCTGTCCTTCTGTGTAGTGACCAGCTTGATGGCGAAGGGCTGAATGATGGGTACCAGAGCCATGTAGGAGTAAGCTGCCACGGCGATGGCGCCCACATAGTTGGACTTCAGCGTCTGGGATACCAGCAGGGATGTGGGGCCGTCCGCCGCCCCGATAATGCCGATGGAGGCGGCGTCCTTCAGATCAAAGCCCAGCAGCACAGCGATGATGATGGTGAGGAAGATGCCCGCCTGGGCCGCCGCACCACACAGGAACAGCTTGGGATTGGCAAGCAGGGGGCCAAAGTCGATCATGGCACCGATGCCGATGAAGAGCAGAAGAGGCATGGCCTCGCTGGCCTCAATTCCCACCTCAAACAGCCACTGGATGATGCCCGGAGCCTCTTCCCCTATTGCGGAATTGTACTGATTGATGACACCGGACAGAGGCAGGTTTACCAAAATTGCCCCGAAGCCCATGGGCATGAGCAGGGCGGGTTCAAATCCCTTCTCGATGGCCAGGTAGATGAGTATCCCCCCAATGACGTACATGACCAGCTGCTGCCAGGTGATGGACGTAAGCCCCTGCCAAAGAAATGAAAAATCCATTGTTCCACACTCCTTTTTCTTTATCCTTTCCAGATTTACGCTATCTATCAAAAAAGACCTGCGCTCCGAAAATCGGAACGCAGGTCTGGTCATTTCAGGCACAGCCAGAGCGGACTCACGGTCCGCACATGCTTGTTGACTGGTGCCGCGCACCGGAAAGGCGCGCCGACTACTCCCCTTTGTTGCATGGGCATGTTATCACATCCCACACGCCGTTGTCAAGGGGGTTGTAGGATAAATTTTCCGCAAATTTTCACCCTTCTACCTTTCAACCACTGGTAGAGTTGCAATCTACCGCCGGTTCGTGGTATTCTCGATCTTGCAGTGATAGTATTCATAGATGAAAGGGAGGCTTTATATGGACCTGAAAAAGATTGGAAGATTTATCTCCTCATGCAGAAAGAAAAAAGGTCTCACACAAGCGCAATTGGCGGAATACCTCGGTATTACAAACCGGGCTGTATCGAAGTGGGAGACAGGAAAATCTCCGCCGGACCCCTCAATCATGCTGGAGCTTTGCAGTCTTTTAAACATTGATGTAAACGAACTTCTGACAGGAGAAATAATTGAACTGGAGAAGTACAAAGAGAGCGCAGAAAACAATTTGATCTGCCTTCTGCGCAACAGGAAAAACCTGTTTATTATCAGGCTGATTGGTGAATTGCTGACCATTTGCGGCATTATTATATTTCTGGGGTTCCCGGATATTCTGGTACTGAACAGGACCCAGGAGATTGTAATGCGGGCCATAGGGATATTTATTTTTGGCTGCGGAAATGCCACAACATATTTTTTGAAAAAATATTGAAGGGATAGCTCCCATCAAAAGGAGCTATCCCTTTTATTCAGCTGAGTTGAGGTCAACTCTGGCTCCGGTCCTTCTGGGGCACCATGATCCGCAGGTGGGAGCCCTCGCCGCACTTGCCCTTCTCGTCGTGGACCTCGATGTCAAACCACATCTTCCGCCGCTCGATCGAGCGCAGCGTAGCGGTGGCGGTCACCTTCATCCCCACGGGAGTGGGGGCCAGGTGGCGGACGTGGGCCTCGGCGCCCACAGTGGTCATGCCCTCATCCAGATGCTCCTTTGCCAGCTCCAGGGCGCAGGCTTCCATCAGGGCCAGCATGTTGGGGGTGGACAAGATCTGTGCTCCCGCTGTTCCGATGCGCTTGGCGGTCATAGTGTCGTCCACTGTCCAGGTCAGACTGTGCTGGGTAGGTTTCTCCATTTTTTACACCTCTTTCTCAAAAATCAGGTCCATTTTACTGATGACGCCGTGTCCCGACTGCTTAACCGGGACAAATCCTACATACCGCCAGCCCTCCTGTGCCCGTCGAGCAATCACGCTCTGATAATCCTCTATTTCCCATCCAAATAAATCGCTTTCGCCACGAACCGATTCACATTCATAGGTATACATCATATTTCTCCTCTCTCGTTACCGGAATGCCTTCCCCTTCCCGTCCAGCACCTCCCGGCGGTGGAAGGTGACAAAATCCGGGGCATACTCCGGGTATTCGGCGCAGAATGCCGCCCGGATCAGGTCGGGGTTCAGGCCCGGGTTCTGGGCGGAGGTGACCAGATCCACCATCATAGCATCGCTCTGGCACTCCATGCGCCAGCTGTGGACAAGTGGAATTATGTCAACCTCTGTAAAGCCAGCCTTGGCCTTGTTGGACTTCTTTTTTACCACCAAGCTCTCCCTGCCCAGTAGGGCGGCCATAGCGGGTTCCGACTCCTGGGGCCGGCCCTCGGAGTAGTCAAAGGTCATGATGTAGTTTACATAACGCAATTCCTTCAATTTCCGCTCCGCCGGGTAGCACTGGTGGACAATGATTCCCTCAGGCATGGCGGCGGTGAGCCGCTCCGGCACCTCCTCATAGCTTGTCCCCTCCAGCAGGCCGAACTCCAGAATCTCGCACTGGCTGGAGAACCCCACCGACAGGGGCAGGGCGATGGACACAAAGGGGTGGGGATTGAAGCCCTCGGTGTGCTTGATGGGGATTTTCGCCCGGGAAAAGGCCCGCTGGAAGGTGCGCATCAGGTCCAGGTGAGAGATGTACCGGGCTCGTCCCGTTTTGGTGAACAACAGCCGGTCAGCCACAGGTCCTCCCCCCTTCCAACAGCTTATTAGCCCCGCAGCCGGAGCAACGGGTGCGGCAGTCGGGAGTGGTGACCGACTGGTAGCACAGCTCCCGCTCCCGCCACAGAAAATCGGCGCTCACACCGGTGGACAGCCGGCACCAGGGAAAGATCTCACCCCTCCCCCGCTCCCGGTGGGCGTAGAAGCCCCCATCCAGACCACAGGCGGCCAGGCCGTCCAGCCAGCGCTGGTAGTCAAAATACTCAGTCCAGGCGTCCATCTTCCCCCCGTGGGCCCACACCCACTCCAGCACGTCGGCCAGGCGGCGGTCCCCCCGGGATAAAATGGCCTCCAGATAGCTGGTCTGGGGGTCGTGCCAGTTGTAGGTGATGGACTTGTCCCGTTTCAGGGCGTCCCGCAGGAGATTGACCCGCCGCTGGTACTCCTCCACTGGGATCTGGGCCTCCCACTGGAAGGCGGTGTGGGGCTTGGGGACAAACCAGGAGGTAGAAACGGTGATCCGCACCCCCCGGGCCTTATTGGGGCTGTACTCCCGCCAGGTAAAGTAGACCTTTCGGGCCAGGTCGGCGATGCCCAGCACGTCCTCGTCGGTCTCGGTGGGCAGGCCCAGCATAAAGTAGAGCTTCACTCCGCTCCAGCCCCCGGCAAAGGCGGTCCTGCAGGACTGGAGCAGGTCCTCCTCCCGGAGGTTCTTGTTGATGGCATCCCGCAGGCGCTGGGTGCCCGCCTCGGGGGCAAAGGTGAGCCCGCCCCGGCGCACCCGCTGGAGCCGCTCCATCAGGCTCATGGAGAAGGTATCTGCCCGCAGGGAGGGCAGGGAC
>CATNCS010000089.1 GCA_950097245.1 uncultured Oscillospiraceae bacterium | reverse complement strand
CCGCAGGATAACGGTGCAGGCTGCCGCCGGATTTACCGGATCTGACGCCCCGTAACGCAAGGTGTCATACCCGGCTACCAGATTATTTCGGACGCAGTAGCCCACAAAGAGCTTCGCCCAGGCCGGTACATCTGTAAACTTGCAGCCCTGCTCGTAGTAGCCGGTGTTGGCGTACAGCTCCTCCAGCCCGCCCCGAAGCCGGGTCAGCAAGACGGCCAGCTCGGCGCGGTTCAAACCGGCATCCAGGTTCAGATTTCCGTTTTGGTCACCGGCCATGATGCCCCGCTCCTGCACATAGGCCGCCGCCATCTCCAATTCGGAGGGCGGAGCTGCTGCTGCGGGAACCGCCATGCTCAGGCAGAGCACGCCCGCCAGCGCCAGGGATAATAATTTTTTCCTCATTGAGAAAACCTCCATTCATGTCATTATACACTTTTATACGAAACGAAACAAAGGTTTTCAACAATATCCATTTACTTTTTTTCTATGGCCTGAACCACAACCCGGCTTTCGGGGTGGTCAGCCAGGCAGGTAGTGATGGTGATACGGTTGTCTGCGGTGGACTGAAGATAGCTCCAATCGGTGTTGGAGATGACCGTTACCGTCTCAACCGCATAGGTGCGGGTCCCGTAGACCGTGGTGTAGGTGATGGTATCGCCCTGCTCCAGATCCTTGATGGAGCCGATGACATACTTGCTACCCCGGTTGTGGCCGCACATAGCTACATTTCCATCCCAGGCGGAGGTAGAGCTGTAGTGCCCCAGCCCCTTTTTCATGCTCTCAGCGGTTTCGCCCTCCCAAACCTTCATGTTGATGTTCAGGGAGGGAATCTTCACCGTGCCGATATGGCCGTCCTTATAGGCCATGCCCTCCACACTGGTGTAGGCGGGCTGCTGGTAGGTGGGGGTGGTGGGGAGCGTGGGAACGGTGGGATTGACCGCAGAGGTGGAGCCGCCAGCGCCGGTTCCCTCGACCAGCACCGTAATGGGGCCGCCACCACCGGCCACGCCGTAGCCGCCCCCGCCCGTACCTATGGTCTGCTGGAGGCCGGGGAGGATGGTACGCTCCATCACGCCGGTCATGGTGGTGCTCTGGACGCCGTACTCCAGCTCGGGCACCTGGTAGTCCACCACGTTTTTCCCGCCGTAGTTGTACTGGGAGCCGTAGACATCCTCATAGCTGGTGCTGCCGTAGAAGTCCTGGGGGGCGTCCGTGGTAAAGGAGTAGTCCGATGCGAAGGCCGGGACTGACAAGGACAGCGCCGCCGCCACAGACAGCATCAGACCCGTGATTTTTCTGATATACTTCAAGTTGGTTCCTCCATTTCTTCCGTATGGTTGTCCAAAGGAAATTCATGCCAGTCGCTGGGATTGTCCCGAAGGACCATATACCGCTGAGCCCCGCAGGGGTGGTTGACGGTAAAAATCTGATTCAGCAGCTTCTTTGCCAGCGGCTTCTTGATTTCTACCGCAAGCATATGCGCGGAACCGATCTGATCCTCATTGACCTGGATATCCGGCTTTTCCGGTTCTACCCGGAACTTGGCAATCAGCTTATAGTCCCGCGGCTGGTCGCCGGGGACATAGACATAAACGTTCTTGCGGTGCAGGTACAGCCAGGCACCGCCTCCGGCCAGCGCCGCCAGCAGAGCAATCACCAAAAGCGTCCCGCCAATGGCGGCTGCGTTCCCGCCGGACAGGGGACCACCCTGCTTGACCGGCTCGGTGGGCTGTGGGGGCTCAGGTACGATCTCCGTTCCCACATAGACCACCGTGTAGGTGATGCTCTCGATGCCAGAGGCGGTCACGGTCCCCTTGTACTCCGCTGTAGAGACATAGCCGGTGGCAACCTGGTAGCTGGTGGAGGCGGAGTAGGTCGCCACCGCCTGATAGCTGGAGGGAGCCAGCACGTCGCCCACCAGATCGGTGCCGATGACCTGCCACTCCACATTGGCGAGGGTCAGCGTCTTCCCATCCTTGACGGTAGTGGCCGGAATATAGGACATATCATTCCGGTCCAGCGGCCCAATGGTCTTGGTGGTGGTCACTTTCCCGCTCTTGGAAGCGTAGCCCGCCGCCTCCGTGGCAATGGTGGTGTGATCCAGGGCCAGCTCACCGGAAAATTCCCCGTCATCGTAGGGGATGCTGGGGGCCAGCTGCTCCAGGACGGCATTGAGGTCCTTTTTCCCGGTTTCCACCGTCACCGTCTCGGTCACAGCCTTGGTTTCCAGAAAGGTATGTTCGTCCTTGGTGGTATAGGCCCAGGTATAGGTGAAGCCGTCGTAGGTAAACGACGGCTCCTTCAAGGTCTCGGGGTCAGTGCCGGGGGGAAGCTCATAGGTCTTGACGATGCGCTGCTGGCCGTTGAGGTTTTCCACCACCAGACTGACCGGGACCTCTGCGGCCAGGGCAGTGGCCGTCAGCGACAGCACCAGCAGCACCGACAGCGCCAGATGCCTCAAATGCTTCATAGGCGACTCCTTTACAGATTTTGTTTGATGATCCTGGTAATGCTTCCGACCGCCACGCCCTGCTCCTCATCCAGCCGGGTGACGGCAAAACTAACGTCATCCCCCTTGCCAGGGGTACGGCGGTCATAGCAGGAGTGGGCGATGGCGTTGACGCCGTTGTTGAGACGGACATAGAGCACGCCGCCCCGTACATCAGTGACCCGGCCTGCGTACCGCCCCTGTCGCACACATTTCTTCAGGTCATCTGCGGCGGTGGAGGCGGAGGTGCTGCGCACATCGGCGGTAATGGTCAGATCCTCTACTGTGATCCCAGTGATCTTCTGCACTCGGACCAGGATGCGGTCGCCCACATGATAGTGTTCGGCGGCGTCGCCCACCCAGGCGCGGGACAAGCCCCGGGCTAGGATGGCGCACTCTACGCCGAACACTTCCACCCGGACCACCTTCTCGGCCACGGCAACGACTCGTGCCTGGACCACCCGGCCCTCGTAGATCATAGGCTCGCCCCGCTCGTCCTTGTCCAGATAGAAGGTCTGACGCTTGCGGTACATGGCGTCCCTGCGGCTGGCAACCACGCTGCGGCTCTTGTTTTCGTGGCCTTTTACAATAAAGTCGATCTCGGAGCCCAGCCGGGCGGTAAGGATGCCCCGCATACGGCCCATCAGCTCCTGGAAGTCAGCACCGGAGGGGACTCTCCCGGTAAACAGCAACATCTCCTTGACGGGGATCGCTACCCGGAAGCCCTTGTAGTTGACTACGGCAACGGTCAGGCCGGATTCCGTCCGCTCCACGCCGTCCAAAGTACCGGTGAGGATGCGCCTGGTCCAGTGGGCGTTCTGGATCTCATGCCAGATGATGGCCTCCCGCTCCTCCGCCGTCTGCACCTCATCCCTGGCCTCAATGGTCAGCACACGCTCGCGGCGAGGATCAGCGGCGGGAGCGACTGCTTCGGCGGCGGCTCTCCTGCGAGGCCGGCCCCTGGGACGCGGAGACGGCTCGGTTTCCTCGCCAGCCATACCAGCTTCCGGTTCATCAGCGGGCAATGGCGCGGAGGGCAGCTCATCGCCGGGGGGCGGCCCCAGGGTCAGAGGGGCATCCGGATCGCTTTCCTGATAGCCCGTCTCGCCCAACTCATGGAGCAGCGCCCCGTACTCGGGGTCGTCACTCTCCGCTTCCTCACCCTCCTGGGGTTGAAGGAACAGGGCGGCATCACCCGCATCAGGGAAGGTGATTTCCTCACCAGCGGGGAAATCACCGCCGGGCGGCATATCGCCAAGCGGCGCATCGCCGGGGAAGGGGCCGGCAGGCAGCTCCTCACCGGCAGGGGCCTCGCCGGGCATATCGCCAGGGGACAAGGACTCAGCGGCATTGGCGGTCACACCACCGGGCTGGGCCTCTCCATCGGGGGGATCGGAGGGCAGGGCGTCAAACGGGACCTCCCCGTCAGCGGGAATGTTCTCCTCCTCTTCGCCGGGAGCGGTCTCCGGGAACTGACCGACGTTTTCCTCTTCGGTGGCCTCGGACGGAACCTGGGCCTCCATGGGCTGTTCATCAGGTACTACGGTTTTCTTTCTGGGCATAGATGATTACTCCTCCTTTTTTGGTTTTGATAAAATAGAGTCTTTTGTGGCGCTGACCACCCGCTGACTGGACTTTTGGGCCGACTTTGCGGTGGAACGCCTGGGCG
>CATNCS010000088.1 GCA_950097245.1 uncultured Oscillospiraceae bacterium | reverse complement strand
CTACTTATGAGAGCTACGGCTATACGCTGAAAATCCTGATTGGAGCCTTTGGCCCTCGCAAGCTGAACACGATCAAGGCCCTGGACGTGGAGGACTTTCTGAAGAAGCTGCGAGTTGACGGGAAGTCCGATTCCTACCTGACGAAATGCCGAGGTATGCTCTACCAGATCATGCACAAGGCGGAGGCCAACGACCTGATTCACAAGAATCCCGTCCGCTTTGCGGAGAAAATGAAGTCCAAGGGGCCTGTGAAGCGCAAGGAGGCGTTCACCCAGGAGGAAGTACAAATTCTCATGGAGCAGCTGCCCCAGGACCGAACAGGGCACACCATCCGGCTTATGCTGGCAACGGGTATGCGCACCCAGGAGGTACTTGCCCTGGAGACCCAGCACATCGAACCTGACGGCTCCTGCATCCATATCAGGCAGGCGGTAAATATGGTCAAGGGCAAGCCCCACATCGGCCCGCCCAAGACGGCAACCAGCGTCCGGGACGTGCCTGTGCCGCCCAGCATACGGCCTTGCGCCGTATTTCTCCGGGAACAGGCCGGACAGTTTATTTGGGACAGCGCCGTTCCAGGCCAGCCCTTCGACCCCAGGCACTTTCGGGACAAGTACAGAAACGCTTTGCTCCACATATCCGGCGTCCGTATGCTGACACCCCACAGCTGCCGACATACTTACGTCTCTCAGCTCCAAGCCCTTGGCGTGGATATGGAGACGATCCAGAGCATGGTGGGCCACGCCGACATTGAAATGACCCAGCACTATTTACACGTTCAGGAAGAAGTACGGCAAGCCGCCGCAGAGAAGTTCAGCAAGACCTTTGGAATCTCACGCTGATAACATGGAATATTCACTGTGTTTTTCGTGGGATTCTGGTACGATACCAGAATCCGGGAAACAGTTCAGATAGATGACGGGCTGTGCTGATTGAGCCGGTCCTGTAACAACCGGTCCAATTTTCGTTCTGGTATTGTTCTGGTATGGGGAGAAAAGAGTGTCATAGGCAAAAGAAAAAAGTTACGAAAACCAGTTAAAATAACCGATTATCGTAACTTTTTTGGTCCGAGTGACTGGATTCGAACCAGCGGCCTCTTGAACCCCATTCAAGCGCGATACCAAACTTCGCCACACCCGGAAATTTGACCTCTTGGTCAAACAGCTTATTCATAATATCACGTCCGAAAGGAAAAATCAACCCCCTTTTTCAAAAAAATTTAAGGAACCGGGCAGGGCAGCGGCTGGTGATTGTGCAGGGGCCGTATTCCACGATAAAATGTTTTCTCTGCGCTGTGGTATCAGTACAGCAGTTTATTTGGCAACGCGTCTTTTTGTAATTGTTCACAAAATAATCTGGACAAAGCCTAAAGAATATGGTATATTTAAAGAACCAGGTTATACCAATATCAAGGAAAAGGAGGAGCGACGATGGAACCCAGGTTTTTTAAAATCCCTGTTTGTGTAGGTGACGTGTCACTTAACGTAGCCAAGGGGCATTTTGCCACCCGAAACAGCCATACCAACTACTTTGTGGATGTGACCAGCCAGCAGTCCTGCATCCGCGACGCCGAGGCTGCAGCTCAGCAGCTGTCCCAGCGTCTGACCCAGCATTTAATGGTGGACACCATACTCTGCATGGACGGCACCCGGGTGATTGGCACCTGCCTGGCCCAGAGGCTCACCCAGGGCGGGTTCCGCTCCATTAACGCGGGAAAGGAGATCTATGTCCTCCGGGAGAACGCGGGCACCAGCGGCAAGCTGATCTTCCGGGACAACGCCCGCTTTATGCTGGAAGGGAAAAATGTGCTTCTCCTTCTGGCCTCGGTGACCACCGGCGGCACGGTGCGCAGGGGCATCGATTGTGTGCGGTACTACAAGGGAAATGTGGCTGGCATCGCCGCCATCTACAGCCACCAGAAGGAGATCGACGGACTGCCCATCGTCTCCCTCTTCGATACCAACGACCTCCCCGGCTACGCCAGCTACTCCCCGGAGGAGTGCCCCATGTGCAGGGAGAAGCAGGAGCTGGACGCTGTGGTGGACAAATTCGGATACTCCGCCCTGTGAGAGTGCCAAGGGCCCGCCGGAACGGCGGAGCTGTCTCCACTGATTGCGCAAGGGCCCGCCGTTCCGGCGGGCCCTTGAAAAATTTTCTTTAGCGAAATAAATTTTGGGGGTTGACAACCGGAAGAGGAGCCGCTATAATAGCCACAACAACCAAACAGCAGACAAACCTGTGAGAAAGATTAGTAGCCGGTTCAGCAAACCAGCAGAGAGCCTTGGGTGGTGGAATCAAGGCGGGGCGCGGCCAGGTGAATGGACTTTCGAGGGCGGCTTGAACGGGGCGACCCAAGTAGATGCCGACGGGGACCCACCCGTTATCCATCGGGCACGCGTGATGGCGCGTGAAGCGAGCGGACGTTTTCCAAAACGTCAATTTGGGTGGTATCGCAGGAGTGCAGCTCTTGTCCCATGTGGGATGAGGGGCTGTTTTTTTATTGCTCCAAATAAAAAGCAGCCTCGGCTGAAACTCCAACAAACCCGGGCTTCGGCAAAGCCCCTTCATCTGCCGCCTAAATATTTTAATTGGAGGAACCAAAAATGAAAAAGACCAATCTGATGAAAAAGACTCTGACCCTGGCCCTGTCCTTAGCCATGACCCTGTCCCTGGCCGCCTGCGGCGGCGGGAACAGCTCCCAGCCCTCTGCCTCCGGCAGCGGCTCCCAGCCCCAGGGCGGCAGCACCAGCAGCACCCAGCAAAACTCCATTTCCGACTCCGACAAAGTCTACAAGGTGGGCATCATCAAGTTCATGGACCACGCCTCCCTGAACCAGATTGAGGACAGCCTCCAGGCCGAGCTGGATAAGCTGGGCGGCGAGCTGGGCGTCACCTTCGACTACGCCGGCTACACCGCCTGCGGCCAGGGGGACGGCTCCACCCTCCAGGCCATCGCCGCCCAGATGATTGCCGACGACGTGGACGTGATCGTCCCCATCGCCACCCCCGCCGTCCAGACCACCATGGCCACCACTGAGGACGCCGGCATCCCCATCATCTTCTCCGCCGTCTCCGACCCCATCACCGACGGCATCGTAGCTGACATGAACGCCCCCGGCGGCAAGGTCACCGGCACCAGCGACGCCCTGAACACCAAAATGGTCATCGACCTGATGCGGGCCGCCAATCCCGACCTGAAGAAGGTGGGCCTGCTGTACTCCAAGTCGGAGGGCTCCTCCACCAAGCCCATCCAGGAGGCGAAGGACTATCTGGCCTCCCTGAACATCGCCGTGGAGGAGAAGACGGGCACCAACACCAACGAGATCACCTCCGCCGTGGACGCCTTGGCCGCCGCCAAGGTGGACGCCATCTTCACCCCCACCGACAACACCGTCATGAGCGCCGAGCTGGCCATCTTTGAGAAGCTCCAGGACGCCAACATCCCCCACTACGGCGGCGCGGACTCCTTCGCCCTCAACGGCGCCTTCTGCGGCTACGGCGTGGACTACGTCCAGCTGGGCCGGGAGACCGCCGAGATGGTGGCCGACCTGCTGGTGAACGGCGCCGACCCCGCCTCCACCCCGGTGCGCATTATGACCGGCGAGACCGCCACCATCAACACCGAGACCTGCGCGGCCATCGGTATGGACCTGGAGCAGATCAAGTCCGCTTTCTCCGCCTTGGGCATCAACGTCATCGAGACCAAGACTCAGCAGGAGTTCTGAGAACTGTACCCCCTCCGTCATTTGCTCCGCAAATGCCACCTCCCCCATAAAGGGGGAGGCTCTGGGGGTTCTGGCTCCCCCTTTATGGGGGAGCTGTCGAGCGAAGCGAGACTGAGGGGGTTCCCATACCCTACAAAAATCCCTAGGAGGCACGTACCATGCTGTTATCCGTTGTAACCCTGCGGACCGCCCTGGAGATGGGGGCCATCTACTCCCTGGTGGCCCTGGCCCTGTTCATCAGCTTCTCCATCCTGAACATCGCCGACCTGTCCACCGACGGCTGCTACACCCTGGGCTTCGCCGTGGGAGCCACCGTCACCCTGGCAGAAGTCTTAGAAGAGGGAAAGTGATGTTGACAGGAGTGAGCGGAAAGAAAGTATCCCTGCTGGAAACGGAACGGCTGACCCTTCGAGAGATTGCTCCGGAAGATGGGGACTGTATTGTC
>CATNCS010000087.1 GCA_950097245.1 uncultured Oscillospiraceae bacterium | reverse complement strand
GAGAATGTGCGGATCCAGCCCCGGCACCACCCCCGGTGCGGGACAAGCTTTCTGTTCATGGTGATTGCCATCTCCATCCTTGTGTCCACAATTGTCTTCGCCATCTGGCCGGTGCACAACCCCTTTTTGCGCTTTCTGGCCCACCTGGCCATGCTGCCGGTAATTGTGGGGGTCAGCTATGAGTTTAACCGCTGGGCCGGCCGCCACGACGGGCCCGTCACCCGGTTTTTTACCGCCCCCGGCCTGTGGCTGCAAAACTTTACCACCTTCGAGCCCGACGACTCCATGATTGAGGTGGGAATCACGGCCCTGGAGCTGGTGCTGCCCGAGGAGAAGGGCACGGACGCGTGGTAGAGTAAAAAAGCCTTCCCCTTTAGGGGAAGGTGCCCCCGTAGGGGGCGGATGAGGCCGTATTTGCAGAAACCGTGTTTGCTTTGCACATTTCGCCTGCGGCGAAATACCTCATCAGTCACGGCTTTGCCGTGCCAGCTTCCCCTAAAGGGGAAGCCTTGCCCCTATGGGGGACGAGAGCAAAAACAACAGGAAGGTGATTTGATGGCCACCACCTATAACAACCTATTCCTGGACACCCGCGCCCGGCTGAAGAAGGCGGGGGTGGAGTCGGCCCAGCTGGAGGCCCGGGAGATCATCTGCTTTGCCGCCGACAAGAGCCGTGAGCAGTTCTACCGGGATATGTCCCTGTATGTGGGCGGGGCCATGGAGCAGCGGGTGGAGGAGCTGGTCCAGCGCCGCCTGGCGGGGGAGCCGGTGGCCTACATCATCGGGGAATGGGAGTTCTACGGCCTGTCTCTGGATATCTCCCGGGATGTGCTCATCCCCCGGCTGGACACCGAGCTGCTGGCCGAGCGGGGCATCCTTAAAGCCCGGGAGTCGGGGGAGGGGGCCCGGGTGCTGGACCTGTGCGCCGGTAGCGGCTGCGTGGGGCTGGCCGTGGCCGCCAACGCCCCCGAGTGCCGGGTGGTGCTGGCCGAGCTGTCCGAGGGGGCATTGCGGGTGTGCAAGCAGAATGTCCGCCGGAATGAGCTGAACGCCCGGGTCACCTGCCTGTCGGTGGATGCCATGGAGCCCCCCAGCTCCAGCCTGTGGGACTTCGACGCTATTGTGTGCAATCCCCCCTACATCCCCTCCGGGGATATTCCCAGCCTGGATACCTCCGTGCGGGACTACGAGCCCCGGATGGCCCTGGACGGGGGAGCTGATGGCCTGGATTACTACCATGTGATTGCCTCCAAGTGGAAGTCCGCCCTGCGCCTGGGGGGGACCCTCATCTTCGAGGTGGGCCTGGGTCAGGCCGGAGCCGTGGAGGATATTCTGGAGAAAAACGGCTACGAAGACGTGAAGATTTTCCCCGATACCCAGGGTATCCTTCGGGTGGTGGAGGGGACCATCAATAACTAGACTGGAGGCGTATGCAATGGGTAATTGGGTGGAGCGCAGAGAATTTATTCCCGTGGCCCAGCCCCCGGCGGAGATACCGGAGGGGATTGCCGCGCACTATTACATCCGCTGGCCTGGAGATTTCAAAGAGATTACCCCGGATAATGTGGAGCAGATTATGAAGAACCTGCGTGATGGGGAGTGGCTGGATATTTATGTCTATCACGAGGCAGACGAGGAGGGGGACTATCTGGACCTGGAGACAGACGGGACCCTCTACGACCTGAGTTACGGGGAAAATATGGGGCAGATTTGGTGGTCCACCTACGACCCGGATCACCTGAATCCAGACTTATTGGACCCGAACGAAGAAGCTGGGTTTGAGCACTCCGACGGACAGTCCATCATTTACAAGGAGACTACCACCACCGACAAGGAAGCTGTTATGACCGCCATTGAATACTTTATCCGCACCGGCAAGCTGTGGGACGGGATTCCTTGGATGAAGCGTTGGGAAGAGCAGGTAGAGGAGTAGGGGCGGCCTGCGGCCGCCCGCTAAGGCCCCCCTTCGCAAAGGGGGCTGTCAGCGAAGCTGACTGGGGGTTTTCCTTGGAAGGCTACAGCAATTTCGGTAGGAGAAAACCCTCCGTCATTTGCTTCGCAAATGCCACCTCCCTTTGCGAAGGGAGGCTTTGCCGCCCTGCGGGCGGGACGGAAGAGCGCCGTTAGAAAAGTCCGTTTTATAGGACGCACAAAAGCGTAATATATGGGACAGCAACAGGCCGGGGCCTTGAGCCGCCGGCGGGAAAGGATGATTGACATGGCACAGAAGAAACCCATGATCGAGTCGGCCGCGCCGGCCGCGGATAAGAAGAAGGCGCTGGAGACCTGCCTGGCCCAGCTGGACAAGACCTACGGCAAGGGCACCGTCATGCGTCTGGGGGAGAACACCGGCGTGGTGGTGGACTCCATCCCCACCGGCTCTCTGTCCCTGGACATCGCCCTGGGCATCGGCGGTGTGCCCAAGGGCCGGATTATTGAGATTTACGGCCCTGAGTCCTCCGGCAAGACCACCCTGGCCCTGCACATCGTGGCCGAGGCCCAGAAGCGGGGGGGCGAGGTGGCCTTCATCGACGCGGAGCACGCCCTGGACCCCTCCTACGCCCGGGCCCTGGGGGTGGATATCGACTCCATGCTTATCTCCCAGCCGGACACCGGCGAGCAGGGTCTGGAGATCTGCGAGGCCCTGGTCCGCTCCGGGGCCATCGACGTGGTGGTGGTGGACTCCGTGGCCGCCCTCACCCCCCGGGCCGAGATCGAGGGGGACATGGGGGACAGCCACGTGGGCCTGCTGGCCCGGCTCATGAGCCAGGCCCTGCGGAAGCTGGCCGGCTCCATCGCCAAGACCAACTGCGTCGTCATCTTCATCAACCAGCTCCGGGAAAAGGTGGGCGTGATGTACGGCAACCCGGAGGTCACCACCGGCGGCCGGGCGCTGAAGTTCTACGCCTCCGTCCGCATTGACGTGCGGAAGATTGAGGCCATCAAGGTGGGCACCGAGCTCATCGGCAACCGCACCCGGGCCAAGATTGTGAAAAATAAGGTTGCGCCCCCCTTCCGGGAGGCGGAGTTCGAGATTCTCTACGGTGAGGGCATCTCCAAGTGGGGGGAGATGGTGGACCTGGCAGTCAAGCTGGACATCATCCAGAAATCGGGCTCCTGGTTCTCCATGGGAGAGACCCGCATCGGCCAGGGCCGGGACGCCGCCAAGCAGTTTTTGAAGGACAACCCCGATGTTGCCGCCGATGTGGAGGCCCAGGTCCGGGCCAACTCCTTCAAGCTGATGAGCAAGCAGTCCCAGACCGCCGCCAAGGCCGCGGGCCGGGCAGTGGATGTCTCCGCCGACGACTTTGACGACGGCGCGCCAGCGGACGAGGGATAAATGGTCATTGAAGAATTAAAGCCCTCCAAGCGGGTCCGGGACCGCTGGCTGGCGGTGCTGGAGGACGGGTCCATCCTGCGGGTGAGCCGAAACCAGATCGCGGATTTCGCCCTCTACGCCGGCCGGGCGCTGTCGGATGAGGAGGCGGACCGGCTTTTACAGGCTATCGAGAGCGAGAATTTCCGCTCCTACGCCCTGCGGGTCGTGACAGACACCCCGAAGTCCCGAAAGATGCTGCTGAAGCTTCTGGGGGAGAAGAACTGTCAGCCGGAACGGGCGGAGGAGATTGCCGACTGGCTGGAGGACATAGGCCTGCTTAACGACGGGCGGTACGCCGCTGACGTGGTGGAGCTCTATGCCCGGAAGGGCTACGGGAAGCGGAAGATCCGGGACGAGCTCTACCGCCGGGGGATCCCACGGGAGCTGTGGGACGAGGCCCTGGAGCAGATTGAGGAGGAGGACAACACCTCCGCCATCGACGCCTTTCTGGAGAAGAAGCTCAAGGGCAGCCACGACCCCAAGGACGTGAAGCGGGCCTCCGACGCCCTGGCCCGCCGGGGGTTCTCCTGGTCAGAGATCAGCGACGGCCTGCGGCGGTACGGCATGGAGGTCTATGATTAACACAGAGCGTTCCACAAAAAGAGAAAACCTACAGGGCAGCGCCCCAAGGCCCCCTTCGCAAAGGGGGCTCCCGGCGAAGCCGGGTGGGGGTTTTCCCCAAGCGTAATGCATTTCGGTAGGAGAAAACCCTCCGTCATTTGCTACGCAAATGCCACCTCCCTTTGTGAAGGGAGGCTTGCCCTGCGGGGGACGAGAGAGCCTTTTTGACGGCAGGTGAAAAAGATGGTCCAGTATCAAAGGTATTTGAAACCAATAGCGGCTGATTTGCGAAAAAATATGACTTCGCAGGAACGAAAACTTTGGTACGATTTTTTGCGGGACTTATCGCCACGATTTGTACGGCAGAAACCGCTTGACCATTATATCGCGGATTTTTACTGTCCAACCAGAAAACTGGTGATAGAAGTTGATGGGGGACAGCACTATGAGCAGGCCGGCCGGGAAAATGACGAATGGCGCACACAGACTTTAAATCAGGTTGGAATACGTGTTATTCGGTTTTCTAATTCGGATGACGATCATCATTTTAATGAAGTATGCACTTCCATTTTAAATGTTCTTAATTTGGAAGAATTGTAGACAAAAAACAGTAGCAGGAGCGATACCATGCCATACAAAATCGCGTTTATTTCCCTTGGCTGCGCCAAGAATCTGGTGAACACCGAACAAATGATGGCCCTGTGCCGGGCGGCGGGGCACACCGTCACCGGCGACCCGGAGGGGGCCGACGTGGCGGTGCTGAACACCTGCGGGTTCATTGAATCGGCCAAGAGCGAGGCCATTGACAACATCATCGAACTGGGGGAGCTGAAGCGGGCCGGCAGGCTGAAAAAGCTGCTGGTGGCGGGCTGTCTCAGCCAGCGCTATCCCGACGACATCCGCTCCGAGCTGCCCGAGGTGGACGGCCTGCTGGGCACCGGCAGCTACACCGACGTGGTGGCCGCTGTGGAGGAACTGATGGCGGGGGAGAGGCCGGAATATTTT
>CATNCS010000086.1 GCA_950097245.1 uncultured Oscillospiraceae bacterium | reverse complement strand
CCACCTGCTGATCCCGGTGGTCACCGACCCCAAGAAGGCGGCCGGCGCCCTGCAGTGGGCGGTCACCGAGATGATGAAGCGCTACCGCACCTTCTCCGAGGTGGGGGTGCGCAAGCTGGAGGAGTATAACGCCTACGCAGAGCGCACCGAGGGCGTGGATAAAATGCCCTCCATTGTGGTCCTTATCGACGAGCTGGCCGACCTGATGCTGGTGGCCGCCAAGGAGGTGGAGGAGTCCATCTGCCGGGTGGCCCAGATGGGCCGTGCCGCCGGCATGCACCTGGTAATCGCTACCCAGCGGCCCTCCGCCGACGTGATTACCGGCCTGATGAAGGCCAACATCCCGTCACGCATCGCCTTCGCCGTGGCCTCCGCCATGGAGTCCCGGATTATTCTGGACACCCAGGGCGCTGAGAAGCTGGTGGGCCGGGGGGACATGCTCTTTGCCCCGCTGGGCTCCGGCAAGCCCCAGCGGGTCCAGGGCTGCTTCATCTCCGACCCGGAGGTGGCCGCCGTGGTCAACTTCGTCAAGCAGAACAGCGGCGCCGCCCAGTATGACAACGCCGTGATGGAGGAAATTGAACACAACGCCGCCGAGAAGGACAAGGGCTCCAAGGGGGTGGGCGGCTCCGCGCCTGAGGACGTGGACGGGGAATATGACGAGCTCATCGATGCCGCCGCCGAGGTGGTTGTGGAGACGGGCCAGGCCTCCGTGTCCATGCTCCAGCGCCGGCTGAAGCTGGGTTACGCCCGGGCCGCCCGGCTGGTGGACCAGCTGGAGGAGAAGGGCATCGTGGGCCCCTTCGAGGGCTCCAAGCCCCGGCAGCTGCTGGTGACCAAGGAGCAGTGGCAGGAGATGAAGTACCGCCAGGGGATCACCACCCCCGGCGACGCCTTCAAGCTGGACGCCCCAGCTCCGGAACCTGCCGCTGTGCCTGTCCAGACGGACGCTCCCCCCTTCGATATCGAGGATGCTCTGGATAGGGCAGAGGAGGATACGCTGTAACACCTCATCCGTCATTTGCTCCACAAATGTCACCTTCCCCTTTAGGGGAAGGCTTTAGGGTGTGTGTTCTCTGCCTTCCCCTTGCCCCAGTGCGCACACTGGGGCGGATGAGGCGGGCGGCCACAGGCCGCCCCTGCAACAGAACTTGTGACATTAGGAGAGAGAATCACATATGACCAAACAGAACCGACAGAAGGCCATCTACCTCTTTGTGGTGGTGCTGGCCTTCACCGCCCTGGCCAACGGCCTGGGCAGCAACATCTTTTCCAACTACTTCAACGAGGTCTTCCACGTCGACGAGGTCCAGCGGGGCTTCATTGAAATTCCACGGGAGAGCCCGGGCATCCTGTGTATGGTACTGGTAGCCGCCTTGGGCTTTCTGGGCAACATTTGGATGTCTGTTGTGGCCCAGGTGCTGGTACTGGTGGGGCTGGTGGTCATGGGCTGGCTGTCCCCCGGCTATGGGACCATGCTGGTTTTCCTGTTTATCCACTCTCTGGGTATGCACTTCTTTATGCCTCTCAACGACGCCATCTCCATGGACCTGGCGGAGAAGGGGAAGGTGGGGGAGACCCTGGGGAAATTCAAGGGGATCAACACCCTGTTCGCCATGATCGCAGCGGTGATTGTCTTTCTCGGCTTTCGGACGCGCCTGTTCAGTTTTGAGAAAAATACAATCCTGCCCTTCGTCTTGGCCGCAGAGGTGACCGCCGGGGCGATTTTCCTGCTGATTTGTATGGCCCAGCTGATGCCTCAGAGTGGGGCGGTAAAAAACCACAAGCTGCTCTTCCGCAGGCGGTATATGCCCTATTACATGGTCACCCTGGCCTACGGCTGTCAGAAGCGGATCAAGATCGTCTTTGCCCCCTGGGTGGTCATCAACCTGCTGGGCCAGGGGGCAGACACGGTGGCTCTGCTCACTATCGTGGTCCATCTGGCGGGCACCTGGCTGGCCCCCGTCATCGGAAAGCTGCTGGACAGGCTGGGTGTAAGAAAGATGCTGTGGATGGAGGCCATGTATATCGCTGTCTCCTTCTCAGCTATGGGCCTGCTGGCAGGAATGCTGGCGGGAGGGACCTTCGATTTGGGGGATGGGCTCACCTGGCTGGTGTTCGGGGCCTATGTGCTGTGTGTCCTCTTTGAGCAGTTCAACATGGTTCACTCCTACATGATGCGCTCCATCGCCCTGGACCCCAGCGAGGTCACCCGCACCCTGTCGGTGGGCCTGAGCGTGGACCATATTATGGCGATTATTGCCTCTCCGGTGATGGGCCTGATCTGGCATGCCTGGGGGGTGCAGTATGTATTCTATCTGGCGGCGCTGTCAGCGCTGTTTCAGGTGGCGGCGGCGGGTATGACGCGGAATGGATAGGGTGCGGCCCGTGCGTTGTCTCAAGAAATATTTCATTTGTATTAAATTTTTTGTAAGCCCTTTACATCGGCAAAATTTTGGAGTACACTAGGCTCAGGGTCAGCCTTTTGCCTGCGGCAGAAGGGAAATCGTACGTTTGGGAGGTGCTGAATATGGACGAGATGGATTTCACCCGTAAATTCAGCCTGGGGGATCAGCGGGACATGGAGATCAAGGCCATTCTGACCACGGTCTATCAGGCCCTGCAGGAGAAGGGCTATAATCCCATCAACCAGATTGTGGGCTATATCCTGTCTGAGGACCCCACCTATATTACCAACCACAACAACGCCCGTGCCCTCATCCGCAAGGCGGACCGGGACGAGCTGCTCCAGACCCTGGTCAGGTACTACCTGACCCACTGAGTTGCGCCCAATGCGGCCCGCCCACCGGCGGGCCGTTTTTCGTAGGAGGAGCCATGAAGGATTTTCACAGAGACCACCCGCAGTTTTCCCTGTGCGGCCTGAACTGCCTGCTGTGCCCCATGAACCTCGGCGGCTACTGCCCCGGCTGCGGCGGGGGAGCGGGCAATCAGTCCTGCGCCGTCGCCCGGTGCGCCCTGGAGCAGGGAGGTGTGGAATTTTGTACCCAGTGCGGCCAGTTCCCCTGCGCGCGGTACAGAAAGCTGCTGGAGTACGACTCCTTTATCCCCCACAGCCGGATGGTCCGGGACCTGGAGCGGGCGGGGGAGCTGGGGACAGAGGTTTACATAACCCAACTCAAGGAGCGCCGGGCCATCCTGGACCAGCTGCTGGCCGGTTACAACGACGGCCGGCGGAAAAGCTTCTACTGCCTGGCCGTCTACCTGCTGGAACCGGACAGCCTGCGTCGGGCCTTTGCGGAAATCTGCGGAGCCGTCCCGGCGGACAGCTCTGTGAAGGAAAAAGCCATTACAGCCGTTGGAATACTGAAGAAAGCGGCGGAGGCCGACGGGGTGACGCTGAACGTGAACAAAAAACCGAAGGAGAACTGATATGAACATCTTAGTCAGCCACTGTTTTCTGGGGGAGCCCTGCCGCTACGACGGGGCCAGCCGCCTGGACCGGCAGGTCATCGAGCTCCACCGGGCTGGGCACAATCTGGTCCCCGTCTGTCCCGAGGTGCTGGGGGGACTGGACGTCCCCCGGTCCCCGGCGGAAATCCAGCCCGACGGCCGGGTGGTCACCCAAGATGGCCAGGATGTCACTGCCGCCTACCAGGCGGGCGCAAAACGTGCCCTGGAGATTGCCAAAGAAAACAACTGCACTGTGGCCATCCTGAAGGCCCGGTCCCCCTCCTGCGGCTGCGGGGAAATCTATGACGGCACCTTTACCCACACGCCCACCTCCGGCTGGGGGCTGGCCGCCCGCATGCTGGAGGAGGCAGGGCTGGAAGTTATGGACGAGGAACACCTCCAGGCATGGCTGTATGATTGATCGGTAAAAATCCATCGAAAACGGTCTGACGATAAAAAATTTAGGACCGGGCAATCCCGTATGAAAGACCTTCCCCCGGAAATACTGGAAACAGTATACCGGGCGGGAGGTCTTTTACGTGCAGCATAAAGTAGAAATCTGCGGGGTGAATACCGCCAAACTGAAGGTACTGAAGAGCAGCGAGACACAGGAGCTGCTCCTCAAGGCCAAAGCGGGGGATATGGGAGCCCGGGAGGAGCTCATCGCCGGCAATCTGCGGCTGGTGCTGTCGGTAATCCAGCGGTTTGCCAACCGGGGAGAGAATGCCGACGACCTGTTTCAAGTGGGCTGCATCGGCCTTATCAAAGCCATTGACAACTTTAATACCGACCTGGATGTGAAGTTTTCCACCTACGGTGTGCCCATGATTGTGGGAGAAATCAGGCGATATCTTCGGGACAACAGTACCATGCGGGTATCCCGCTCCATGCGGGACACCGCATACAAGGTCCTCCAGGCCAAGGAGGCCTATATGGCCCAGCACCAGAAGGAGCCCACAGTAGAGGAAATCGCCAAAATTCTGGAGCTGAAACGCGAGGACGTGGTCTTTGCACTGGATGCCATTCTGGAACCGGTGTCTCTCTATGAGCCGGTGTACTCCGACAGCGGAGACACCGTGTGCGTTATGGATCAGGTGAAGGACAACAAGAACAACGACGAGATGTGGGTGGAGCACATAGCCCTGAAGGAGGCGGTGGGCCACCTCACCGACCGGGAGCGGAAAATCCTGTCTATGCGCTTCTTTCAGGGCAAGACCCAGATGGAGGTGTCCGCCGAGATCGGCATCTCCCAGGCCCAGGTATCCCGCCTGGAGAAGAACGCCCTTCGACAGATTCGCAAGGAGATGTAAAAAATCCCCCATATGGGGGATTTTTATGTTAACCTAATGCCACGTCCAAGATCATCATCATCAGAAAGCCTGTCATGACGCCCAGCGTGCCCGAGTGTCCTCCCTGGGACAGGTTGGCCTCAGGGATGAGCTCCTCTACCACCACATAGAGCATTGCCCCGGCGGCGAAGGACAGCAGCCAGGGCAGGACCAGCTGGACCGTCCCGGCCACCAGCACGGTGAGCAGGGCAAAGACGGGCTCGACGATTCCTGAGGCAGCCCCGATGAGAAAGGCCTTGCCCTTGCCCATCCCCTCCTGGTACAGGGGCAGGGAGATGGCCGCCCCTTCAGGAAAATTCTGGATTCCGATGCCAATGGCCAGTGCGGTGGAGGCGGTGAGCAGGGCGGCGTCCCCGTTCTGGGCGGCCAGGGCGAAGGACACCCCCACCGCCATGCCCTCGGGGATATTGTGGAGTGTGACTGCCAGCACCAGCAGCGCGGTCCGGCTGGGGGAGGCCCCCCGGTGGAAGGACTCCGGCCCAAAGTGGGGGAGAAGGAAATCCATGAGCAGCAGAAATCCGATTCCCAGTATGGAGCCCCCCGCGGCGGGCAGCCAGGGGAGCTGGCCCAGCTCCTCCGCCTTCTCAATGGCGGGGATGAGCAGCGACCACATACTGGCCGCGAT
>CATNCS010000085.1 GCA_950097245.1 uncultured Oscillospiraceae bacterium | reverse complement strand
GGAAGCGAATAAAGGGATAAGGCGAACACACTGTGAAAAATCCTTTGTTTTCAAGGCTTTTGGAGGATTTTATTGAAAACCCACGGTGAGCAATAGACGCTCATAAAATCGTGGTATTCAAATTCCAGTTTATCAATTGGCTTATTATAACACAACCCCCGCTGAAAAACAACGGTTTTCAGCGGGGGTCAGTTTCTTTAAGGCAGGATGCTTGAAGTGTCTTATTTTCGGATATTAGGAGATCACACCTTGGGGCCGGCGGCCACCAGGGCCTTGCCGGCGTCGTTGCCGGTGTACTTGACGAAGTTCTTCACGAAGCGGCCGGCCAGGTCCTTGGCCTTGGTGTCCCACTCAGCGGCGTCGCCGTAGGTATCCCGGGGGTCCAGGATGGCGGGGTCAACGCCGGGCAGAGAGGTGGGCACCTCGAAGCCGAAGTAGGGGATGGTCTTGGTCTCGGCCTTGAGGATGGAGCCGTCCAGAATGGCGTCGATGATGCCGCGGGTGTCCTTGATGGAGATACGCTTGCCGGTGCCGTTCCAGCCGGTGTTCACCAGGTAGGCCTTGGCGCCGCTCTTCTCCATGCGCTTGACCAGCTCCTCGCCGTACTTGGTGGGGTGCAGCTCCAGGAAGGCCTGGCCGAAGCAGGCGGAGAAGGTGGGGGTGGGCTCGGTGATGCCCCGCTCGGTGCCCGCCAGCTTGGAGGTGAAGCCGGACAGGAAGTAGTACTGGGTCTGCTCCGGGGTCAGGATGGACACGGGGGGCAGCACGCCGAAGGCGTCTGCGGACAGGAAGATGACATTCTTGGCGGCGGGGCCGGAGGAGGTGGGGTGGACGTTCTTGACGATCTTCTCAATGTGCTCGATGGGGTAGGACACGCGGGTGTTCTCGGTGACGGACTTGTCGGCGAAGTCGATCTTGCCCTCGGCGTCCACGGTGACGTTCTCCAGCAGAGCGTTGCGCTTGATGGCGTTGTAGATGTCGGGCTCGGCGTCCTTGTCCAGGTTAATCACTTTGGCGTAGCAGCCGCCCTCAAAGTTGAACACGCCCTCGTCGTCCCAGCCGTGCTCGTCGTCGCCGATGAGCAGGCGCTTGGGGTCGGTGGACAGGGTGGTCTTGCCGGTGCCGGACAGGCCGAAGAAGATGGCGGTGTTCTCGCCGTTCATGTCGGTGTTGGCGGAGCAGTGCATGGAGGCGATGCCCTTCAGGGGCAGGTAGTAGTTCATCATGGAGAACATGCCCTTCTTCATCTCGCCGCCGTACCAGGTGTTGATGATGACCTGCTCACGGCTGGTGATGTTGAAGATGGCGGCGGTCTCGGAGTTCAGGCCCAGCTCCTTGTAGTTGGTCAGCTTGGCCTTGGAGGCGTTGTAGGAGATGAAGTCGGGCTTGAAGTTCTTCAGCTCCTCCTCGGTGGGCTGGATGAACATGTTCTTCACGAAGTGGGCCTGCCAGGCCACCTCCATGATGAAGCGGATGGCCATGCGGGTGTCCTTGTTGGTGCCGCAGAACACGTCCATGACGTACAGCTTCTTATTGGACAGCTCCTCGATGGCCAGCTTCTTGCAGGCGTCCCAGGCCTCCTGGGAGGCGGGCTTGTTGTCGTTCTTGAACTCGTCGGAGGTCCACCACACGGTGTCCTTGGAGTTCTCGTCCATGACGATGAACTTGTCCTTGGGGGAGCGGCCGGTGTAGATGCCGGTCATCACGTTGACGGCGCCCAGCTCGGTCATCTGCCCCTTCTCATAGCCCTCCAGAGTGGGGTCCATCTCGGCCTCAAACAGCTGCTCGAAGGTGGGGTTGTAGACCACCTCCTTGATCCCGGTGATGCCGTATTTCTCCAGTCCGTAGGTTTCCATAATGAATTCCTCCTTAAAATAGTAAAAGTTGGTTATCCATTCCGATCGTGCCTTATTTTACCCCATTTTCCAGGCCTTTGCAAGAGACAAGTGATTGAAATTGACTAAATGGGCAAAAGCTTCAAATCAGGCCCCGCAGAGCCCGGGACAGTTGGGCAAATTGGGGAATGGACAGCCGCTCCCCCCGGACATCAGGGGGCAGGCCGCACCGCGCTATGGCCTGAGCGACCTCCTCTCTGGATGTGCCCGGACTGGCGGACAGGCTGTTGGACAGCGTCTTGCGCCGCAGGGCAAAGGCCCCCTTTACCACCCGGAAGAAGTGGTCCGGGTTGTCCACCTCGGCCGGGGCGGGCCGGGGGACCATCCGCACCACCGCCGAGGTCACCTTGGGGGCGGGGATAAAGCAGTCCGGCGGAACTTCAAATAGTATTTCCGGGTCTGTATGATACTGGCAGTAGACCGAGAAGGCCCCGTAGTCCTTGCTGCCCGGCTGGGTGCAGATGCGCTTTGCCACCTCCTTCTGGATCATCACGGTGATGGCAAAGAAGCATTTGGCCTCGATCAGGGCGGTGATGGCCGGGGTGGTGATGTTGTAGGGCAGGTTGGCGCAGGCGGCAAACCCGGAAAACCAGGGCATTTCCAGCGTCAGCTGGCGGATGTCCAGCTTCAGGATATCTCCAGGGACGATCTCTACATTGTCCCGCCCGGCCAGAGTTTCTTCCAGGATGGGCAGCAGGGCCCGGTCCAGCTCCACGCTGACCACCTTGCCGGCCCGCCCGGCCAGCTCCCGGGTGAGGCAGCCGATACCGGGGCCGATCTCCAGCACGCCTACATCTCTGTGAGCCCCCGAGGCGGCGGCGATCTCCCGGGGGACCCAGTCCGCGATGAGGAAGTTCTGCCCCATGGATTTGGAGAAGCGGAAGCCGTGCCGGGCCAGCAGGGCCTTGATCTGGTTGATGTCGCACAGATTCATAAAAAGCTCCTTTGATAAAAGGCGGCGCCCCGGGGGCGCCGTCTGATGTCGCTATCAGCTGTGTGTTAAGTGGCGGTAGGGTCGCCGGCTCCCTCTGTCTGGTCCTGATCAGGGAGCTGGGGGTCGTCCTCCGTGCCCATATCCGCCAGGACATAGGCGATCCTGGGCACGTAGAGGCGGGACAGCCGCTTGGGCTTCTCCTCCGGGGCGGGGGAGGGGCCGCCGCTGGACTGGCTGTTTCCGGCAGAAATCCAGTCCTCCCGCTGCCAGGTGACGGTGCCGTTTTCCACCTTCAGGTTGGGGCCGTAGGAGCTTCCGCCCACGATTCCCCGGGCCGCCCGCTCCTCCTCCAGAGCCCGCTGCTGGGACTCATACTGCCGCAGGGCAAGATTGCTTCTCACGGTGGCAACGCCGAAATAGCCCCAGAGCGCCAGCTCTCCCACCCCCGCCAGCACCAGAAGGACGGTGAGGATGACCAGAAGGGGATTGCCCTTCCTGGCCGGCTTTTGCTTTTTCATCGCCTCCTCCTCCAGGGCGGCGATGTCGTCCGCCGGGGCGGCGGGCTGACTGGCTGCGGGTTCGGTTTTTTCCTTTGTCTTTGCCATAGATTTGCACCAGCTCTCTGTCTGCGGATATTTTTTAAATTATAACACAGTTCCGGCTCTGCGTAAAGCCCGGGATTGCAAACAGGGAGGATAATTCAGCGCAAGCATCGCAAAAATATACATTTTGCACTTGCGGGGGAAATCCCCTGACTCCTAAGCCGCCTGGGAGGCGGAATCAGAAGTTATGACAGGAGAGAAAATGCCGTTCAAATGAATAAAGCAAATGAGAAAAGCGGAAAATAATCCCAAATAAACTTACGAGAGGAGATGTGGTAATCAGTTGGAGATCAATGTCAGAGATGACAGGAAGATGGTGGAGGTTTGGCTGACAAACCAGGATAAACAGGATCAAGCATTAAAAGGACAGCTAAATATCCTCTACCAACAATATAAGATAAAAAAGTATTCTGTGGTAGAATATCAGTCTGGCGATCATGATCTGCTGGAAGAGACCAGTGCACTGCTCCGTTATAATCGGAAACGCCTTGCGGAGCAGGAGGTACAGCGAAAAAGGACGCGTACTCCTCGGAGGGCAGGTGCAAGAAGTTGAAAGGGCGGGAGTGATACTCCCGCCCAATTTTTCGGTTGATTTTTCCGAAAAGCCGTGATACAATATTATCTGAAATATAGTTGTAAAATTGAAATATAATTGACGTATTGGAGAGAACTATGATCGAACACTTTGACGTCGCCGGCTACTGCCGCATCTCTGTAGACGAGGAGCTGGACCGGGACAACACCTCCATTGAGAACCAGAAGGCCATCATCGCGGACTTTGTGAAGCAGAAATTTCCGGACAGCGCCCTCACCTTCTACGAGGACCGGGACCGCTCCGGCTACACCTTCGAGCAGCGGGAGGGCTACCAGGCCATGCGGCGGGAGCTGATGTCCCACCAGAAGGACATCCTCATCGTGAAGGACTTCTCCCGGTTCTCCCGCCGCAACAGCCGTGGGCTGGTGGAGCTGGAGGACCTGAGGGACGCGGGCGTCCGGATTATCTCTATCGGGGACGGCATCGACTTCCCCAACGACGATGACTGGCTGAAAATCCAGTTCCAGTTCCTCATCAACGAGATGCCCGTCACCGACACCAGCAAGAAAGTGAGGTCGGTCATCAAGCGCCGCCAGGCAGACGGGAAGTGGATCTGCGCCGCTCCCTATGGCTACATTGTGAACAAGCGGCAGGAGTTTGAGATCGTCCCCACCGAGGCGGAGATCGTCCGGGAGATTTTCCGGCTGTACATCGACGGCTGGGGGTACAAAAAGATTGCCAACCACCTCACCGACCAGGGCATCCCCACCCCCCGCATGGCCGAGCGGGAGCGAAAGGAGGCGGCGGGGGAGGAGTACAAGCGGGCCGCCAAGCCAACCTGGGCTATTGTAACGGTGCAGGGCATCCTGGACAACGACTTTTACATCGGTACCCTCCGCCAGGGGAAGTACACCCGGAAGAAGATAAACGGCAAGGAGGTCCGTCGGGACGAGCAGGACCACATCGTCATCGAGCACCACCACCAGGAGATTATTGACTACCGTACCTTTGCCACCGCCCGGGCCCTGCGGGAGAGCCGGTCCACCGCCCACTACCGGGGCCAGAAGAAGTACGACAACACCTACTCCGGCTTTCTGGAGTGCGGCGACTGCGGCTCCCCCATGTTCGCCATGAGCCGCCGGGACATCAAGGACGCCTACCGCTGCGGCACCTACCACCGCCGGGGGCTGAAGGGCTGTACCAGCCACCACATCCGGGTGGACAAGCTGGACGAGCTGGTGAAGCTCTACGTCCAAAAGGTGAAGGACAACTCCGCCGCCATGCTGGACCGGCTGAACGCCGACCTGGAGCGGGAGGCGGAGGATGTGGCGGAGACTGAGCAGTCCGCCGCCAACCTGGAGGCGGTGCTGGCCGACCTCCAGGAGGAGCTGAAAACCACCAAGCGCCAGCGCATCCGGGACATCATGAAGCACCCGGACCGGGAGGAGGCCCTGGAGGAGACCTACGACGAGCTGGAGAGCGATCTGCTCCGCCGCATGGAGGGCATCCAGAACCAAATTGCCCTGACGGAAAACAGGCGGAACACCATCATCCAGGTCAACCGGGTGGCTAAGACGGCGGTGGAGGTCTTTGACGACATCCTGGCCAAGCCCAGGCTGGACCGGAACGATCTGCAGCTCATCATTCGGAAAATCCGGGTGTTTGAGGACCACATCGAAATCCAACTCAAGGCGGATATTGACGGCATCCTGAGGAGCGGAGAGCTGACTGCAGGGTCGGTCTGTGGCCGCCCGCCGGTTGACGAAGGCGAAGCCGTCGCGGCGATGGCCCCTGTAGGGGCGGACATTGTC
>CATNCS010000084.1 GCA_950097245.1 uncultured Oscillospiraceae bacterium | reverse complement strand
CACCTGCCCCGGGTGGGACAGCAGCAGCTTGAGGATATTGTACTCAATAGGGGTGAGGTTAATGGGCTCCCCAGGCGGCAGCCCCTGCCGCGCCCCCGGCCGGGGTGGGCCTGTCGGCCGAGACCGTGGAGGCGCTGAAGCAGTTCAAGGAGCTGCTGGACGCGGGGATTCTCACCCAGGAGGAGTTCGACGGGAAGAAGAAGCAGCTGCTGGGACTGTGATCCATCCATACCGGTCTCCCTCCGGCTCTGGCCGGAGGGAGACTTTTTATCCCTTGCTTTTTGGATGAAGTGGAGCTAAAATAAAAATATACGTATCAATCAAAGGGAGAGAGGAGAGAAAATGCCCCATTTTCATCAAAGTCACCCCAGGGAGCCTGTAGACCAGCGGACAAAGATGCTGGAGACCCCCGTTGACCGGTTGATTCCGTCTTTGGCGGCCCCCACCATCGTCAGTATGCTGGTGACCTCCATCTACAACATGGCGGACACCTACTTTGTCTCTCAGATAAACACCAGCGCCTCCGGGGCGGTGGGGGTGGTGTTCTCCCTCATGGCCATCATCCAGGCGGTGGGCTTTACCGTGGGTATGGGCTCCGGGTCCATTGCCTCCCGGCTGCTGGGCCAGGACCGGAAGGAGGAGGCAGACGTCTTCGCCTCCACCGGAGTGGTCACCGCCCTGGCGGTGGGGCTGACCATGGCGGTGCTGGGCCAGATCTTCCGGGAGGACCTGATCTGGCTGCTGGGCTCCACAGCCACCATCTACCCCTACGCCCTGGACTACGCCTTTTACATCATCCTGGGGGCCCCGGTGATGATTCTGTCCTTTACCCTGAACAACCTGCTGCGGTGGCAGGGAAAGGCCAACCTGTCCGTCTTCGGCCTGGCCACCGGCGGCATTTTGAACATCCTCCTGGACCCCATCTTTATCTACGTCTTCAAAATGGGCATCGGCGGGGCGGGGGCGGCCACCCTGTTCAGCCAGTGCGTCAGCCTGTCCATCCTCGCCTCCTTCTTCCTGCGGAAAAAGAGCGACCTGCGGGTGAGCCCCGCCTGCATCTCCCGCTCCCCCCGGACCTACCTGGCCATCCTGAAGCAGGGGATGCCCTCCTTCTTCCGCCAGGGGGTGCTGTCCGCAGCCACCATGGCCCTGAACTACAACGCCCGCATCTACGGGGACGCGGCGGTAGCCGCGCTGGCTATTGTCACCAAGATTTTCAACCTGATTCAGTCCGTCATCATCGGCTTCGGGCAGGGCTTCCAGCCCGTGCTGGGCTACAACTACGGCGCCCGCCGGCTGGACCGGGTGAAGGAGGCCATGCGGTTTTCTGTGCGGACCTGCACCGTCATCCTCACCGTGGGGGCGGTGATTGGCTTCGGGCTGGCCCCTCACATCATCACCCTCTTCCGACGGGACGACCCCCTGGTCATCGCCATCGGCACCCGGGCCTTCCGGTATCAGTGCTTCACCCTGCCCCTGGGGGCGGTGATGGTCTTTGCCAACATGTTTTTCCAGGCCCTGGGCAAGTCCTGGCGGGCGGTGGTGCTGGCTATCTGCCGCCAGGGGCTGTACATACCCCTGGTCTACCTGATGACAGGCCGGTTCGGCCTGCCCGGACTGGAGCGCACTCAGGCCGCCTCCGACCTGCTGGCCTTCGCGGTGGCCGCTGTGGTGCTCCTCCACTACTTCAAAACGGAATTTGGGAAAGAGACCTGACATATCTCCCCGGAGTGCCTCCGCGCTCCGGGGATTTCTGTTGCTCTGGATAAAAATTAAGGGCTTCTTAATATTTTCCCCCTTGCGATTTAAACTGTCTGTGATATGCTATCTTCAGAAATGAATGGGGGGGGACGGGCGAAATGTACACCATCCTGATCTGCGACGACGACAGGGATATCGTCTCCGCGCTAGACATCTACCTCACCAGCGAGGGCTACCAGACCCTCAAGGCCTATAACGGCCGGGAGGCCATCCGGGCGGCGGAGACCCATGAGATTCACCTGATTCTGATGGATATTATGATGCCCGAGCTGGACGGCATCCGGGCCACGGCCAAGCTGCGGGAGGGGAGCAACGTGCCCATCATCCTGCTCACCGCCAAGAGCGAGGACACCGACAAGATTCTGGGGCTGAACATCGGGGCGGACGACTACATCACCAAGCCCTTCAACCCCCTGGAAGTGATTGCCCGGGTGAAAAGCCAGCTGCGGCGGTACACCGCCCTGGGGGGCGCGGAGAAGGGCCCCGGCCTGCTGACCGCCGGGCCCATCGCCATGGACGACGGGGCCAAGGTGGTCACGGTGGACGGGGAGCCCATTAACCTCACCCCTATTGAGTACAATATCCTCAAGCTGCTGCTGTCCCACCCGGGGCAGGTGTTCTCCTCCGCCCAGATTTACGAGCAGGTGTGGAACGACCCGGCCTACGGCTCGGAGAACACCGTGGCCGTCCACATCCGCCACCTGCGGGAGAAAATTGAGATCAACCCCGCCGAGCCCCGGTATTTAAAGGTGGTCTGGGGCCTGGGCTATAAGATTGAGAAGGGAGCATAGCCGTGAACAAGCTGCAAGGCAATGTAATCGCTAAGCTGTGTGCCTGGGCCGTTCTGCTGGCCGCCGCCTTTGGGGCGGGGATTTTCGGGGTGCGGGCGGTGCTCAGCTTCGGATCGGTGGCCGACGACAGCTGGCAGACCTCCTCCCGGTACTACAACGCCGTGGACGAACGCCGGCGGGAACTGGTGGCGGGGATCAGGCTCTCCCAGCGGCTGGAGCAACTGGAGCAGCAGATTGGGGAGGGAACTGCCAGTTCCCTGGCCTACGCTGACGCGGAGGCCCTGCGGGAGGAGCGGGCCAAGGTGGAGGAGCGGTTTTTCCGGCAGAACACCTGGTTCCGTTTCCGGGTGCTCACCGACAACGGGCAGACCCTTTTGGGCACCAACCTCAACGACGACGAGGCCATGATCCGGGCGGTCCAGAATGTACACTACTTCTCCTTCGAGCTTTGGGAGGAGGATATCTATGGGAATGCGTCCTACTATGACTCGGAAACGGGCGAAGGATATTCTGATCCTCCTACTGCGGGACTCAATCCGGAGACCGAAGCCGCGCCGCTGAAGCTGGTGCTGGAGTACGGGGTGCCTGAAACGATTGACGATTCGATTCAGGACGAGTTCAGCCAGATCTGGAGCATATGGAACATGGACCGGGCGGCCTTTGACCAGTACCTCACCGGCTTTTTGAGCCTGGGGGCGCTCGTCCTGCTGGCCCTGGTCTGGGTACTCTGGACCGCCGGACACAGGGCGGGGGCGGAGGGGACCGTCACCACCTGGCAAGAGCGGATATTCTTTGACCTGTACGCCGCGGTTGTGATTGCTGCCGAGGTCTGTCTGGTTGCCTGCTTTATCTGGACGGCGGAGCAGCTCTACTGGGGAGCGGCCAATGTCTACTCCATTCCGAATCAGGATTTCAACGGCTTTTATAAGCTGGGCGTGATGGGGACCGGAGCCTTTTTTGCCGCCGGGGTGGGGTGCGCCGCCCTGCTGCTGCGCACCTTGGCTGTCCGGCTCAAGGCGGGCTGTCTGGGGAAAACCACCCTGCTGTGCAGGGTGGTCACATGGATGGTGAAGACCATCCATGACTTCCTTCGCTTCCTGCCCTTCACCTGGAAGCTGGTGCTGGGCTTCGGGGCGTATGTGGTATTTTCCTTCTGGTTGATCGCGGTGGGGAGGTATGACGGTGTATTTATGCTGATGTATTTCTGTTTGCAGATGGTCTTGCTGCTCTTCCTGTCTTGGTGGGCCTATGGCTACTACCGCCTGCGCCAGGGCACCAAGACCATTGCCAAGGGGGATCTGGAATACCAGATCGACACCCGGCGGATGCCCTACGACCTGCGCCTCCAGGCGGAGGATTTGAACAACATCTCCGCCGGGCTGTCGGCGGCGGTGGATGAGAAGATGAAGAGCGAGCGGTTCAAGGCGGAGCTGATTACCAATGTCTCCCACGATTTGAAAACGCCCCTCACCTCGATCATCAATTATGTCAACCTGCTGAAATCCACCGACCAGACCGACCCCAAGGCGGCGGAGTATATCGAGGTGCTGGACCGGAAGTCCCAGCGGCTGAAAAAGCTCACCGAGGATCTGGTGGAGGCCTCCAAGGCCTCCACAGGGGTGCTGTCGGTGACCCGGGAGAAGATCGGTATGTCCCAGCTCATCGACCAGGCGACGGCGGAGTGGGAGGAGAAGCTGTCTGACCGCAGGCTCACCCTGGTGACCACCCTCCCGGAAGGGGAGACCTGGGTGTATGCCGACGGCCGCCACCTGTGGCGGGTCATCGACAACCTGCTGTCCAACTGCGCCAAATACGCCATGGAGGGCACCCGCATCTATCTGGACCTGGAGCGGGGGAAGGGACAGGTGGCCCTGTCGGTGAAAAATATCTCCCGGGACCCCCTGAACGTCCCGGCCGAGCGGCTGATGGAGCGGTTTGTCCGGGGGGAGGAGTCCCGGTCCACCGAGGGCTCCGGACTGGGGCTGTCCATCGCCCGGTCCCTCACCGAGCTCCAGGGCGGGACCTTCGACCTGGCGGTGGACGGCGACCTGTTCAAGGCCATCGTCACCCTGCCCCAGGCAAATTGAATCGTTTTTGCGCTCACCCATCCCGTCCGGGATGGGTGGCTTTTTTGTTTCAGGAAAAATTGCAAAACCCTATGGCTTTTTTTGCAATTTGTGGTATGATGATAAATACCACCCGTATGTAGTGGATATCGCGGGGGAGAGGAGGCGGACGGCCGTGAGAAAAAAGGTGATTATGCTGGGCATGGTCCTGGCGTCGGTGCTGCTGCTCAGCGGCTGCCTGTTCCGCTCCCCGGACGATTTGTACCGCCAGCCGGAGAAGTCCCCCGGCTACGAGCAGCTCAACGCAGCCATTCGGTCGGTGCGCACCGGACTGGAGACCGAGTTCGGCACCCGGGTGGAGGACGTGACCATCATGGCGGGGGACAACACCGCCAATATCCAGCTTCAGGACCTGGATGGGGACGGACTGCGGGAGAGCGCGGTCACCTTCTTTCGGGTGCCGGGCATTGAAAAACCCATTAAGATATATGTTTTTACCCAGATCGACGGGGAATACGTCCCCACCGGCGTGGTGGAGGGGGAGGGCAGCGCCATCTATGCCATCGACTACGCCCAGATGAACGGCGAGGGCCGCAAGGAGGTGGCCGTCAACTGGCAGATCAGCACCGGCGCCTACCAGCTGGGGGTGTACACCCTGGACGATGTGGACCTGCCCGGTGATGACGTGGATCCGGGGGAGGCCCTGGCCGAGCTTCGGAGCATGTCCCGGGCCGGCCTGACAGGGACGGAGCGGCTGCTCACCCGATGCAGTGTAGCCAGCGACGGCTCCAGCGGCTGCCGGCTGCTGGATATGGACCGGGACTCCCGCATCGAGGTGCTGGTTACCCGGATGGATGCGGGGGGGGCCAGCAGTCAGGTGGAGCTCTACGGATGGGAGGACGGGGCTGTCACCTCTCTGGGCGTGACCGAGCTGTCCGCCGGAATCAACGCCATCAACCGGATCCGAACCAACTACCTGGCCGGAGGCTACAACCAGCCTGCCCTCTATGTGACCAGCACCCTGACTGAGGGAGGGCGGGTGATTGACGTGGTGTCCTACATGAACGGCGCGCTGACCAATGTGTCCATGGGGTCGGAGGGGATCAGCAGAGAGGTAATCCAGGGCTATACGGAGGTCAATCCCACCGATATTAACAGCGACGTGGTGGCTGAGCTGCCCGCCCCCTACCAGCTGCCCAGCTATGGGGAGAGCGCGTCCAGCAACTTCTGGCTCATCGACTGGGCCCAGTACGACCAGCGGGGCAAGCGCAACCACGTCCTTACCACCTACCACAACATGAGCGACGGCTGGTATCTGGTGATCCCCGAGAGCTGGAGGGACCAGATTACCATCTCCCGCAACGATCAGGTCACCGGGCGGCGGGAGGTGGTCTTTTCCCACTGGCGGGGGGAGGACCGGGAGCCCACGCCGTTCTTGAGCATCTACCGTATGGCCAGCAGCCGCAGCTCCAGCCTGGATGAGGACGGCTGGACGATTCTCCGGGAGGAGGAGAACGTCACCTATGCCGCCCGCTTCCACGAGGATGGCTGGAACTCCGGCCTGGACGAGATGGACCTGCTGGAGCGGTTTGATACCATCAAGAGAAGCTGGTACAACGAGTAGGGGGCGGCCTCCGCGCCGCCCCGCAGGGCTAAATTGACG
>CATNCS010000083.1 GCA_950097245.1 uncultured Oscillospiraceae bacterium | reverse complement strand
CTACTAGACAACGGGGCGGCACAGAGGCCGCCCCCTACACAAGCATACCAAAGGAAGTGACCACATGAAACCCTTAGTTGCCATTGTGGGCCGGCCCAACGTGGGTAAGTCCATGCTCTTTAATAAGCTGTGCGGACAACGGCTGTCCATCGTGGAGGATACCCCCGGCGTCACCCGAGACCGGCTGTATGCTCAGTGCGAGTGGCGCAACCGCGTCTTTGACATCGTGGACACCGGCGGCATTGAGCCGGGGACCGACGACCAGATCCTGTCCTTCATGCGGGAGCAGGCGGAGATCGCCATCGGCACCGCCACGGTGATTGTCTTTGTCTGCGACATCAAAACGGGCATGACCGCCTCCGACCAGGAGGTGGCCAATATGCTGCTGCGCTCCGGCAAGCCGGTGGTGCTGGCGGTGAACAAGTCCGACCAGACCGGCCGGGAGAACCCGGACATCTACGAGTTCTACAATCTGGGCCTGGGGGACCCCATCGCCGTCTCCGCCGTCCACGGACACGGCACCGGCGACCTCCTCGATGCCTGCTTCGCCTTCTTCCCCCCCGAAGAGGAAAAGGACGAGGAGGACGACGTCATCAAGGTGGCGGTCATCGGCAAGCCCAACGTGGGCAAGTCCTCCCTGGTGAACAAAATCCTGGGGGAGGAGCGTGTGATTGTCTCCAACGTGGCGGGCACCACCCGGGACGCGGTGGACAGCTTTTTCGAGAACGACAAGGGAAAATACCTGTTCATCGACACCGCCGGGATGCGGAAGAAGTCCAGGGTGGACGACCGGATCGAAAAGTTTTCCGTCCTCCGGGCCACCATGGCCATTGAGAGAAGCGACGTGTGTCTCATCATGATCGACGCTCAGGAGGGAGTCACAGAGCAGGACACCAAGGTGGCCGGGCTGGCCCACGAGGCCGGGAAGGCCTGCATCATCGTGGTCAACAAGTGGGACGCCATCGAGAAGGACGGCAAGACCATGGACAAGATGCGCCAGGACGTGATGCGGGACCTGTCCTATATGACCTACGCCCCCATTGTCTTCATCTCCGCCCTGACGGGCCAGCGGGTGGACCGGCTCTTTGAGCTCATCAACTATGTGAACAATCAGGCGGCCATGCGGATCACCACCGGGATGCTCAACTCCCTGCTGGCCGACGCCACCGCCAGGGTCCAGCCCCCCACCGACAAGGGCCGGCGGCTGAAGGTCTACTACATGACCCAGGTGGGGGTCAAGCCCCCCCACTTCGTCTGCTTCTGCAACGACGCAAGGCTGTTCCACTTCTCCTACCAGCGGTATCTCGAAAACCAGATCCGCTCCACCTTCGGCCTGGAGGGCACCCCGGTACGCCTCACCGTCCGGGAGCGGAGCGAGAAGGAGGGGTAAGGGATGGACACGGAATGGCTGATGGCGCTGGGCTCGGCTTTTGTACTCCCCGCACTCTTGATTGCCGCAATCGCCTATTTCTGCGGCTGCTTCAATGGGGCGGTCATTGTCTCCAAGTATATCCTGCGGGACGACATCCGCAATCACGGCAGCGGCAACGCCGGGCTGACCAACTTCTACCGCATCTTTGGCGGTTTCCTGACCTTGGTGGTTATCTTGTGCGATGTGTTGAAAGCGATCATCGCTATTTGGGCCGGGATGTTCCTGGCCCGGCAGATGGTGGTTGACGACGCTGTGGTCGTCAATCTGGCAAAATACTGGGCCGGCATGTGGTGCCTGCTGGGCCACATGTTCCCCTGTATGTTCCACTTCAAGGGGGGCAAGGGGATTCTGTCCGGGGGAACCATCGCCCTGATGCTGGACTGGCGCATCGCCCTGGTGGTCTGGGGCGGGTTTCTGGTGCTGGCGGTGGTGACGAAATATGTCTCCCTGGGCTCCTGCTGGGCGGGGGCGTCTTTCCCCTTCGCCACCTGGTTTGTCTATCAGGACATCATTCTCCTGGTTTTGTCCATCATCATCGGCGGGCTCATCCTCTACATGCACCGGGGGAATATCCACCGTCTGCTCACCGGGACGGAGAATAAATTCAGCCTGCACAAAAAAGCGTAGGGGCGACCTGTGGGGCCCGACGACCTCGGCGGTATATTGAAAGGGTGACCCGCCCAGGTGGTCGGGTCCCACATGGCCCTGTAGGGGCGGATATCATCCGCCCGCCAATCACGCATCTGGTTCATTACGGGCGGATAATATCCGCCCCTACAAAATGATTTGGGAGGTAAACGGTATGAAAATAACAGTTCTTGGCAGCGGTGCCTGGGGGACAGCCCTGGCCCTGCTGCTGCTGGAAAACGGCAACGACGTGACCCTGTGGTCCTACACCGAGGAGGAGTCCGCCGTCCTCCGGGAGACGCGGGAGAACCCCATGCTGAAGGGGGTTCCTCTGCCCGAAAGCCTGAAATTTACCACCGACATGGCTACGGTACGCGGCTGTGGGCTGGTGGTGGTGGCCACCCCGTCCTTTGCGGTACGCAATACAGCAAAGCAACTCAAGGAGCTGGCCGATCCGGGCACCATTCTGGTGTCGGTGTCCAAGGGGATTGAGAAGGACTCCTCCCTGCGGCTGAGCCAGGTCATCGAGGAGGAGGTCCAGGGCAGGTGCCCGGTGGTGGTGCTGTCCGGGCCCTCCCACGCTGAGGAGGTGGGCCGGAGGATTCCCACCGGCGTGGTGGTGGCCTCTGAGGACCTGGCCATTGCGGAGCAGGTCCAGGACCTGTTCATGAACCAGCGGTTCCGGGTGTACACCAGCGACGACAAGATCGGCACCGAGATCTGCGCCGCCCTGAAAAACATCATCGCCCTGTGTGCCGGCTGCTGCGACGGCATGGGCTACGGCGACAACACCAAGGCCCTGCTCATGACTCGGGGACTGGCCGAGATGGCCCGGCTGGGCGTGGCTCTGGGCGGGCGGAAGGACACCTTCACCGGCCTGGCCGGGGTGGGCGACCTGATCGTCACCTGCTGCTCCATGCACTCCCGGAACCGCCGGTGCGGCATCCTCATCGGCCAGGGCAAGCCGGTGGACGAGGCCCGAAAGGAGATTGGCGCGGTGGTGGAGGGCTACTACGCCGCCGCCAACGCCCGGACTCTGGCTCAGAAGGCTGGGGTGGAGATGCCCATCGCCCAGGCGGCCTACGAGGTGCTGTATGAGGGCCGGGACGTCCACACGGTCATCACCAACCTGATGCAGCGGGCCAAGCGGTCCGAGCGGGATGAATCTTATCTCTGATGTAGGGGCGCACATTGTGCGCCCGCAGAGGCAGATACATGAATGACGGGCGGACAATGTCCGCCCCTACAGAGCGATGGTGATACAATGACCGAAAAATTATACGAACAGGACGCCTTCCTCATCAAATTTGAAGCCCAGGTCCTCTCCTGCGAGAAGGGCAAGAAGGGCTTCGACGTGGTGCTGGACCGCACCGCCTTCTACCCCGAGGGGGGCGGCCAGCCCTGGGATACCGGTTGGCTGGAGTCAGATAGGGGCCGGGTCAAGGTCCTGGAGGTCCACAGCCGGGGCGGGGAGATCGTCCACACCTGCAACCACCCGCTGGACACGGGGACGGCGGTCACCGGCATCATCGACTGGGACCGGCGGTTTGACCTGATGCAGCAGCACTCCGGGGAGCACATCGTCTCCGGCCTGGCCCACTACCTCTGGGGCTGCGAGAACGTGGGCTTCCACCTGGGGGCGGAGGTGGTCACCATCGACCTGTCCCTCCCCCTCACGGAGGAGCAGTTCGCCCTGCTGGAACAGGAGGCCAACAAATATCTCTGGCTGGATACCCCTGTGAAAATTACATACCCCTCCCCCGAGGAGCTGGAGCATATCCACTACCGGAGCAAAAAGGAGCTCACCGGCCAGGTGCGCATTGTGGAGTTCCCCGGGGCGGACTGCTGCGCCTGCTGCGGCACCCACGTGCGGTCCGCCGGACAGGTGGGGCTGGTGAAGCTGCTGACCATACAGAAGTTTCGGGAGGGGGTGCGCATCGAGCTGGTGTGCGGCGGCCGGGCCCTCCGGTACCTCAGCCAGGTGATGGAGCAGAACACCCAGGTGTCCCGCCTTCTCTCCGCCAAGGTCCTTGAGACGGGGCCGGCGGTGGCGCGCCTTCTGGCGGAGAACGAGTCCCTCAAGTCCCGCATGATGTCCCTGGAGGAGGCCCGCTTTTCCGCCCTGGCCGGACAGTATACCGGTACGGGGGATGTGCTCCTCTTTGAGGAGGGCCTGTCCCCTGACGGCCTGCGCCGCCTGTGCGACGCGGTGCTCCACACCTGCGGCGGACGGTGCGCCTGCTTCTCCGGGGACGACGCCTCCGGATACAAATATGCCGTCGGTCAGCCGGGCGGAATTCTTCGTGACTTCGTGAAGGTGCTGAACCAGGCCCTGGGCGGCCGGGGCGGCGGCAAGCCCGACTTCGTCCAGGGCTCTGTCCAGGCGAAGCGGGAAGAGATTGAGGCGTTTTTCGCCTCCCTGTAGGGGCGGATATTATCCGCCCGCCGTTCCTCAAACGCTTAAACGGGCTATGCACCCCTACAACACATCCAAGGAGGAATCCATCCCATGCGAGGCCAATTCTTCGCCCTGGAGGGCATCGACGGCAGCGGCAAGTCCACTCAGCTGGCGCTGCTGGCCCGGCGGCTGGAGGAGGCGGGAATTCCCTGTCTGACCACCTGCGAGCCCACGGACCGGCCCATCGGCAGGCTGCTGCGGCAGGTGCTCACCGGTCAAGTCAAGTGTGACAGCCGGGTGGTGGCCCCCCTCTTCGCCGCCGACCGGCTGGACCATCTGCTCAACGGGGAAAACGGCCTGTGCCAGGCGGTGGAGTCGGGGGTCATGGTACTCACTGACCGCTACTACTTCTCCTCCTACGCCTACCAGGGGGTGGACTTTCCCCTGGATTGGGTCATTGAGCTCAACCGCCCCTGCGCCCAACTGCTCCGTCCCAGCGCCACCATTTTTATTGACGTGAGCCCCGAGCTGGCCCTGGAGCGCATCGCCCAAAACCGGGCGAATGTTGAGCTGTTTGAGACCCGGGAGCGCCTCACCCGCACCCGGGAGCAGTACTTCAGAGCCTTCGAACTGCAAAAAGACGCGGAAAACATTGTAATCATTCCCGGCGGCCGGGATATCACCGCCATCGCTCAGGACATCTGGACATCTGTCACATCCCTTCTGTCAGACGCATAGGATGTCACGGATTCCATCCAACAGGAGGTGACTTCCATGGTGACTATGATCGCCACCGTCGTCCAGGCCTGGGGTACTCAGGTGCTGGTCACCGACAACGCCAACGGCCAGGAGGTGCTGGTGAACACCAACAACTCCACATCCAACCTGGCCGCCGGCGACCAGGTACGCATCGTCTTCAACGGCGTGATGACCGCCAGCCTTCCCCCTCAGATCAGCGCCCAGTCCATCTGTGTGCTGCGGGTGTACTAAATCAAAACCGCCGCGGGTTTTCCAACTCGCGGCGGTTTTTTACTTAAAAATGGGTCCAGTACTCCTTGTAGTTGTCCTGGAGCAGCCGGGGGGTATCCAGCCCGTAGGGACATTTGGCGGCGCACTGGCCGCAGTGGAGGCAGCTTTCAATCCGCCTCATCTTCTCCTGCCACTCCTCCGTCAGCCAGCCGGCGGCGGGCGCCCGGCGGAGCATGAGGGACATCCGGGCACACTGGTTGATCTCAATTCCCATCGGGCAGGGCATACAGTAGCCGCAGCCCCGGCAGAAGTCGCCGGTGAGCTCCCCACGGTCCTTGTCAATGACAGCCTGAAGCTCCGGAGTCAGTGCGGGAGTCTCCCGAACAGCGGCCAGGAACTGATCCAGCTCCCACTCATACTGCATGCCCCAGATGGGGACCACCCCCTCCTGCCCGGCCATCCAGGCGGCAGCTGCGGTTCCGTTCCGGAGCAAACCGCCCGCCATGCCCTTCATGGCCACAAAGCCCATCCCCTGAGCTCGGCACTTGGCCACCAGTTCCTCCTCCTGAGGACCGGAGAGGTAGCTGTAGGGGAACTGGAGCAGGGCGTACAGCCCGGAGTCGATGGCCTCATGGGCCACCGCCAGCCGGTGGTTGGTGATGGCGATATGGCGGATTTTCCCCTGCTTTTTGGCCTCCAGGGCGGCATCGTAGAGGCCGTCCTCCCCGCCGGGCCTGGGGCAGAAGGCGGGGTTGTGGAACTGGTAGACGTCGATATAGTCGGTGCCCAGCATATTCAGGCTGGTCTCCAGATGCTTCCACATCCCTTCGGCGGTCTGGGCGCCGGTCTTGGTGGCAATTATCACCTTGTCCCGCATACCGGCAAAGGCATAGCCCAGCTTCTCCTCGCTGTCGGAATAGGAGCGAGCGGTATCGAAGTAGTTCATGCCGCCGTCCACCGCTTTACGGAGGAGATAGGCGGCCTCCTCCTTGGAGATTCGCTGGATGGGCAGGCAGCCGAAGCCGTTTTTCTCAATCTCAATTCCGGTGGAACCTAGTTGAATTTTTGTCATGGGGCGTTCTCCTTTCGTAAAGTAGGGGGCGCCGCCCACGGCGCCCCGCCGTGTCAGGGGAACGGGCCGCCCAGGGCGG
>CATNCS010000082.1 GCA_950097245.1 uncultured Oscillospiraceae bacterium | reverse complement strand
GTCGAACACTGTGTATCAAAACAGTCCTGTAAGGATAATCACAAAATCGCTCCGCCACCCCAAACCTGGCCCTGCGTCATCGCCAGAACGGTTTCGGTGGGAATCCTGGCGATCTCGCTGCCGAAAACCTCCCGCAGATTTCCATTGTTCAGCATGGCGGCAAGCTGGGACCTTGCCACAGCGGACGCAGCCAGCCGGTCAGCCTGGATGTGCCGCTGAAGCTGCTTTTCCACCGCCAGCTTCATAAATTCGGCGTGGCGGGCCATGCGCAGATCCCACCAGCTCTCTTCCTCATCAGAGCCGCTCCTGGAGTAGGTGATCCTGCCGGGACTGCTGGAACAGGCGTTGCAGATGCTCCCGTCCTCCCCGATGGCAACGGCCTGGGACATACCGGCTGTGCATCCGGGCATAATGGCCTCGTTCCGCGCCACGTCAAAAGCAAACCATGTGTCGATCTTCGCATAAATCTCCTGGGCGTAGGCCGGGTCTCGCTCCATGCGCTCCTGCACCTTGGGATGGATGACCACAGCCTTGCTCCCAGGCGGGACGTTGCCCAGGGCGTGAATCTCCTTGGGAGCGGTAAACCTGCCGTCTATGGAGCCGTAAAAGGGATTGGCCCCGGTGGGCTGCCAGCTCTCCAGCGTCTCCCTGGCCTCGTCCCCGTCCTGATACAGCAGGTAGTGGGGGTAGTCGTTCCGGGTGCGCCAATAACCGCTGCCGGCGTCAAAGACGTGGTAGTGGATGTTGGGATATTTCGCCTTCAGCATGGTTTCCAGTGAGGGGGCCTCCACAGCGCCGGTCTGTTCCGCCTGACGCTGACCCGCCGCCCGTACTGCCATATCCAGGAAGCTGATACCGCCTGTCCCGGTCTGTTTTACTCCATAGCTCCTGGCTCCGTAGAATCCTGCCCCATAACCCGGTTGAATGGTATTATTCACAATATTTCCTCCCTTAAAGCAGACCCATTAGCAGCTCTGCCGCGCTGACTGTGCCGCCATTCATGCGGAGCTTCATCAGCATCCGCCGCCGGGCGTCCGCCTTTTTCTGGAGCTCCATGAATTGCTCGTGACGCTCCATGCGCTGCTCCCAAAAGCTTTTCTCCGATTTTTTGTCAAACAGGGCCGCGCCCTGACCGCCCATGCAGCCCGGATACCAGCTCTCGCCGTGGTACTGCTCCTTCGCTGCTCCAAAGTGGTGGATTACATATCCGCCGCCGCAGACTGATGTCCAGGGATTTTCAAAGAGAAAATCCCGCCTCAGCGTATCCAGTACCCAGGCCTCGTATTCCGGGTCGTTTTTCATCGCCTCAAAGCCCTCGTCCGTAATTTGAACAGAGATGGACTGCATCCGGCTGGAGGTGGACATGGGCAACTCAGAAATCTTTTTCCAGATCGACTGCTTGTAGTCATCCAAACTCAGATCGGCCTGCTCCAATACGGCCTGCGCTGAACTGGCCTGCTCCATCCTGAGCCGGGCCGCCATATCCCCAAAATTGGCGCCGCCTGTCCGCGTTGGGCGGACGGAACCACTTTGCGCCAGCTGCCCGGACAGCCTTGTCAAATAGTTGAGATCAATCGTGTTGTTCATGTGCTGCTCCTTTCCTGCAATAGAACTGTTGCGGAAAATTCCTGCTGAACCGCTTTCAGCTCCAATTCTCCAAAATACTTCTCCGCCTCCCGGCGCACGTTGGCAAGGCCGATGCCGTGCATGGGGGCATCCTCCTGTTTCGTTGTGACAGGCAAACCGTCCTGCCCGAATACCACCTCACCCGCAAAAGAGTTTTTGACCTCGATCAGGAAGAAACGTCCTTTTCTTGTTCCGGTCAGTACAATAAACCGCGCCCCCTCGTCCACCTTCCCGCAGGCCTCCACCGCGTTTTGCAGCAGGTTTTGCAGGATGATCCCCACGTCAAAGGCGTCGTAGGCCTCCGGGTCGGGGTAATGGAACTCCGCCTGGAAGCGTATGCCCAGGTCAAGGCTCTGCCGCCGAATGTCGTTGACGATTACATCCGTGACCGGGTTGCCCGTCTGGAGCGTCAGCGCAAAGCCGCTCATGCTCTCGTCCATTTTGGCGATATAGTCCGTAAGGCTTCCATACTCGCCGCTCCGGGCCAGACCCTTGATATTGGTCAGGTGGCCCCGCATTTCGTGTTTCAGCTGGCGGATGCGGGTGTAGAACTGTTCCGCCTCATGGATACGCGCCCGGATTGCCTGTGTCTGCTGGTACTCCATGTAGTGAGTGGCCTGTTCCTCCCGGAGCGCCGCCATACCTTGCTGAAAAGCGATGGTCAGCCAGGCCCCGGCGTAGAACAGCAGGGCCAGCACCGGGATTACCGCTAAAAACGCCGGGTGGCGCTCGTAGAGCTGGAGCAGAACGCCGTCCTTGAACTCAATCAGCAGCTGGGAGATCACCTGCCCGAACAGAATCCCCGCCGCAGGCACCAGGGAGAGGTAGCACAGCTCCCAACCGTGGAGCGCCATGTTCCGTTTTCGCATTTGACGCTGGAGGGCATAGAGCATGGCGGCCAGCACGGCCGCGTGGGACACCAGGAACAGCGTTACCAGGGCGGCGGCGCGGAGGAAAATCACGTCCAGCGGCTCCGTGGGCAGGGGCAGCGACCGCTCCAGAATAAAGTACAGGCTCTCCACCATCAGACCGCCGGAAATTCTGGCGTTGAAGTAGAGCAGCGTCAGAAGGAACACAAACGGCTTTTCCAGGCCGATCCACCTGGATACCGCCAGCAGCATCGCCATCAGGAGCAGCCCGAAGGAGCCCTGGGGCAGCGCCGCCCGGCTGCAGACCAGCTCAAAGAGAATATTGACGAAAAAAACAAGGAGCAGCCCGCGCCGCCGTTTGTCCCGGGGAACGAAGGGCCGGAAAAAGGCGGTGAGCAGGGCGGCGTAGGTCAATTCCGCCCCGGCGGAAAATGCCTGATTGAAGATCCGAAACCCTGTCTCGCTCACAGGCCCGTCCCCCCTTTCAGAAAGCGGAGGTAGGCCTTCACGAAATCCGGGTACTTGTATTTGGAGATCAACAGCTTTTCTCCGCCGGTCAGCGTCAGCTCCGTTCTGCTGTACCCCTCCACATAGGCGAGGTTGACCAGATAGCCCTTGTGGACACGGAAGAACTGATCGCCCAGCTCCGCCTCCAGGTCCCGGATTTTCCCGTAGCAGGAAAATTCCCCGTCTTTCAGCCGCAGGACTACCTTATGATTGCTGCTTTCGATGTAATAAATGCTGTCCAGCGGTACGGTTCGGCTGACCCCCGCCCATTGCAGCGTCAGGGTGCGGGCCGGTTTTTCCCGCCTGGCCCCAATCTGTGCAACCGCGCGGGCAAAGACCTGGGCAAACTTCTTCTCGTCCACTGGCTTCAGCAGGTATTGGAACGCACCCACGTCAAAGGCGTCGAACACATACCGCTCATAGCCGGTCACAAAGATGATGACCGGCTGGTCGGCAGAATCGCCCTCCCTGAGCCAGCGGGCCAGCGCCATACCGTCCGGGCCGGTGGCGTTCAGCTCAATGTCCAGAAAGAGCAGGTCAATCTCCCGGCAGTCTGCGAGGCAGTCTCCGGCGGAGGTGTACTCCACCACCTCACAGGGGCAGTCCTGCGCCCGGATCAGGGACGCGAGGTAGGCGCGGGCGGGGGCTTCATCATCACAAATTGCGATTCTTATCATGGCAATATTCCTCTGTCTGTTTCTTCGTTCAAATGGCCGTCAGGGTAAGCCCGGTTGACGTGACTGGACAGTTTGACAGCGCAACTGGACAATCCGGGCCGGTTGGTTTATTATATCATAAAGCGGTCAACATCTGATACAGCGAAGGAGGCTACCTGTTATGTACGAATTGATCCAGGTTTCGGAGCGGAGCTATTACATCCAAAGTCCGGCGAAGATGGGGCTGGTGCGTCTGGAGGGGCAGGACGTCTGCCTGATTGACAGCGGCAACGACAAGGACGCCGGACGCAAAGTCCGGCAGCTTCTGGACGCCAACGGCTGGCACCTCACCGCCATCTACAACACTCACTCCAACGCCGACCACATCGGCGGCAACCGGTATTTGCAGGGCCAGACCGGGTGCAGAATCTACGCGCCGGGGATCGACTGCGCCTTTACCCGGCACCCCGTTCTGGAGCCGTCCTTTTTGTACGGCGGCTATCCGTGCAGGGAGCTGCGGCACAAATTCCTCATGGCCCAGGAGAGCGACGCCCGGGAGTTGACGGAGGAATGTCTGCCGGAGGGCTTTGCAATCATCCCCCTGCCGGGGCACTTCTTCGATATGGTGGGCTTTCGGACGAGCGACGATGTGGCCTATCTGGCGGACTGCCTGTCCAGCCGGGAGACGCTGGACAAGTATCAGATCGGCTTTATCTACGATGTGGCCGCCTATCTGAACACACTGGAGATGGTGAAATCCCTGCAAGCGAAAATGTTCGTCCCGGCTCACGCGGAGGCGTCGGAGGATGTGACGGCCCTCGCACAGTACAACATCGGCAAGGTGCTGGAGATTGCGGACAGGATCACCGGCATCTGTCAGGAGCCGCTCTGCTTTGAGGCTATTCTGCAACGGCTGTTTACCGACTGCGGGCTGACCATGAGCTTTGAGCAGTATGTCCTGGTGGGCAGCACCGTCCGCTCCTACCTGGCGTGGCTGAAGGATACCGGCAGGGTAAACGCCCTGTTTGAAAGCAATATGCTGCTCTGGCAGCGGGCGTAGGAAACATAGAACGGCGCAGAGATCGGTTTGACCTGTCTCCGCGCCGTTTGCTCCGCCACATGAATAAATCGCTGCGATTTCCTCTGTATCAAACGGTGTATCGCTGGTGCACAGGCATGGCCGAAAACTTTTTTAACCCCTGAAACCCTTGCGGCGCAGCGATAGTTACCGGCCTGTACCCTATGTTACAAAATTGTGCGTACTTCACAGCCCTCCAAAGGCCTGCTATGATACAGACAACGAAGGGAAACACCCGGCGTTCAAAACAAAAGCCTTGGAGGTATACACGATGAACAAGAAAGATTTTACTACGGTCCGGCTGGCCCAGGGGGAAATGCACATCTATGATTTCGGCTCCATAAAGCTCCACGCCTATCAGACCGGCGACCCGCTGGCGGACGAGGTGTTTCTGGTGGAGAAGGCGGGAAAATTTGTGGCCATTGAGTCCCCCTGCTTCACCGCCAGTGTGGCCGTGCTGAACGAGTATCTGGCGGACCGGGAGGTGGCCGGCGTACTGGTGGCCTATCACGGCGCCGGCGGCTCCTTCCTGCCGGAGGCACCCAAATACGCCACCGCCAATGCCGTGGAGTACACTCGTCAGGGGGGCGGCAAGGCCCTGATTGACCAGTTCACCGCCGCCTTTGGCAGCGGCTTTGACAGCTCCATCCATCCCATCACCCACACCCTCGCCGAAGGGGAGGTGAGCATCGGCGGCATCCGGTTCGTCATCCATCAGACGGCGGAGGCCTTTGATGTGGAAATCCCCGAGATCAACGCGGTCTACACCCACATGCTGGGCCACGACTGCCACTCCATCGTGGCCGGGGCCGGCCACGCCGACGCCATGATCGCCCGGCTGCAAGGCTATATGCGGAACGGCTATGACCTGATCCTCACCTCTCACTATACCCCGGAGGACCTGAAGGACGCGGAGGCCAAGATCCGCTACCTGGAGGAGCTGAAGACTATCGCCTCCTCCTGTGCCGGCAGAGAGTCCTTCAAGGCCGCGGTCCAGGCGCGGTATCCGGCCTACAGCGGTCCTCAAGCTCCGGAAGGAGCTTGAGGAGGGGGCTGCCTTTTCGCACAACGCGGCCTGTTCAATTGGGCGGTATAGCCGGGCTGCTGCATCGCCCCCCGCCACACCGCCGACAAAACTAACTGACCGTTCCATAGATGTCGGGCCAGGTGATGGATAAGCTGCCGTTTTAGAGCATCTTGCGGGACATTTTTTGATTTTACAACTTTTTCTGCTTAAAGTAAAAGAAAAAGTTCTGAAATCTTTCGATTTCAGAACTTTTTCTGGTGGAGACAACAGAACTCGAATCTGTGACCTCTCGCGTGTGAGGCGAGCGCTCTACCGGCTGAGCTATGCCTCCATATGGAAACGGCTGAAAGTGGTGGTGACCCGGACGGGACTCGAACCCGTGTTGCCGCCGTGAAAGGGCGGAGTCTTAACCGCTTGACCACCGGGCCGTTTTCAAATATGGAAACGGACAGTTTGTCCGTAATTTTTGGTAGCGGCAACTGGATTTGAACCAGTGACACCCCGGGTATGAACCGAGTGCTCTAGCCAACTGAGCTATGCCGCCGTGTCATGCCCCCTCAAACAGGGCAAGAGCTAGTATAGCGGATTTTTCCCCGGTTGTCAACAGTTTTTTTAAAATTTTCATTTTTATTTTCCCGGGCGCGGAATCGCTCCACGCCCGGGAAGTTCAGTTTATTTAAAGTACTCCGCGCCGCTCTCAAACAGGGGCATATGCTTGTTCCCAGGGATGTTGACTCCCACGAAGGGGCCCCGGCGCTCCAGGTGGCCCATCTTGCCGAAGACCCGGCCGTCGGGGGAGAATATGCCCTCGATGGCCTCCATGGAGCCGTTGGGGTTGGCCAGCACGTCCATGGTGGGCCTGCCCTCCAGGTCCACGTACTGGGTGCCCACCTGGCCGTGGGCGATCAGGTCCGCGATGACGCCCTCCGGAGCCACAAAGCGGCCCTCGCCGTGGGAGATGGGGATGGTGTACTCCTCGCCCACCTGGCACTTGAGCATCCAGGGGGAGTTCACGCTGGCCACCCGGGTGGTGACATACCGGCTCTGGTGGCGGCCGATCAGGTTGTAGGTCAGGGTGGGACAGGTGTCGTCCATAGGCCGGATGTCGCCGAAGGGCACCAGCCCCAGCTTGACCAGGGCCTGGAAGCCGTTGCAGATGCCCAGCATCAGGCCGTCCCGGT
>CATNCS010000081.1 GCA_950097245.1 uncultured Oscillospiraceae bacterium | reverse complement strand
TTTTTCCAGCGTGGTTTCCGCTTTGAAAGGAGAAACGGCATGAGCTTAAAGGGAAACGTGGCTCTGGTCACCGGCGGGAGCCGGGGGATTGGACGGGCCGTCTGTCTGGAGCTGGCCCGGCGGGGGGGGGACGGAGTCGTTGGGCCCCGCGGGCCCGCCCTTGCAGTTGAAATAGACGGGGAAGGCCATGGGGCCGAAGGAGATGGTCTTAAAATGCTTTGCCAGGGCGTCCCCGGCGGGCCTCATCAGCCGGGTGTGGAAGGGCCCGCTCACCTTCAGGGGCATACACCGCTTGGCCCCCAGCTCGCGGGCCAGCTCCCCGGCCCGGTCCACTGCCGCCTTCTCTCCACCGATGACCAGCTGGCCGGGACAGTTGTAGTTGCAGATCTGAACGGCGCCCAGCTCCGCCGCCTGGTCACAGGCGGTCTGGAGCTTCTCCCGGTCCAGCCCCAGCACTGCGGTCATGCCGCAGTCCAGGCCGGCGGCCGCTTCCTCCATGGCCTTGCCCCGGAGGGCCACGGTGGAAATGGCGGTCCCCCGGCTGAACACCCCGGCGGCGTAGAGGGCGGAGTACTCCCCCAGAGACAGTCCCGCCGCAATTTCAGGGCGGATACCCTCCTTGTACAGCAGGTCGGTCACGCCCAGGGCGAAGGCCACCATGCAGGGCTGGGTGTACCGGGTCTGGGACAGCCGCTCCTCCGGACCCTCAAAGCAGAGCTGTTTCAGGTCAAAGTCCACCGGAGCGTGGTCAAAGATGTTGGCAAATTCGGGATACTCCCGGTAAAAATCCCGCCCCATGCCCACATGCTGGCTGCCCTGGCCGGCGTATACAAAGGCTAATTTCATGTCAAACCTCCTGAGCCAGCTGCTGGGCCGTCTCATGACAGTTCGAACACAGCTCCTCCAGAATGGCCCGCAGGGGGCGAATCTCATGGAGCAAGCCGGCGTTCTGGCCGCACATGAGGGAGCCGGTCTTGGTGTCGCCGTCGAAGACCGCCCGGCGCAGAGAGCCCAGAGTGAACTTCTCCAGCTCCTCCCGGCTGGCTCCGGCCCGCTCCTGCTTCAGATACTCCCGGGACATCTGATTCTTCAAAATACGCACCGGGGCGTTTACCGACCGCCCGGTGACGGTGGTGTCGCTGTCCTTGGCCTTCAAAATGGCCTGCTTGTAGTTGTCGTGGATGGGGCACTCCTCACTCACCAGCAGGCAGGTGCCCACCTGGGCCCCGCAGGCCCCCAGGGCAAAGGCGGCGGCCAGCTGCCGGCCCGAGGCGATGCCTCCGGCGGCGATGACGGGCAGGTCGGTGCACTCGCACACCTGGGGCACCAGAGCCATGGTGGTCAGCTCGCCCACGTGGCCCCCGGACTCGGTGCCCTCGGCGATAAAGCCGTCCACCCCCAGGGGCTCCAGGCGTTTGACCAGGGTGGTGGCGGGGACCACGGGGAAAACCTTGATACCCGCCTCCTTCCAGGCGGGGACAAACTGGCTGGGCACTCCCGCCCCGGTGGTGACCACCTTCACCCCCTCCTCAATGACCACCTGGGCCATCTCGGGGGCGGCGGGGTTCATCAGCATGATGTTCACTCCGAAGGGCTTATCGGTGAGGCTCTTGCACTTGCGGATGTGCTCCCGGAGCATATCCGCGTTCATGCCCCCCGCCCCGATGAGGCCCAGGGCCCCGGCGTTGGACACGGCGGCGGCAAATTCGCCGGTGGCGATATTGGCCATGCCGCCCTGGATAATGGGGAATTCGGTCCCCAGGATTTCGTTTAATTTCATGTTTTGCACTCCTTCATGGACACGCATCTGTAGGGGCGGACATTGTCCGCCCGCTGTTATTATCTCATACACTGCGGGCGCACAATGTGCGCCCCTACGGGTCTCTACCACCGCAGCAGCGCCCCGGCCCAGGTCAGCCCTCCGCCGAAGCCCACCGTCACAATCCGCATACCGGGCCGCAGCCGTCCCTGCTCTACCAGCTCATCCAACGCAATGGGGATGCTGGCGGCGGAGGTATTGCCGTAGCGGTCCATATTTTTGAAAAACAGCCCCTCCCGGGCCTTCAGGCGCTTTGCCACAAAGTCGATAATCCGGGCGTTGGCCTGGTGGCACACCACCAGATCCAGGTCGTTGACGGACTCCAGCCCCTCCGCCGCTAAAAGCTGGCGGATGGAGCGCTCCACCACCTCCACAGCGAAGCGGAACACCGCCTTGCCGTCCATGTGAATGGCGGAGGGGACCGGCCCCGGCCCCTGGACCCGGATGCTGGCCGGGTCGCCCCGGGAGCCGAACACCGTGTGCCAGCTGCGGCCCTCGTCCCGGCGGACCACAGCCGCCCCGGCCCCGTCCCCGAAGAGGACGCAGGTGTTGCGGTCGGTCATGTCCATCACCCGGCTGATGACCTCCGCCCCCACCACAAGGGCGCAGGGCCGGGGGGCGTCCTCCAGCAGGGCGTGGGCAGTTTTCAGCCCGTACAGGAACCCGGCACAGGCGGCGTTCAGGTCGAAGCAGACCGTGTCCTCCCCCAGCTCCAGCTCCCGCTGGAGCAGGCAGGCGGTGGAGGGGCTGGCGTGGTCGGGGGTAAAGGTGGCTGCGATACAAACACCGATGTCCGCCGCTGTCATTCCCGCCCGGTCCATGGCCCGGCGGGCGGCGCTCGCGGCCAGATCCAGGCCGGTCTCGGCGGTACAGAAATGGCGGCTGTGTATCCCGGTGCGGCTGAACACCCACTGGTCGCTGGTGTCCACCGTCCGGCTCAGTTCCTCGTTGGTGACCACCCGCTCCGGCAGACACCGGCCGGTGGCTAAAATACGGGGCGCGCTCATGGCTCCTCCCTCCCTGCCGGGGGCAGGCCCTGCCCCATGGCGCGGAACATCTCGTACCGCTGTCTGGCCAGGGCGGGCCCTTTCCACTTCTCCAGCCCGGCCAGCTCCCGGGTCAAGGCGGCGTCCATTGTGCGGAAGACGGCCTGCCAGTCGGTGTGGGCGCCGCCCTCAGGCTCCCGCAGCACCCCCTGGACAATTCCGCCCCGACGCAGGTCCTGAGCGGTGAGCTTCATCACCCCGCAGGCCTCGTCCGCCCGTGAGGAGTCCTTCCACAGAATGGAGGCGAAGCCCTCGGGGGAGAGGACGGAGTACACCGCGTGCTCCAGCATGAGCACCCGGTTGGCCACGGCCAGGGCCAGGGCCCCGCCGCTGCCCCCCTCCCCGGTAATGACGGAGATAATGGGTACCTCCAGGGCGCTCATCAGGGCCAGGCACCGGGCGATGGCCTCCCCCTGGCCCCGCTCCTCCGCCTCTTTTCCCGGATAAGCCCCCGGGGTATCCACAAAGGTGATGATGGGCCGGCCGAATTTCTCCGCCTGCTTCATCAGCCGCTGGGCCTTCCGGTAGCCCTCGGGGGAGGGCATGCCAAAGTTACAGCGGAGGTTTTCCTCCAGGCTTTTTCCCTTTCGGTGGCCCACCACCGTGACAGGCCGGCCGTGGAACCGGGCGATGCCGCCCAGAATGCTGGGGTCCTCGCCGCAGAAACGGTCGCCCCGCTGCTCAAAGAAGTCGGTAAACAGGGCGTCGATAAAGTCCGCTGTCCCCGGACGGTCCGGGTGGCGGGCGAGCTTTACCTTCTCCTCCGGTGTAAAGCGGCTCATGGACGGCCCCCCTTCTCGTGGAGGGCCAGCAGCTGGCTCAGCACCGTCCGCCACTCACTGCGGGGGACGATCCGGTCCAGAAAGCCGTGGTCCAGCAGGTACTCCGCCCTCTGAAAGCCCTCGGGCAGCTGCTCCTTGATGGTCTGCTCAATCACCCGGGGGCCGGCGAAGCCGATAAGTGCGCCCGGTTCGGCCAGCATGATGTCCCCCAGAGAGGCGAAGCTGGCCGTCACCCCACCGGTGGTGGGGTGGGTGAAGCAGGAGATGTACAGCCCGCCCCGACTCTGAAACCGCTGGATAGCGGCGGCAGTCTTGGCCATCTGCATCAGAGAAAAGATGCCCTCCTGCATCCGGGCTCCGCCGCTGGCGGAGAAAATCACCAGGGGCAGCCTTTTCTTATCGGCATACTCAGCGGCCCGGGTGATCTTCTCCCCCACCGCCGTGCCCATGCTGCCCATGAGAAAGCGGCTGTCCAGCACCCCGAACACCGCCCTGCGGCCCTCAATCCTGCCCAGAGCGGCCACGGCCCCGTCCTTCAGGCCGGTGGCCTCCTCCAGCTGCTCCAGCTTGGCGGGGTAGTCGGGGAAGGACAGGGGGTCGGCGGGGGCCAGCTTCTCCTCCAGCTCCTGAAAGGAGCCGGGGTCCAGAATATTGGACAGGCGATAGTAGGCCCCCACGGGGGCGTGAAAGCCGCACCTGGGACAGACCTGCAGGCTCCGGTCCCACTCCAGCTGGGGACTCTCCGCCCCGCAGGCGGAGCACCGGGTCCGCCGGGAGGAGGTAATTTTCCCCTCCCGCATGGCCCGGTAGGTCAGCAGCCTGTCCCGGCGCCGGGAAAATGTTCCGTTCATCCTTCATCCTCCATCAGGCGGTCACAGGTCCGGGCCAGCTCCAGCAGCCTCTCCAGATTCCCGTCCAGGTAGCCGGTGTCATACTGGCCCCGAACAAATGACCGGTCGTGCATAATCAGGTGGGCCAGAGGGGCGTTGGTGGGGTAGCCCTCGATAATCAGCTCCTCCAGGGCCCGGCGCATCCGGCGGATGGCCTCCAGCCGGGTGGAGCCGTGGGCCAGCACCTTGGCCACCAGGGAATCGTAGTAGGGGGGCACCTGGTAGCCGGTGTACAGGGCGGTGTCCACCCGCACCCCCGGCCCGCCGGGCAGGTGGAGAAAGGTGGTGGTCCCGGGACAGGGGACAAACTCCCGCTCCGGGTCCTCGGCGTTAATCCGGCACTCGATGGCGTGGCCCGATACCTTTACGTCCTCCTGGGCGAAGGACAGGGGCAGGCCGGAGGCCACCCGGAGCTGCTCCTTCACCAGGTCGATGCCGGTGACCAGCTCGGTGACCGGGTGCTCCACCTGGATGCGGGTGTTCATCTCGATAAAGTAAAATGTTCCGTCGGGGGACAGGACAAACTCCACCGTCCCCGCCCCCACATAGCCCGCCGCTTTGGCGGCGGCTACGGCGGCCCGGCCCATCTCCTCCCGCAGGGCGGGGGTGAGGGCCTTTGACGGGGACTCCTCCACCAGCTTCTGCCGGCGGCGCTGAATGGAGCAGTCCCGCTCCCCCAGGTGGACCACATGGTCCTGGGTGTCCGCCATAATCTGAAACTCAATGTGCCGGGGGTTGACCACCAGCTTCTCCAGATAGAGCTCTCCGTCGCCGAAGCAGGCCACCGCCTCGGCCCTGGCCTCCTGAAAGGCCCGGTCGATATCCTCCGGGCCGTCCGCCTGGCGCATGCCCCGGCCACCCCCTCCGGCGGAGGCCTTCAGCAGCACGGGATAGCCCACCTCCTCCGCCAGCTTTTTCCCCTGGCGGACGTTCTTCAGGGCCCCGTCGGAGCCGGGCACCACCGGGACCCCGGCGCTCTGAGCCAGAGTCCGGGCGGCGGACTTGCTGCCCAGCTTGCGGATCACGTCGCCGGAGGGGCCGATGTACCTCAGCCCCGCCTGGACGCACCGGTCGGCAAAGTCCGGGTTTTCCGACAGAAAGCCGTAGCCCGGGTGGAGGGCGTCGCAGCCGGTGGCCAGGGCCGCAGAGAGGATGGCGTCCTGATTCAGGTAGCTGTCCGCCGCCCGGGACGGGCCGATGCACAGCGACCGGGTGGCCAGCTGGGCGGGCAGGGCGGTCTCGTCGGCCTGGGAGTACACCGCCACCGTCTCGATGTCCAGCTCCCGGCAGGCCCGGATGATCCGCAGGGCGATCTCCCCCCGGTTGGCGATCAATACGCGCTTTACCATGGCCTCACACCCTCCGGATTCGGAACAGGGGGGTTCCCACCCCCACGGCCTCGCCGTCCTTTGCCAGGACCTCCTCCACCACGCAGTCGGCGGGGGCGGGGACCTCGCTCATCATCTTCATGGCCTCGATGAGGCACAGGGTGTCCCCCTTCTTCACCCTGGCTCCGGGGGTGACATAGGGGGGCTCCTCCGGGGCGGAGGCGGCGTAGAACACCCCCACCAGGGGGGAGGCCACCGCCTCGCCCTCCTCCTCCGCCCGGGCGGCGGGGACGGGGGCGGGCGCGGCGGCCGGGGACGCGGTCCCCTCCCGGCGCAGACTGATCCTCTCCTCCCCCCACGCCCACTCCAGGGCCGTCAGGCCGGAGGCGGCAAAGCGGTCCATCAGACCGTAAACTTCCTGCAATTCCATAGACTGCCCTCCCGGCGCGTCAGGCCTGCTTGCTCTTGATGTAGTCCAGAATGTCCTGCACGGTGTGGATTTTCTCCAAATCCTCGTCCTCGATGCCCACGCCCAGCTTCTCCTGCAGGGCCATGGACAGCTCCACGATCTCCAGGGAGTCGGCCTCCAGGTCCTCGATGAGGTTGGTGTCCAGCTTCACGTCGGCCTCGTCGCAGCTCAGGGTCTCCACAATCACGTCGCGCACGCTCTCAAAGGTAATTTCCATGTTCAGTTACCTGCCTTTCAAAATTTCAAGTATTTTATCTAAAAAAATTTAACTAAAATACTTGAGGCTTATTATACCCCATTTCCCGCCCCTGTCAAGGGAATTTTTGCCTCCCCGCCCCTTTTTTCCGTTTTCTACAAAGACAGCCCCCGAAAACATGGCTCCTTTTGAAAGGAGCTGGCACGGCGAAGCCGTGACTGAGGATTGTATTTTGCGAAACAAAATGTATGAAATACATTCGATTTGTACAGATTTTCTTTACTTCGTATGTTTCGCTTCGCGAAACGCAATCCTCCGCCCCAGTTTGCGAACTGGGGCACCTCCTTTTGAAAGGAGGCTTCCCCTGCGGGGGGACCTCATCCGTCATTTGCTTCGCAAATGCCACCTTCCCCTAAAGGGGAAGGCTAAGAGACGCACCCCAAAAGCCTTCCCCTTCAGGGGAAGGTGGCGCGGCCCGGAGGGCCGTGACGGATGAGGTAAAAAAAACAAGGGGACGGGCAAAAGCCCGTCCCCATACAGGGTTCCTGTGTTTTGAGGATTCTTCAGGATCAGCCCAGCAGCTGGAGGACGCCCTGAGGAATCTGGTTGGCCTGAGCCAGCATAGCCTGAGCGGACTGCACCAGGATGTTGTTCTTGGTGTAGGCCATCATCTCGG
>CATNCS010000080.1 GCA_950097245.1 uncultured Oscillospiraceae bacterium | reverse complement strand
GGGATGTACTGTTGGAACCGGAAGCCGCCGCTGCACAGCGCGGAAAAGACGCTCTGGATATGCCGGGCCAGATAGCCCGTTACCACCGTGAGGACATTGTACTTCACTCCGGCCTCCTCCAGCAGGCGGGCCGCCTTCATCACCCGGTTGTAGGTACCCTTTCCCTCCCCATCCCGACGGAACCGGTCGTGACACTCTCGGTTCCCGTCCAGGGACAGGCCCGTCAGAAAGCGGTTTTCCTGAAAAAACCGGCACCATTCCCCGTCCAGCTCCATCCCGTTTGTCTGAATGGCGTACTGAACCGCCAGAGCCGAGGGGACCGTCTTCTTCACATGGGAGACAAAATCCCGGTAGAAGTCCAGCCCCGCCAGGGTGGGCTCGCCGCCTTGAAACAGGAATGTAATGGAGCCCTCCGCCGCCCCCGCCGCTTTTTCAATCAAGGCATGGCTCACCGCCTGGGACATCAAGCCGTAGTTGGGCACGGCACGGATACTGGCCTCGTCGGCGTAGAAGCAGTAGGCGCAGCGCAGGTTGCAGGCGCTGGAGGCCGGCTTGATCAGGATGCTCAGGGGCGGCATGGAAACTCCTCCTTTTTGTGGCGGGCCGCCCAATATGGGCGGCCCGCACGTTCTATTCTATGGCAGGGCCGACGGAACGGCCCACATAGATCTCCGGGGACAGGACACAGGTATAGCCCAGATCGTCGCAGTCCCGGTTCCGAATCATCTGCGTCAGCCGGGAGGCCACCTCCTGCCCGATCCGGTAGCCCTGGTGAACGGAGCAGGTGACCCCCTCCGCCTCCCAGTCGTCCCGGGAGTAGTCGAAGCACACCAGCGAGCAGTCCTCCGGCACCCGCTTGTGCTGCTTCTCCAGCACCTGCCGCACTAGCTGATAGATCATGTAGTTGCAACAGACCACCGCGGTACACCGGGGCAGGCCCTTGAGAAAGCGGTCGATGGAGCGGGCAAAGCTGGGGTCGTGGGCCTCGTTGGAAACGCACCACTTGATGTAGTCGTCCTGATACGCCACTCCGTTTTCCCGGAGGGCGGCGGCCATCCCCTGGAACTTCTCGATACTCTGGTAGTTGTCAGAGACAAAAACTCCGGCGATATTCCGGTGGCCCTCCCGGACCAGCAGGCCGATCAGCTCCTGGGCGCACCGCAGGTCGTTGACCACTACTCGGGGACACTTCAGGTTTTTGTAGTAGTTGTTGTAAAAGATGACAGGAATCCGCTTCTGGTAGATTTTCTGGTAGCAGTCCAGGTTGGGGTTGAGCAGGCTGGCCTTCACGCCGTCTACGATGAAGCCCTGAAAGCCCTGGTTGATGACGGTCTGGAGACAGTGGCGCTCATTGGAGAACTTGTTGTCCGTCAGAAAGGTGCGCAGGTCCACCTGGTCGGGAGACAGAACGCTGCGGATGCCCTCTATCAAACTGGAGTTGGCGTTGCTGTCCTGGCCCTGAAGGATCAGTCCGATTTTCAGCTTTCCACCGCTTCCCCCCAGCTCCCAGGACAGGGCCACCTCCTTGTCGATGTAGGTGCCGCTGCCCTTCACCCGGAGGAGCAGCCCCTCCTGGGCCAGCCGCTCCAGGGCCCGGCGCACCGTCTCCCGGCTGACGGCCAGCTTCCGGCTCAGGGTGTTCTCTGAGGGGATTTTCGTGTTGCTGGAGAACTTATTCGCCTCGATATAGGCCCGTACCCAGAGATAGACCATCTCCGACTTCCCGTCCAGCTCCTTCATTGCGTCCTCCTCGTCAGGCCGCGCAGGTCCCCCTCAGTCGGCAATCACAGGGCGGACGCCCTCCGCCTTCTCAATCCAGTCCAGCAGGCGGGCCCGCAGCTCCTCCTTCACCTGGGCATAGGCGGGGCTGGCCACCACGTTGTTCAGCTGGTGGGGGTCCTCCTCCATGTCGTAGAGGAAGTCGTCGGCATACCGGCCGGCGGCGGCCGCCTCTCCGCCGTTGACGCCGGGGGCGTAGACGGAGTAGGTATACCGGGCCGTGCGGATGCACCGGCCCACCCGGCTCTCAGAGATCTGCGCGAAAATCTCGTTGGGTCTATTATCGTCCTTTTTCTCCACCACGTCAAGGAGGTTTTCCCCGATCATGGCGTCCCCCACGTCCACCCCGGCCAGGGCCAGAATGGTCTTGGGCAGGCTGGCGGTGCTCACCAGCTCCTCCACGGCGATCCCCCCCTTGAAGGGCCCGCCGGCGATGACCAGGGGCACGTGGAGGGCCGCGTCGTGACAGGAGCGCTTGTAGTCGTCATAGCCGTTGAGGTGGGAGTCCCGGTTGCGGGTGAGGAAGTGGGAGCCGTGGTCAGAGGCGAAGATGATCACCGTATCCTCATACAGCCCCTTCTCCTTCAGCCGGGCCACCAGCCTGCCCAGGTTCTCGTCCAGGCTGGCGCACTGGCCCAGATAGTCGGGGTACTCCTCGGCCGCGTTGCCCCCCAGCGCCTTCAGGTCCTCGGGCAGAACAAAGTCCTTGAACCGCTCCCTGGACCCCTCCGGACCCTCGTAGTGCTTGTGGTCGTTCTGGTGGTGGGGCTCGATCTGGGAGATGGTCATAAAGAAGGGTCTCTTCCCGTCGTACTGGTCGAAGAACTCCAGGGCCAGGTCGTTGATGCAGTCGGCCCGGTAGCCCTTGAAGTCGATGCGCCGGTCGTTTTCGTCAAAAACGTAGCCGTCGTAGCCGTGGGAGGTGAACTCCAGCACGTCGGCGGTGCGCCAGAAGCCGGTATAGCCCCCCCGCAGCTCCCGGGGAATGGCGGTGACGGTGTGGTCGATGGTGGGGGGCTTCTCCAGCTCCCCGTCGCTGGCCAGGTGCCACTTGCCGATGTAGGCGGTCTCGTAGCCCGCCTCCTCAATATAGCTGCCCAGGGTCTTTACCCCGGCGGGCAGCATGATGTTGTTGCGGAAGCAGCCCGTCTCGGTGGGCCACTTGCCCGTCTGGAACAGGGCCCGGCAGGGGCCGCACACCGGCTGGGGGGAGAAGGCGTTGTCAAACTTGACCCCCTCCCGGGCCAGCTGGTCCAGGTTGGGCGTGATGTCCAGGGGCTGGCCGAAGCAGCCGCAGGTGTCCCAGCGCTGCTGGTCGGTAAAGTAGAAAATAATATTATTTGGCATTTGTCAGTCCTCCTTCTGCTGGCTGGCGTTTCGCTCCTTGATCTTGCCTCGGACAATGGTGCCCACTGCCAGCAGGATCAGGACCAGGAAGATGATGCAGTACACGCTGCTGAAAAAGATCTTGGGGCTGCCGTTGGAGATGAGCAGGGCCCGGCGGAAGTTGGTCTCAGTCATGCTGCCCAGCACCAGGCCCAGCAGGATGGGCACCGGGGGCAGCTCCAGCTTGCGCAGAATCCAGGCCAGTGCGCCGAAGATCAGCGCCACGCCCATGTCGAAGTAGTTCTCATTGACCGAGTAGGCCCCCGCAAAGCAGAAGATGACGATAATAGGGGTCAGAATTTCCTGGGGGATGGACACCACCTTGGCAAAGAGGGTGGTGAGGAACTTTCCCTGGAGCAGCATGAAAATATTAACCAGGATCAGGCCTAGCATGATGGCGTACATGATGTCCCCCTGGGTGGTGAACAGGCTGAGGCCGGGGTTCAGGCCGTTGATCATCAGGGCGGAGAGCATAATGGCCACCGTACCGTCGCCGGGGATGCCCAGGGTGAGCAGGGGAATCAGGGTGGCGCCGGTGACGGCGTTGTTGGCCGACTCGGCGGCGGCGATCCCCTCCACCGAACCGTGGCCGAACTCCTCCGGGTGCTTGGACATGTTCTTGGCGGTGTTGTAGCTGAACCAGGAGGCCTCCGAGGCCCCGGTGCCGGGAATAATGCCCACCATCACGCCGATGATGGAGGAGAGCAGAACCGGCCGGGCCATGCGCTTATACTCCGCCTTGGTGATGACCCCGTCATCCTTGATCTGGGTGGTGTCCAGGTTGAGCCGGTCCAGCCGCCGCTCCGCTTTGGACATAATCTCCACCAGGGCGAACAAGCCGATGAGGCAGACGGCCAGGTCCAGCCCCAGGTAGAGCCGGGGGATGCCGAAGGTAAAGCGGTCGTAGCTGGTCATGGGGTCGGAACCCACGCAGGAGATGAGCAGACCCAGGCAGGCGGAGATCAGGCCCTTGATCATGCTCTTGCCCGACACGCCGGCGATGATGGTCAGGCCGAAGACGCAGACCATAAAATACTCCGCCGTGCCCAGCTGGGCGGCAATCCTGGCCACCTGGGGCCCCAGGAAGAGGAGCATCAGGGCGGAGAACACCCCGCCGAAGGTGGAGGCGTACAGGGCGATCTTCAGCGCCGCCTTGGTCCTCCCCTGCTCGGACAGCGGGTGGCCGTCCAGCATGGTGGCCGCCGCGTGGGGGGTGCCGGGGGTGTTGATGAGGATGGCGGACACGCTGCCGCCGTAGCCGCCGGCGCAGTAGATGCCCAGCAGGAACATCATGCCGGGGATGGCGGTCATGGAGTAGGTGACGGGCAGGAAGAGGATGACGCACAGAATGACGCTCAGGCCGGGGATGGCCGCAAACACCGAGCCGATGAACACGCCGATGTTGATCCACAGGATATTCTGCAACGTGAACAGCAGGCCGGTGGCCGGAATGATATGCTGCAACATAAGCCGTCCCCCTTCCTTAAAAGTCCACGCCCAGGGCGAAACGGAAGGCGGCCCAGATGGCCACCGCCAGCGCCAGGGTAATGACATAGTAGGACTTCTTCCGGCACCGGAAATAGAGCAGAAAGCCCAGGCAGCAGAAGACTGCGCCCACCACAAACAGGCCGGTGAGCCTGCTGAGCAGCCATGTGAGCACCAGAATGGCCAGAATCACCAGAGCCTTCATCTCCACCTGAACGTTGATGACCTTCCAATTCAGGGGCTGCTTGGTGGCCAGCTTATACAGCTCCTTGGCCACCAGCATAGCGCAGCAGAGCATCATAACCGCCATCAGCAGCGTGGGGAAGGCCCGGCCGTTGACCACATCCTTCTCAGAAATCGCCACCTGGTCCGGCATGACCAGGAAAATCCAAAGGGCAAAGAAGAAAAATACGATGCCGGTGACTAAATCTATGGGAATCCGAATCTCTTTCTCATGCAGCTTCCGGCCCCAGGCGTCCATACGGCCGTTGAACTGCTCCACCCATTTACTCATGGGGGGACCTCCTCTCCAGATTTCAAATTTCAAAATGAAGCAGGGGATGGGCGGGGTCCTATCCCGATCCCATCCCCTGCTTGTCATGCGCAGTGCTCAGGTCAGCCGGCAACGATGTCCTTGTACTCGTTGACGATGTTCTTCACGTTTTCAATGTGGGCCTCCACATCCTCCACAGACATGGTGTCCGCCTCCAGCAGCATGGTGCCCTGGAGCCACTCCACCACTTCCTTGTCGGCCAGGATCTTGTCGTAGAGCTCCTTCAGCTCCTTCACCTTGGCCTCGTCGGTGCCGGCCCGGGCCATAACGAAGCAGCGGTTGCGGAAGTAGGGGTAGCCGTGCTGGCCCACGCCCTCAACCCCCTCGAAGGGGCCGTTGGCGATGTCGTTCTCGTCGAAGGCGCACACCACGGTGACGCCCTTCTGCTGGTAGGTCTCCAGAATCTGGGACTGGTGGGAGACGGCGAACTGGGTCTCGCCCCGGGCCACGGCCTGGGCGGCCTCAGCGGCGGACTGGTAGGGGGTCAGCTTCAGCTGGTCGCCGGCGCCCATGGAGCCGAACAGGGCGGCAGCCAGGAAGGCCTCGGAGCTGGTGGCGCCGTTGACAGCCACGCTGATTTCCGTGCCCTGCTTCACATAGGCCTCCAGGTCGGCGATGCTGTTGATGTTCAGCTCGGCGTCGGCGGAGAGGACGAAGATGGAGGAATAGAGGTTCTCCACAAAGACAAAGTCCTCATAGCCGAACTGCATCTTGCTGGGGTCCAGAATAGAGGTGATGGACAGCAGACCCTCGCCTACAAATACCAGCTCGGTGGCGTTGGCCTTGGTGTCGGCCACCCAGGTGTTCACGGTGGCGGCGTCGCCCTTGATGGCCTCGGCCACCAGTGTGATGGTATCGGAATATTCGGTGGACTTGGTGGCGGCCTGCTGGCTCACCATGGCAGCTACGCCGGAGGGGGCCCAGGGGCAGGTGACCTTCCAGGTGGCGTTTTTCTTGCCACCGCAGGAGGCGAGCAGCCCTACGCACATGGCTCCAACAAGAGCAAGGCTGAGGATTTTCTTTTTCATGATCATTCTCCTTTTCCATTTTGTATCAGATGCAGGTCATGTCGCTTTATCCCGCACCTGTGATATTTTCAATCTAACACGATTTACATCGCTGTTCAACATCTTTTTTGATAAAACATAGAAAGTTGTCTGGTTCTCGCTCATATTACAAAAACCTGTCTAAAATTTTTATAGTTTTCTACATTTTCTACAACTCTTTTTTCTGCTGAGGAGAGAAAAAGAGAATCTGAGGCGCATCAGGCCCTACGACCTCAGACACACTTAGCCACAACTCAGCACACCTGCGTTCAAAATCGCCTGTGAAGCATGCCAACTGGACCCAGAACTTATTTTTCACAGCGATCATAGTTCGCAGCACACCTCTCATCGTTTTCGGCGGCTGCTCAATGAGTATGGGTCGATCCAGTCATTCTCAGATTCAAGAAGACCTCATGATAGTGTAGTTGCCGAATCATTTTTTGCATCATTTAAAAAAGAGGAACTGTATCGAAAGAATTATTCGTCCGAAAAAGAGTTTAAACAGGGGGTTGATTCTTACATCATGTTCTATAATCAACAGCGTCCTCATCGAACATTGAAAAATCAAACGCCTGAGCAGGGAGAAGTAGCATTTGTGACCAAGCAAGCTGACATGTGAGGGGTTCGAATCCCTTCATTTACACGTTTTGCACTCGGATTTTGAACTGTTTGCATTTAATCAGTGACAGATCATAGGTAACCAGAAAAGCCCGAAAGCCTTGACATATCAAGGCTTTCGAGTAAAAAACAGCCCTACCTAATCCGACAACTGACAACAGTTTGTTCAGATCAGGTAGGGTCGTTCAGGTTGGAGTAAGGGGTCAAAATCGATTTTTCGTTGAATCCTTTGCGGCACAACGATTCAGGAAGAAAGGCTGATGCCGGAGGGCCTTCCGTAAAATCTTGTGTAAGCGATATTCGACAAAGTCAAGTATAGAGCTGTGAAAACAGAATAGAATGATGGCTGAAGCCCTTCCTCACACATCATCCCGGCGGGCGGGGCGGTATGCGCGCCGGTGGCGTGAATGCCGTCCGGCCCGCCGGGATATTCTAAAGGGAGGGCTCAGCCAACAGCCCGGTCCGCAAACATGAGCTGGAGCTGGCTGAGGAC
>CATNCS010000079.1 GCA_950097245.1 uncultured Oscillospiraceae bacterium | reverse complement strand
ATGGTCAGCGACGGGGTGTGCCCCGGCCCGGAGGACGGCTGGCTCCGGGAGCGGCTGGCCGGCTTTGACGGGTCCAGCCCCAAGGACCTGGCCCGGGAGCTGGTCACCCGGGACCGGGAGGACGCCACCGACGACCGCACCGCCCTGGTCATCCGGGTGGACCGGAGAAAGGACCCGGCGGAGCGCGGGAAAGCTTGACAGACCCTGAAAAATCGGATACAATATAAATATAGAAATGTAAAAGGGGGTTAACGGCATGGGTACTGATGCGGAACGGCAGGATACCAGAAAAGCGATGGCGTTTGACCTGTTCGCGATTATTGACAAAGACCCGGCAAAGGAGACCTACACCAAAGAAGAAATGAAAAAGCTGATTTTCGTATACGTTACCACCGCGGACCAAAAGTGATTATAGACAGAAGACAGGGCCGGTTTTCCGGCCCTGTCTTTGCCCCCCTGTAACACTTCTCTGGCTGTGTTACGGCAATGTTACCGTTCTGTTACACTTCCGCCGAAGGTGTTGACTTTCAAAATTCGGTTTGCTAGAATGCGCATAGAGGTTGGAAAACCTTTTGCCATGTCAGCTCTGTGAAGCGACCCGAAGCTCCGGATGCAAGGGGAGTGACACTGGGGTGATAGGGAGAAAAGTTGAAAAACCTCGAAAAATTTGGATAAAACAGAGAAAATGATTTCAAAAATGTTAAATCTCCCGGGTCTACCGGAGGACCGACAGAACGAAAAAAATTTTCCATGGTTTATCCGAAACCCGGCCCCTCTCAGGCCGAAAAATTTTAAAGGAGGAAATCCGAATGAGAAACCTGAAGCGGGCCCTCAGCCTGACTCTGGCCTCTGTCATGCTCCTGGGCATGATGGTCGTCGGTTCCAGCGCCGCGGGCTATGACGATGTCAAGGAAACTGACAACGTCGAAGCGATCGAGGTTCTGCAGGCCATCGAAGTGATGGTGGGCGATGAGCGGGGCTTTGGTCCCGACCGTCCCGTCAACCGTGCCGAGATGGCGGTTGTCATGGGCAAGCTGCTGAACCTGGATTACAACTACTATTCCACCGCCTGCCCCTTTAACGATGTCTACGACTGGGCTCGTGGCTATGTTGGCGCCTGCGCCGCCAACAAGATCGTGTCCGGCCGGGGTGACGGCATCTACGATCCCGGCGCCACTGTGACCGCCGTGGAGGCCGCCTCCATGCTGATGCGCGCTCTGGGCTACTTCCAGTACGCCAACGACGTGGCCGACGGCTTTGTGCTGTCCACCGTCCGCGAGGGCAACAAGATCGGCATCTTCGACGGCGTGGGTTCCAGCGCTGACGCCCCCATGACCCGTAACCAGGTGGCCCAGATGGTGCTGAACGCCCTCCAGTCCGCAGTCGTGGAGCCCGACGGCAACACCATCAACCTGACCACTCCTGACGGCACCGTGCTCACCGGCAAGGTCAACTACGTCAGCGTGACCAGCAAGAAGGCCTTCGCCACCGCGATCAAGCGCACCGAGGCCACCTCCGTGGGCTCCAACAACGACGGCTACATCGTGGAGCTGGGCGAGCGGCTGTACGACGGCAAGCTGAAGCTGAACGAGTACACCACCGACGCCTTTGAGCGTCCCGCCCGCCACTGGGAGCTGGACGGCAAGGCCATCGGCACCTACGTGAAGAAGGAGCTGCTGAAGGCCGAGTATACCACCGAGGTCACCGGCAAGCAGCTGTACGACCTGCTGAGCAAGGACACCATCGCTGACTACGACTTCACCATCGCGGTGGACGGCGAGACCACTCAGCCTGTTCTGAACGGCAACACTGAGAACGACGTGTTCTTCTTCTCCACCGGCAACCTGATCCGCACCAACACCAAGGGCGTGGGCGGCACCGGCAACGGCGTGCTGACTCAGGTCTTCGTCGATCCCGACGAGCCCTCCGGCAACGCCCGGGGCGGCCGCGGCACCGTCTACATCTCCGTCATCAACACCTACCTGGCCGAGGCCACCGATGACTACGATACCAAGCGGGAAGAGGCCGAGTTCGAGGTCTACTCCCTGGAGGACGTGGACAACACCAGCGGCATCGCCCTGGTGAAGAACACCCACAAGACCGGCAGCAGTGCCTACACCGAGATCCTGAAGGTGAAGAACGAGGAGATCAACGTTGAGGACACCAAGGACGGCGACATCGTTCTGGTCCACGTGGCCGAGGGCGAGATCAAGGAGATTTTCGCTCCCGAAGTCATCGCCGAGACCGAGCTGAGCTCCTTCAAGACCGGCGACTGGGTGAACAACGGCACCAAGTACGACTACGCCGACTCCACCTCCTATGATCCCGAGGTCCTGGACGAGTACGTGGACGACAACATGAAGGAGACCACCTACAACCTGTATCTGGACCAGTATGGCTACCTGATCGGCATCGATATCGTTGAGGCCAAGACCAACTACCTGTTCCTCACCGGCATCGACGGCAAGACCAGCAACCTGGCCAACAAGACCGCCGAGGGCAACGTCATCTTCCTGGACGGCACCATGGACACCGTCACTATCAAGCTGAAGGACAGCAAGTATGCTGACAACAAGGACATGACTGTCACCGATGATGACCACTCCCTGAACTCCCTGATGAACACCTGGTGCAAGTACACCAACAACAAGAACGGCGACTATGTGCTCACCGAGGTTGCCAATACTGCCACTCTGTTTAACGCGCCGAAGAACAAGGCCGGCCAGAGCCACGTGGGCAACACCACCGCCAGCGCCACCACCTTCACCTATGACACCATCGACAAGAAGCACGTCTCCACCCCCGGTATTGCCAACTCTAACGTGAAGATGGCCTACGGAAACGACGACTCTGTGTATCTGAACGTCTCCACCGGCCTGATCCGGGCCACCCGCGTCAGCCAGAACGTTAACAGCGAGAATCCCGCCATGATTATTGACGATGTGGATTCCGTCACTGTGGGCGTGCAGAATGCCAATCTGAAGGCCTTTACCGCCTACGAGATTTGGAACGCCGCCGGTGCTTCCGGTCGCGGCACACTTACGAACGCTAACCCCGCTGACACTAACGGTGATGGAAACTGGGATCCTCTGAAGCTGGACTCCATCGCCAACGGCGTGTACAACCTGTTTGACACCGACGGCGCTATCATCGCCGCCGTGGTCGTGGGCGAGGATGACGGCTCCACCACCAACTACGCCTATGTCACCAGCGGCTCCATGAAGCAGGAGGGCTATGACAAGAACAGCGAGGAGTGGACCTGGTCCCGCGAGGTGGTCATCAACGGCGAGATCACTGAGGTGACTGAAATCACCGACGGCAAGACCCCCGACATCAAGGGCATGGTCCGCGGCCAGTGGTACGAGATGAAGTACAAGGGCGACGGCACCGTGAAGTCCGCTACCCTGATCGGCTGGGATGAGGACACCAACGACGCTCCCGCCGACTATACCTTCTGGGCGCAGGCTGACGACGACGGCAACAAGTTCATCGGCCTGGTCCGCAAGGTTGAGAAGTCCGTGGAGGACAACGACACCGTGGTGCTCGCCACCGACCTGACCCGCACCGTGATCGGCGGTAGCGAGAAGACTGTCCCCGTGGCGCCCAAGTACTACTCCATCAACCCCGATGACCGCTATGAGGACAACATTCCTGCCGCCGGCGCTTACAAGATCACCGCCGAGGGCAACACCCTGTGGATCAACACCAAGGACACCGACCTGAGAGACGGCTTCGCTGTCCGCAACGACGCCAAGGTCGTTCTGGTTCAGGACACCCACGTGATCCGCAACGGCAGAGTTGTCAAGACCAACGTCATGGACAACAAGTTCACCTACAGCCAGACCGGTAAGGAAGCTCTGGCCAAGGCCGTGAAGGACCTCCAGGATAACGAAAACTTTGTCGGCTTCATCAGCGCTGTGTTCGACGGCGGCGTGGCTACCAGCGTGGTCATTTGGGACCAGACCCCCGAGGATATCAACACCGGTAACGATCCTGTGGCTCCTGAGACTCCCGCGGACACCACCACCGTACATCTGCAGTACATCGACAAGACTACCATGCAGCAGATCAACGTCGGTAAGACTGTTGAAAAGATGGCCGCTGGTGACAAGATCGTTGGTGACAACCTGATTGGTTATATCTGCCAGGTTCCCAGCCGTGAAGTGACTGTTCCCAGCTTCCAGCGCGGAACTAAAGAGCTGACCCTGACCCTGCTGTACGAGCCCATTGCTGGTGGCGCTTCTACCTCTGATGACCAGGGCAAGGCCGACAGCCAGGGTGTGCAGGATGCAATTGATTCCGTTACCACGAACGCTGAAGCCCCCACTATAACCACAAAGCCCTCTGATGGCATCACTCCCAAGGATGAGGAGAACAACGAGAAGTTCGTGAGTGACAGTGTCACAAATGCACTTAAGACAGAGATTGCCAATCAGGGCCCTGGCATCTACCACTATACTCAGGACCTCCAGGATTTGCTGGGCTGGTGCCAGACCTCTGGCCAAGCCAGCTCCCTGCAGATTGGCCCCAACCAGGATGTAGACTCTGCCGTTCTTCTGGTCACAATCAATCTGGCCAGCGACGCTTCCGGCTACACCCTGTATCTGGACAATGTGGCGGTTCCTGGCGCAAGTGCACTGTGGACTTCCACAACTGGCGTAAAGGTTCTGACCTGGGATGAGATTCCTGTGGGTGTTCATACCTACAAGCTGGTCGCCAATACCAGCGGCGATATTGTTCAGGCCGGCACCTTCACCATGACTGCCTCCAACGCCTGAGAAGCAATTCGCTTTTCAGCTGAAAGCCCCCGCTCGAAAGAGCGGGGGCTTTCCCCGTCAGTCTTTGGCGCACAGGGCGATGGCCAAATACCCGGCGTTTTTGATATTCATGGAGGAGCTGGTCCAGCTCAGGGAATTTCCGGACCAGCTGATGGGAAAGGAGGAATCGGTACTGTAGCCCACGGTTCGGGACATACCGGTTCCATAGACACAGGGCGCGAAAGCGTTGCTTCCATGCATCAGGAATACCAGGACCGGCCGGTCCGGAAAGGCCAGCGTCTGGGTGACCTCCTCGCCGGTGCCCGTGTAGGTGACACAGCAGATTTGACAGTTGCCCTTGCCGGCCAGCGCGGACGTGTGTCCGGCTACCGTCTGGGACAGGTTGTTCAGCGCGCTCTGCGCCGCCTTCCCCGCCACCTGCCCGACCAGCGTGTGCAGGGCGGCATCGATTTTGGCGTTGTCCGCGTTGAAGTCGTCCATCAGCACCTTGTCGGATTTCTCCCACTGGGAGAGGTTGTAGTTTGGTGTGTGATTCATAGTTGTTCCTCCTTATAATGTTGTGGAGGGACGGCCTCATCAGTCACGGCTTCGCCGTGCCAGCTTCCCCTAAAGGGGAAGCCTTTGTCCCTTCGCTGTGGCCGATTGTACCGCCTTAAGCCTTCCCCTTTAGGGGAAGGTGCCCCCGAAGGGGGCGGATGAGGCGTCCCCCACCCATACAAAAAAACGCCCCAAAGTGGGACGTTTGCATACATTTAGTGGAAAAAGGGCGTTACCATGCCCTTTTTCAGATGCCGCCCGCCTTTCGGCGGGCGGCAGAAAGAGCTCACAGGGCGCAGTGCGTCTCTCTCAGGTGCTCTGGAAGGTCTCTGACATCATATAGTTGGCCAGGGTAACAATGTCATAGACCGGCAGCCCCACCGCATCTTCAACCGCACGGGCATAGGGCGGCATATTGGTGCACTCAAACACAATCGCGCCTGTTTCGGGGTGGTTCTGTACCATAGTCCGGGCGACGGCCACCATGTCCTGTTCCGCCCGGCTCCGGTCAAAGCCGGGGGTCTGATCTGTAAACACATCGTGGAAATAGGTCCCGTCCATGCCGTAAACCACTTTTTTCACGTCCTCGATCCCCACGCCGCTGAAGTGGCGTTCCCCCAAATTACTGGCGCTGATAGTCATAATCCCCACGCATTTCTCTGCGGGAAGCATGGCGGAGATCATTCTCACCTGGAGCAGGGAGGATGTAAACACCGGGACCCGGACTGCCGCGGCCAGTTCTTTCTGATACATGGCCAAAAAGCCGCAGCTGGTGGTAATCGCCTTCACGCCGGACTCCTCCAGCTCAGCGGCTCCGCGAATAAATTCCTCCAGCAGGGACGGGGTATTGTGAAATACTACACTCTGAGGATTTGCCAGCTCCACCATTTTTTTCCTGATGGGAAAGGAAAAGCTCTCCGGATTGCCAATATCCCCGGGGATTCTGGGAAATTTGGTGTTCAGCATCAGGATTCCCAATGGACGGCTCATATTGTCTCACCTCCCGGTACGGCCCGTCACAGCTGGCCGACCATATCCTTCATGGTATACAGTCCCGGCTTCTGCCGGATCAAAAAAGCGGCGGCGGTGATAGAGCCCTCGGCAAACATCGCGCGGTCATGGGCCTCATGGCGGATGGTAAAGGTCTGGGTTCCGGTATCGAAGATAATCTCGTGGGTGCCCACCACATTGCCCCGCCGGAGCGCATGGATGCCGATTTCCTGCTTTGTGCGCCTGCCGTTGCTGGGGCGCCCGATATTAAAGGTGGCGTCGGTCTTTACCTCCTTGATGGCGTTGGCGATCATCAGGGCAGTGCCGCTGGGCACGTCCACCTTCCGGTTATGATGATGGTCAATAATTTCAATATCCGCATCCGGAAAGGCCTTTGCGATGCTCTTGCACAGCTGGCCTACAAGAATGGCGGCAATGGCCATATTGTGAGAGAAAAAGACGGGGATTTCTCTGGCCGCATCCCGGATGAGGGCCATCTCCTTCTCCTCCTGGCCGGTGGTGGAGATGACCAGGGGGAGCTTGCGGGCAACGGCGTAGTCCACAAGAGCCCTGGTACCCGAGGGGTGGGAGAAATCGATGATGCAATCCGCCTCACCTGTAAAGGCCTCTAAGGATGGAATCGTATTCTCAGCTGGAGCAAAGCTCTCCACTGCGGCGGCCAGCTCAGCGCCCTGATTGCCCTCCTCTACCAGCCTGCGCAATATGTTTCCCATATAGCCTCCGGCGCCGTTTACAATTACTTTCATTTTTTTACTTCCTTTCTATATAGTTTATTTGCAAAATGAATATAAATAAACGCCATTACAGAGTCAGGCAGAGAAGCGGTTGGGGGAAAACGGCGTAATATCATGAGAGCATCTGCCGTCCACAATCAGCTCCGCAATGAGCTGGCCTGTAATGGGCGACAGGGCGATGCCGTCGCCCTCGTGGCCCGCCGCCATGTAGAAGCCGGGCAGGGCCTGCACCTCTCCCAGCAGCGGCATACCGTCGGGGGTGTAGGGCCGGAAGCCGGAAAAATACCGGATCACATGGACATCCTTCAACCCGGGGAAGAAGCGCAGCACCCGCTTCATCATCGTGTCAATGGCCTCCAGAGTATTTTCGCCCTCAAATCCTGCAAATTCCCGGGTGCCGCCAATCAGCAGCCCGCCCTCCTCAGTCTGTGCGATGTTCATGGAGGAACCCAACCGCAGTACTGTCTCATCCTTGATGGTCTCCGGATGAAATTTGATCACATTATAGCGGGCGCACTGGATGGTAGGGCTCATATAAAAGCCGATAGGCTCGGTAACGGCCAGTTGGCCCTTTCTGGGCTTGATGGGCATGTCCAGCCCGGCCAGCCCGGCCACCTTGCCGGCCCAGGAACCGCAGGCGTTGACAATCACATCGGCATAAAAAATTCCCTTCTCTGTCTGAATCCCACGCACACGACCATCTTCAATTAAAAAGCCTGTTACCAGGGTACGATTCATAAATTCCGCTCCATACTTTCTCGCCGCACGGCAATAAGCGAAGGAGAGATTCATCGGGTTAACCTTACCTGCATCGGGACAGTACAGCGCACCGTGGATATCCGTGCTGAGACCGGGTACAATTTTGTGGGCCTCTTGTGCAGAAATCATGCGGACATCCAAGCCGTGCTGCTGCTGAAGCTGTGCCGTCTTCTCCAGCATATCCCACTGCGTCTGGTCCTCTACGGGCTGCATGCCGCCGGCACCCCTCTGGTATGCAATATCCTCCCCCAGCTCCTCCTGGAGTGTATCAAACATCTGAACAGATTTAATGGCCAGGTCCAATTGGGGGCCGGGCTTTTTGGTGTAGCAGCCGACAAAGCCGTCGGTGGCGCCGGCGGAGCCGCTGGCCACGTCGGTGCGTTCAATCACCAGTACCCGCTGCTTCCGCTTGGCCAGCTGCCACGCCACCGAGCACCCGATGATTCCCCCGCCTACTACGATTACA
>CATNCS010000078.1 GCA_950097245.1 uncultured Oscillospiraceae bacterium | reverse complement strand
CTATATAACGGGTCACACGAAGGAGGTGAACGCAATGAGCACACCGCTTTCATTCTGTGACATCAGCGCACGGTATGGGCAGATGCCCGCTCCCCAGCAGTCCATTGAGGAGCAGACCGGCTGGAACCCCAAGCAGCTCTTTTTAGACTATATGCGCAAGGTCCGGGAACAGCGGGAGAAGAACGCCAAGGACGCCGAAGAGGATGCCCTGATGGCTATGATCGACGCCATGAACGCCTCGGAGGAGGACAAAGCGTCGGGCAGGGCGGATCAGGCCGCGGCGAAGTCCCTGGCGGACGCAGGCAAGGCCATCGTGGCCCAGTCCGAGGAGATTCTGGAGGACGGGACCAAGAGGGTAAAGTGGGTGGACCCCACCCAGACCTTGACCGTTCAGGTTCTGATGTCCTGCCTGGGCGACCGGTTCACGTTTGAGCAGGCCGACCGGATTCAGGAGAATCAGAAGGACCAGGAGCAGAAGGCCGAGGAAGAACGCTTGGAAGTCACAGAAGCGCGCGACCCCAGCGACACCATTGACCCCGACAGTATTTGAAAGGAGGTGAACAAGACATGAATGTGAACGACCAATGGATGCTGGAGCGGATGCAGCAGATGGCAGCCAATATGGCGGCTTCCCTGCCTCAGACGGGCCAGAACACCGACGCGGCCAAGCCGGAGAAGGGCGACAGCTTCAAGGACATGATGGACAAGGCCAAGGACCAGCAGGTGGAGGCCACCCAGAAGGACAGCGCCGTGAAGAAGAGCGACACCGTCCAGAAGAAGGAGCCGGTCCAGACCGTCCAGAGGACCCAGAAGACCGTGCAGACCGATCCGAAAACCGGGCTTCGCCAGATCGACGTGACTCCCGCAGAGGCCGCCCTGCTGGTGGCCGGATACGCCAAGCTGTCTCCCCCCATGGAGGACGGCACGGTGTGGATGGTGACCGTTCAGGATGAGAACGGCAACCCTGTCCTGCCCCTGGCTGAACAGGAGGCGATGAGCGGAGCCGCGCTCTTCGGAACGGACCAGTTCGTTACCCAGGGCGAGTGGGTGCTGGAGGAGATCACTCCGGAGTTTACCCAGGCGCTGGAGCAGCTGCTTCAGAAGACAGGCGACACCCGTTCCGCGGGGGACATCATCGGCGCCCTGAGGGAGAAAATGAGCGACGCCCAGTTCGCACCCTCCATGGAGCTGACCGTTAAGACCGACGACCAGGACGACACCAACCTGGACGCCTCGGCGATGGCTGACAAGCCCCTGTTCAAGGACGTGAAGGCGGCCCCCGTCAAGGTGGGCGAGAACTTCCAGCTGGACACCCAGCAGGCCGACATGGACGACCAGCTGGCCGAGACCATCCGCTTTGCGGCCCAGCAGGGCTTGCGGCAGATTGAGATCAAGCTCAGCCCGGAGAACATGGGAAGCCTCACGGTCAAGCTGACTCAGGCGGCGGACGGCACCCTTCAGATAGTGCTCCACACCGCCAACTCCAAGGCGGCCAGCCTGCTGAACCAGCACATCGACAGCCTGAACGCGGCCCTTCAGGGCTACGGCCAGAACAACGAGGTGCGGGTGGAGGTCCAGCGCAATGAGAACAGCCAGCAGCCTCAGCACCAGCAGGCCGATCCCGACGGACACAACCAGCAGCAGCAACAGCAGCACCAGCACCGGCAGGAGGAGCAGCCCCACGACGGCGATTTCATTCAGAAGCTGCGCCTGGGCCTGTTCGGACTGGATGATATCCTTTAAAAACCTCAGGAGGTGAAACAATTATGGCAGATTCTGTGGTTCAAAACGGCTTTGACCTCACCAACCGCAACAAGACCTACAACGCATCTACCGACTTCGACGCCTATATCAACCGCTGGGCGGAGAAGGACAAGTACGACGCCCTCTACGAGGACAAGAGCACCCTGTCCTTTACCGACATGCTGGGGCTGATGGTGGCCCAGTTCCAGAACCAGACCATCGACAACCAGGCCAGCACCACCGACATGATGAACCAGCTGGTGCAGATGACCACCATGCAGGCCATGACCGACATGACCACCAATATCAAAGAGCTGACCCTGGCCAATGTAATGGCTTATTCCGCCTCTCTGGTGGGGAAGACGGTTACCATCGGCGTGTACAACGAAGAGACCAAAGAAACAGAGGAGATCGTTGGCGTGGTGCAGGGTACCGGCACCTACGATGGCCAGCAGGTTATCTATCTGGATAACGGGAAGGGTTACTTCCTGAACGAGATTATGGCCGTGGGCACACTGCCCCCCAAGCCGGAGAAGCCCGAGGAACCCGGCGAGGGTGAGGACGGCGACAAGACCGAGGGCACCGACACCGATAACGATACCGACACCGACAACAGCACCGATACCGACAACGATACCAACACCGACGGCAGCGGGTCGGACGACGGCGGAGCGGTCAGCTGAGGAGCGAGACCGGGAGGGAATCCGGCCTGAATAGGCGGACAGGAGGTCCGCGAAGAAAGTTGAGGCTAGCATTATGGCAGAACGCATCAATTCCATCCAGGGCGTGTCCCCGGTGGAGCGCGTCCAACGGGTCAGCCAGATCAACCGGGCGGCATCCGGACAATTTGGCGCTCTGCTGAACCGGGAGATACGAACCGCGGCGGAGCCCGCGATCTCCTTCTCCAAACACGCCCAAAGCCGGGCGGAGGAGCGTGGAATCCAGGTGGACGACACCCTGATGGGCCAGCTGGCCGACTCGGTAGAGCGGGCCCAGGCCAAGGGAGCCACCAATATCCTGGCCTTCGACGCAACCCGGGCCTTCATCATCAACGTCCCCCACGGACGGGTGATTACCACCATGTCTCAGGAGGAGATGGAGGAAAACATCTTCACCAATATCGACGGCGCTGTACTGCTGAAATAACGCAAGAGCAGGACCTTTATGGATGCTTTGGTCCCCTGCCCGACTGACAGGGGACCGGCAGCGCCCACAGAAAGGAAGTAATTTAGCGATATGACAGGCGCAATGTATGCCGCCATCGGCGGCCTGAAATCCCACATGAGCAAGCTGAACGTCATCGGCAACAACGTTGCCAACGTGAACACCTACGGCTACAAGGCCCAGCGGATGACCTTCAAGGAGTCTATCTACACCACCAGCAAGTCCGGCTCCAACGGCGGCGTCACCTCCGGCGGCAACAACCCCTCCCAGATCGGCTACGGCTGCTCCGTGGGCTCCATCGACCTGAACATGAGCCCCTCCACCTACGCCCCCACCGGCTGGGGCCTGGACTGCATGCTCACCGGCGAGGGCTTCTTCATGGTGGGCGACAAGCTGGAGCAGAAGACTGAAGTGGACGACGCGACAGGAAAGATCACCGCTTCCGACTGGGTCGGCGGCATCACAAAGGGCAGCGAGGTATCCAAGATGGACCTGACCCGGGTGGGCGACTTCTGGGTGGACCCGGACGGCTATATCTGCAACCGCGACAACAAGGTCCTCTACGGCTTTGCCCGGGTGCAGAACCCCAAATATCCCAATCCGGATGATCCCGAGGAGCCGGCGACGATTATCAGCACCCACATGGTTCCCCTGCGGGTGCCCCTGTCTGCGGCGGCTCCTACTAAGGATAATGGCGGTATAGTAGAGAAGGACGGCAAGGACTTTTATAACTGGCTGGAGGGCGACCCGGTTTATCCCTTCCTGAGCGCCGAGACCGGTGGCTTGAACCAGTACGCCTGCCCAGACATCTACGATAAAACGTTTACGGGTGCCGGCACAGCCACTCCGGCGGCTGGAAAGAGCCTGTACCCCGTGGCCAAGAACACCGCTGAAAACGCGGTCTCCGACGTGGTTCCCCTGCAGCTGAAGAGCATGCAGATCAGCGCGGACGGCTCCATCATCGGCACCGCCCCCAACGGCCAGACCGTGGTTATCGGCTACGCGGCGGTGGCCACGGTGGACAGCCCCGACGGCGTGACCCACATGGACGGCCCCTACTACAAGGCCATGGGCGGCGCGGGCAATGTGCGCGTGTCCTGCCTGGGCCTGGACCTGACCGGAGACGGCCAGGTTGCCTACCTGGGCAATCAGGTCGCAACCGCTGGTGGAGGCGGTAATGCGGGCACACAGCCCCCCGCCATCGACGCGATCCTTGTGGAGAAGACCACCAAGGTCAAGAACGGCGGCCTGGAGGCCTCCGGCACCGACGTGGCCAACGAGTTCGCCGATATGATTACCACCCAGCGCGGCTATCAGGCCAACACCCGTATTATCACCGTCACCGACTCCATGCTGGAGGAGCTGGTGAACATGAAGCGGTAAGCTGATTTTTCCGGTTGATCGCTGCGGGCCCCCTTCGCAAAGGGGGCTCCCGGCGTAAGCCGGGTGGGGGTTTTCTCCAAAAGGTGAAGCGCAGAGAAAACCCTCCACCACCGCCTTCGGCGGCGGTCCCCCTCCCTTTGCGAAGGGAGGCTTACGAGAGGTTTCAACGAGGAAAGGAAGGTTTGTCATGATCCAACTGACGAAGCGAAACGGAGAGCGGTTTTTAGTCAACCACACCCAGATTGAGAGCATTGAGATGATTCCTGAGTCGAAGATCGTCATGATGAACCGTGACTACTTCATTGTGCGGGAATCCCCGGAACAGATTATCAAGCGCATCGCCGAGTACACCGCCAAGGTGCAGGACGTGCGCAGGGAACTGACCGTCGTGGACCGGCGCTGAACAGCGCCGGCCGCGGGGCGTATTTGACAGGCGTCAAGCCTGAAGCGCGGGGGGCGTATGCCCGGAGAGACCCGACGCCTTTCAAATGCGCCCTGACAGAAATAAAAAAAGCCCCCGGCGGGGGAGAGGAGCGGACCTATGAACATTACCTATATCATCGGTACTGTAGCTGCCTTCGTGGTTATGGTAATCGGCATGATTCTGGACCTGGGCGCCCTGTCGGACCCCACGATAAAGCTGATCGACTTCGGCAAGCTGATGAACTTTATCGACCCTGCCAGTATCTTCATCGTCATCGGCTGTACCTTTGCCGTGCTGATCGCCAGCTTCCCCGGCAGCGCGCTGAAGGCTGTCCCCAAGCACTTCGCGGTTATGATGAACACCAAGCGCTATGACCCCATGGCGATTATCGACAAGCTGGTGGAGCTGGCCCAGGTGGCCCGGAAGAACGGCCTGCTGGCCCTGGAGGAGATGGCCAATCAGGAGAGCGACCCCTTCTTCAAGCAGTGCATCATGCTCATTGTGGACAACAACGACGCGGACCAGGCCAAAGAGATTATGATGAACGACATCGAGCAGTCGGTGGCCCGCCACGAGGACGCCGCCGGCATGTACGACAAGGCCTCCGCCGTGGCCCCCGCCTTCGGCATGGTGGGTACGCTGGTGGGTCTGATTAACATGCTGAAGGCTATGGACGTGGAGAGCGGCGGCGGCGACCTGGGTCCCGCCATGGCCACCGCCCTGATTACCACCCTGTACGGCTGTATCCTGGCCCATATGCTCTTCGGCCCCATCGCCACCCAGCTGCGCCGCCGGGACGAGGAGGAGACCCTGTGCAAGCTCATCATCGTGGAGGGCATCATGTCCATCCAGGGCGGCGCCAACCCCAAGTTCCTCCGGGAGAAGCTGCTCACCTTTATGGGACAGAAGCAGCGGTCTGAGGGCGGCGGCAAGAAAGAGAAATGAGCCCGGCCTTTTGTATGAACTGAGGTGAAACCATGGCAAGCATTAAAAAGAAAGGCGGAGGCGGCGGAGGCGGAGCCAACTGGATGGACACCTACGGCGACATGGTGACCCTGCTGCTGTGCTTCTTCGTTCTGCTGTACTCCATCTCCACCATCGAGCAGGACAAGTGGATGGTCTTTATCAAGAGCTTCAACCGGGACGCGGTGCAGGAGGAACCTATCCCCCCCGGCCCTGTCGGCAGCGCTGCTACCTCCGGGGGCAACGGTCTGCCCATCCCCGATTCCAACGACGAGGTGGACGAGGCCCTGGATGAGCTCTACGACTTCCTGGTGGAGTACCAGAAGAGCTCAGAGGCCGCCTCTGACAGCATCTCCATCAGTCAGGGCGACGACTTTGTCTTTATCTCCTTTGACGACGCGGTGTTCTTTGACGGCGACAGCCCGACCCTGCGCCAGGACGGCAAGAAAATCCTGGACGCCATCATCCCGGCGCTGGAGGAGGCCGGCCCCATGATCGATGAGCTGAGGGTGCTGGGCCACACCGCCCAGAGGAGTCCCAACGCGCCCAATCCGACCCGCGGCGACCGGTATCTGGCCTCCAACCGGGCCACCGCAGTAGGGATCTATCTTCAGGAGCGCATCGACTACAACCAGCTCAACCCCGGACGGCTGGTAATCGAGAGCTTCGGCCAGTGGCGCAACGTGGCCCCCAACGACGTGGAGGCCAACCGGGCCAAGAACCGCCGGGTGGAGCTGGTCATCAGCGGCCGGGACCTGGAGAACGAGCTGTCCGACAGCTACCGGCAGTACTATACCATGACAAATTCTGTCGCCGGGAACAACACCGAGTTTGCCGGTGACGGCAACGCTGTTGTCAGCTACACCACAAACGGCAATTAGGCCGCCATTCTGATATTCCGCCCCTCCGGGGCAGGAGGGAGCAAGTATCAAAGATGAGGGATCAATATGGCTGAAGTCTTATCGCAAAGTCAGATAGACGCCCTGTTGAATGCGGCCAGAAGCGGAGAACTGGACGTAGACAAGCCGGCGGAGAAATCTGAGGAGAAAAAATATCGTAAATATGACTTTTACAGCCCGCGCAAGTTCACCAAGGACAGGCTGAAGATGCTCAACAGCATCTTCGAGAGCTACGCCCGGGTTATCAACTCCAGGATCAACGCCCTGCTCCACGCCACCTGCGAGATCGAGGTGGACAGCGTGGAGGAACAGCACTACTACGAGTTCGCCAACGCCCTGAACGAGAGCGACGTGCTGGCCATGGCGGAGATTGACCTGAAGGAGCTCCAGGGAGAGGACCCTATCCTGGCCCATATGGACACGCCGGTGGTGCTGTCCATGCTGGACCGGATGATGGGCGGCGAGGGCGACCCGGACCCCACCCTGCCCAGCGACTACAGCATGACCGACCTGGAGCTGGAGATGTACGAGGGGCTGGTAAAGGACTTGATCCCCATCCTGGGCAACAGCTGGGAGAACTATATCACGCTCAACTTCCAATATACCCGCACCGAGGTCAACCCCACCCTGGTCCAGCTCATCGGCTACGACGAGACGGTGGTCATCGTGGGCATGAACATCAAATTCCCCAACTGCACGGGCCGGATGAGCATGTGCCTGCCCGGCGAGATGCTCTCCAACATCTTTGCCGAGATCAGCAAGAATACCAGCCGCCGCAGCACCGGCGAGGACAAGTCTGAGGAAATCTTCGATTCCCTGCGGGAGTCCGAGCTGGAGATTGTGGCCGAGCTGGCCCGGACCCGAATCCTGCTGAGCGATCTGTATCACCTGAATGTGGGTGATGTGGTGGATATCAAGCGACCCAAGGACGCCCCGGTTTTCCTGAACATAGGCGGGCGAAGGTGGTTTGACGGGAAAATGGGCACCAGCAACAAGCAGGTGGCCGTGAAAATCGGAGAGACCTACATCAAAATGTAGGCTAAAAGGAGCGAAACTGGATGGAAGATATTATTTTTAGCCCGATGGAAATAGACGCCATCGGGGAGATTATGAACATCAGCCTGGGCTCCTCCGCCACCGCGGCCTCCAATATGCTGGACCACCGGGTGGATATCACAACGCCCAGGGTGAGTGTGGTCAACGTAGAGGATTTCTCCCTTGGCAAGATCGAGCCGGCGGTGGGTGTGGAGATCAAATATGTCTGCGGCCTGGAGGGCAGCAACATTATGCTGCTCAAGCGCAGCGACGTGCGCGCCATCACCGACATCCTGCTGATGACCGAGACCCCGGACGAGGAGTTTGAGCTCAACGAGCTGTCTATCAGCGCGGTGTGCGAGGTTATGAACCAGATGATGGGCTCCTCGGCTACCGCCCTGTCCGACCTGCTGGGACGGATGGTGAACATCTCCACCCCCGAGTCCTTCGAGCTTCACGATCTGGACAAGGTGAAGGAGGAGCACTTCCCCGTCACCAGCGGCCCTGTTGTGGTGGTCCGCTTCAACCTGAAGATCGAGGGCGTGCTGGACAGCGAGTTCATGAACGTCATGTCGGTGGAGCTGGGCAAGGAGCTGATCGCCGGCTTCGGCCTGGACGTGGAGGAGCCCGCACCCGCACCCGCGCCCGCTCCTGCGCCGGCCCCCGCCCCGGCTCCCGCCGGCGGCGGCGCGACCATGAGTCAGGAGGAGATCGAGCGGATGATGGCCGGCGGCGTTCCCCCCGCAGCCCCTCCGGCCGCTGCCCCGGCCCCCGCGGCAGCGGCAGCCCCTGCTGCCGCACCTCCGGCTGCGCCCCCCGCCAGCACAAGGAGAATAACCGCCAACAGGCCCAAAACAGAG
>CATNCS010000077.1 GCA_950097245.1 uncultured Oscillospiraceae bacterium | reverse complement strand
TGATGAGAGCGGCCACGTCCTGGAGGTTGGCCTCCGCCGTAATACTCTGCTTCATGTCGTTGGTGTTGCCGCGCTCCATGCGGCTCTTGTTGGTGGCGTTGTGGAGGATGGCGTTCTCCTCAGCCGGCGTGACCTGGCGGGTATAGATCCGCAGAGTCACGCCGCTTTTCTCGCCCAGATGCCGGAGCAGGGCCAGTTCCTCCGTGCTGGTGGGGTAGCCCCGCAGGGCCAGGGTGCAGTGATACGCGCCGCCCAGGATATAGCTGTCCGTGTTGAACTTCACGGCGGCGGGGGCGATCATGTCCAGGAAGTCCTTGGGCGGTACAGCTTCCGGTTTTAATGTTGCTTTTTTCTTCCTTTTTATCTGCTTTTTAGCCATTGGCGCTCCTTTCCCCGTCAAAGCGGTCAAACTGCTCCGTGGTCACGTCCTGCTGGTAGTACACCGCCAGCAGACGCATCATGTCCTGCTCCTCCGCCATGCGGACGTGAAAGCCGCAGTCCCGGACGCGCTTCTCGATCTGCTTCAGGTGTCCGGCGTCCTCGGTGGACTTTTCCTCCCTGCGGTAGACGAGGGCGAACTCCCGCGCCGAGGCGGTGGTGGACTGGATCTCGTCCAGGTGGCCCATGTCCTGCCGGAGCAGCTCCCGCAGGGCGGGGAGATCCTCCTGCTCCAGCCGGGCCTGATAGTGGTGCTTGTTGCTCTGGAAGGATTCGCGGGAATCCAGGGCCAGCAGCTCCACTGCTTCCATACCCCGCAGCAGCTCCGTCAGGGCGCGGACGCGGCCCCGGACCCCCTCGGCGGACAGGACGGAGAGGTTGTCCGGGCTGACCAGATAAAAAACCAGCTCACCTCTGGCCGTCTTCAGGCCGTGATCGGTGAGCTGGTCAATCCCCATGAGCTGCCGGGTGGACAGATGCCGCCGCAGCTCTTTTTTCTGTTTTCGGTTCAAGTGGATACCTCCTACATCATCTGCATTCCCATACCGGGAGGTGCAGGAACTTCAATAAACTCCTGGGAAGGCTTGCTGGAAAACATATCCTGCAAAAACTGCCGGCCTCCCAGTTGTGCCGCTTTCTGAAAGACGAAGCAAAACTGACAATGCTATTTTACAGGAGTGACCGCCATGGCGATGCCCCGCATAATGTACTCTACACAAGGAATTGCGACCGAATTCCCGAGTGCTTTATAACGTGAGGAGTCGGAGGCCCCCGGCAGTTCTGTCCAAAAATCGGGAAAACCCTGGAGCCTTTCGCATTCCAGCGGCGTCAGCCTCCTGATAAGCAATGGCCTTTCGTCCCCTGTATTTTGTAAGACAAGATCGGTGGCGTCCTTATGCTGACGGGCACTTTCGGTAGACGCTACGTTGTCATCCCGAAACACATCCACTCGCTGGCGGGAAAAGACGGCGTGGTGATCCGTGGCGGTCAGCGTATAGGCGATCCCCTCCTGGCAGCCCAGACCGTTGCCGCCGTTCTGAGGCTGGCGGTCAATGGCGTTGCCGGAGATACAGATTGGTTCCCGCACTTGCAGGGCGAGAGGGAGATTGTTGCCTCCAGTGCCGCCACGATTTGTCAATGTTGGAGACACTTTGTGTGGCCCTGTATATCTCGCATCAATGCCATGATTCTCAAATAATTCAATAACCATGCGCGTTTCTTCTCCCTGCCGCAGCCCCATAACCAGCGGCTGATGTCCATGCTCCTGTGCCCGCAGCGTCCCAGCCACATCTTCAGAGCAGGACATGACGCCGCCGCCCTGGTCGTTGAGACAGATCAGCGGCAGATGGACGCCCATCTGTGCCCGGAGCGTGGGCGTCATATCGGTTGTAATGTCCATGCGTTGCCCCCCATGATCGGTGAGGCAGAGAATGGAGGGCATCATGTTCCCACTGGCGGTCGCTTTCAGCGTTGGAGCGATCTCCTCCTGATAACCGATCCCGCCAGCCGAAGGGGCGGCTCCGGCGCAGAAGCCTGCTACAAACAGAAGTCCACCCGGCTTCAGCTCACCGCTGTTGATCGTTGGGGCGACACCATAGGGAGTAGAGATACGCCTTTGCTGGTTATCCCAGGGAGTCAGACTGCCAGCTACTCCAGCTGTAAACAACAGCCCGCCAGGATTCCGCCCGCCGCCTCCGTCCGCGCTGGCCAGGGTGGGGGCCTTGCTCTCCGGGGTGAAGATGCGGGCCTGCTGGGTGTCCCAGGGAGTGAGGCAGTCCTGCGCGATGAAGGTCTGCTGTTTCATCCCCGGCTGCGCGCTCAATGCACCGGCCACATCGTGGAGATCCCGTACCTCGTTCCTCTGGTTGGCGGCGAAGGCGATGGGTTCAGAGGCCGGAGCCGCCAGTGGAATCAGCCCCGCCTGTGCCATCAGCGCCGCTTTCAGTTGGGGCGGCAGCTCCTTCCCACGTTCCCTCGCCCTGCGCAGGATACCCAGGCAGGCGGTTTTGCTCAAATAGTATTTGCGGGGCGGAGCGTCCTGCAAAATCTGCGATAAGGAAAATACGTCTTCTTCGCTGAGGGGTGCGGGGCCAGTATTGAGCATCGAAGACCCGCCAGGCCAGGGAGAAACCAGTTCCCAGTACGATTCGCCCAGCAGGTTGCCACGCCCAGGGGTGAGGTCCAGGGACATGAGCGGTATCGCTTTTAACTCGGACGATCTCCTCGAGGACGATGCGGAAGTCCTCCCCCTTGGGGGTCCCTGAGCTGAACGCGCCGGGCACATTTTCCCAGCACATCCATCGTGGGCGAACAGCGAGCCCTGTCCGTCCTCGTTCCATATCTGCATTTCGCATCTCCTTCACAATTCGAATTTGTTCCATAAAAAGGCCGGAGTGGGCGCCGGACAGACCAGCCCTCGCTCCAGCCACACTGAGATCCTGACAAGGGCTGCCGCCGCAGATGATGTCCACAGGCGGCAATTCTGCCCCGTCCAGCTTGGTGATGTCCCCCACATGGATCATGCCGGGAAAGCGGTGCTTTGTGACTTCGATGGGGAAGGCTTCAATCTCGCTGGCCCACACGGGCGTGATCCCGCTGCGAACCGCCGCCAGAGGGAAGCCGCCGATCCCGTCGAAGAGGCTCCCCATCGTCGTCGCAAGCTTCGTATCATTCATTCCTGTGCAAGCACAGGAATTCACTCGCTCCGCTGCTCCGCCTCTCCCCACGCGACCCACTTCGTTGGGCTCGCGCGGGGGCCCCATCATTACGCTGCTCACTTCGCTGCCGCCTGCACAACGGTGCGGGTGGTATTGACGGCAGCCTGGGCGGTATAGACGGCGCTCATGATATTGGCTCTGGTGGTGGTGTCCAGACCGAAGGTCCCGGCGATTCTGGGCACCTCACCCGCGGAGAGCATGAGGCCCAGTCCCAGCAGAGCGTGGTCCTTAAACACCATCAGGCCCGCTACCAAAATGGTGGATTGCAGGAAGGCCGTCAGGCACAGGCCAATCACCTGTTTGCTCCACTGGACAAAGCCGTCTGTGTAGCCTCTGGGGACGCTGAACATATAGAGGCTTCCCACGGCGATCTGGATGAGCAGGATGCCGCCTCGTTTGAGGTTGGCGAAAAAGACCTTAATCACAGCATAGGCCATCATGATGATGCAGAACAAAAGCATGATCGGGCTGGTGAGGACGCTCAGGCCGAAGCTGGGCGCACCGGCCATATCCGCAAGGCTCTCCACACTCATCAGTTCCTCAATGATCCGTTCTCCCACAGTGCCGATGCTGGTTCCGGCTCCGGTCAAGCCAATTGCGAAGGTCCCTTGCAGGGACACGGACAGAGCGTAAAGCCGCACAGGCACCACGGTAAACAGGCTGACCGCCATAAACCCCTTGATGGCGTTGAGGGCTGTCTGCTGTAAGTTACCCCGGCCAGTGGAGTATTCGATCCCAAACTCAAAACCGGAGACCACCAGGCTGACGCCAAACAGCGCCCAGCCCAGCTGAGAGAAAAACAGGACGATGGCCTCCACCCAGTCCAGCGCGAACAGCTCCACGCCCATGTTCCCCATTTCAGCAAAGAAGTTGCCAAGGAAGCCTACCACCTGCCCATAGAACCAGTCGATCAGATTGTCCATGATGGTGGACGCTACAAAATCAAAGATAAATATTGAGAATCACCTCATTTCCGTATCAGGCTCTTGGAAAAGACGCAGGTATTCCTCCGCCAATTCCCAGAGCCTGTCTATATCCAGCGTGGGACGGTAGATATCCCAATCCGCTTTTTCCCCGAAGTCAGGAGGCTTTTTCACGCCGTGAGGCACATCCCAGGAACGGATGGTGATGGAATCCACAGGTCCGGTACGCTGGTTCAGGACCGTCACCTGGATTCCGTCGTAATTGCCGCCTCCCGAGGTGAGCGCGGCCTTTGCCAGAGTTTCCCCGCCCAGCCGGATGTAGCAGACGCCGCCCAGACAGACAGCGTCCGGGCGGCGTTTGGCGACGGCGTTCCGCAGTTCCTGTCCGAAGGGCATCCGCTGTCCGATCCCATCAAATCCCGATGATGCCCCAGATATAGGAGGGAGCAGTGAGGGTGAAGACCAGGCAGGCGAAGAGAATTACCGGGCCGGTCCACTCGAACTGGCCATGCTTGCGGTAATCAAAGTAAGCCATGCCCAGTTTGGTGAAGAAGGCGATGGCGAGGACCATGTCCAGCGCGGGGAAGACCACGTTCTCCACCACGGTCTTAATCTGGGTCGCGGCGTCGGTCCAGGTACTCTCCACCGCGGAGGCCACATCCCCGGCGGCGAAGGCGGGGGGCGCAGCAGAGGGCCGCCACCACCATGGCGGCGGCGAGGATACGGAGCATTTTTTTGAGTTTCATGTTGATTTTCCTCCCTGTATTCAAATCAGATTTACAGAAGAGGAGCCGCACTTGACAGGCGGCTCCCCATTCAGCATGGATGGATCGGCTCAATAGCCGGTGCGGGGCAGGGGCTGGGCGGGCTTGTAGACCCTGGTGACCCATCTGCTGGTGGCCATAATCCACTGACCGTTGTACACGCCGCCTACATCCGCCTGGTTGACGAACTGGGTCCCTCCGGTAAGCCAGGACACCACATTGCAGTATACCTTGGGCACCTCCACCTGCCGGAAATTGCCGGGTACGATGCCGAAGGAGACCATAAACTCGGTGACGTACTCGTTGGAGGCCAGTCCCAGCGCGGCGGGGGAGGCGTCCAGCACATGGTTCTGCATGGTGCTCAGGTTGTCGTACATGGTGCGGTACTCGCCGTTGAGATTGGTCTTGAACACGATCTTGTAATTCCCCTGGACGTTGTAGGTTCCGGTGACGATCTTGTCCAGCCGCACTGCCTGGGTGGGCAGAGTGTCCCTCCAATAGAAGGAGGTGAGCGCCGTGGTGGAATTGTTGGCGATGCCGGAGAAATCATAGCGTATCTGCTGGCCGGGCATAACCTCCACGAAGCCGGTTTTCTTAATGCTGACGTTGGTGTACAGGGCCTTGTTGGTCATGGCCGTCTTGACGATCTGGCCGGCGTGCTCGATCTCCACCTCAATGGGGGTTTTGTCCAGCCCGTAAAAATCGGCAGCCTTGGATTCCACAATTTTGTATCGCCCTAACGGCAGAGGCTTTGACACAGCGACGCCATTTTTATCGGTGCGGATAGTATCCACCAGATTGCCGGTGCGGTAGTGGTAGATCTCGAACTCGGTACCAGGGATAGGCGTACCGGCGGGCCAGCCGTTCATGGAGTTGTAGTCCTCAGAGGTCTTGGTGATCTGGATCTGCCCGGTGATGGCGGTGTTCTCCCAGGTGATCTCGGTAGTGGTCCCATCAGTGACATAGACCGTCTTCAGCTGGGTATCCACCAGATAACCGTCATTCTCCAACTCCCGCAGGTAGTAGCGGCCAGAGCCGGGCAGGTCGTCGATATGGACGTAGCCCTTGTCATCGCTGCTGTACTGCCCGATGGGATTCTTGTTGGCGTCATAGAGGAGGAAGGTCACCCCGTAGATGCCCTGCTTGGTAACGCTGTCGACCTTGTGAATCAGGATGCCGCTGACTGCCCGATTGGTGACGGTGACTGTGGTGGCTTTGCCGTCCCGGACGGTGAAATAGGTGGGGGTGGCGTCCAGCTCGAAGCCCTTGCCGGCCTCAATCTCCACCGCGTAGTAGTCCCCGGCATCCAGATCCAGGTGGGCGCGGCCCTGCTTGTCGGTGGTGATAGTGTCCACCAAGCCGCCGTCCATGCGGCGGATCTCAAAGGTGGTGTTGGGGATTCGCTGGCTCTTGTCAGCCTCGTTGACCTTGATCAGCTCCAGCCCGCCCACAGGCGTGTTGTAGAATTTCAAAGTCTGAGCGTCTCCTACCTTGATCTGGATGGACTTGGGGGTGGTGTCCAGCAGGTAGCCGTCCAGGGCGCGAATCTCCTTGGCGATGATGGTCTTGCCGGGTTCCAGGCCCTCGATCACGATCCGGCCATTCTCGTCAGTCACATACTCGCCGTTGGCGCTGCCCAGCACCTGCCCGTTGGATTCGGTGACCAGGAAGGTCACGCCCTTCAGGGGGGTGGTGGTGCCGGTGATGTACTTCTCAATGACCAGCCGGGTCTTAGGGTCATTCTCGAAAGTGAGATCGTTGCCGCCGTTGGTTCCGCCACCCACATTGGTGGTGCCGCCCGGATTGGTCGTGCCTCCAGTATTGCCGTTGGTGGTCCCGCCCACGGTTCCGCTGTTCACAGAGTTGGAGCCGTTTTTCACGATGATGGTCTGGGGCGTGCTGTTGAGGACATAGCCACTCGGCACCTTGGTCTCTGTGACCACCACGGTGCTGCCGGGAACAAGGCCGGTGACTGTCACGGTCCCATCCTTGCCCGTGGTGTAGCGGCCCAGCACAGTGCCGTTGCCGTCCCGCACAGTGAACTCAGTGCCGGGAACAGGCTTGCCGGTGACGGAGTCCAGCTTGGTAAGGGTCAAACTGCACAAAGGTTCATTCAGGAAAGTCAGGGTTTGGGTATCGAGAGGATTCACCGTGACCGTCTGGGTTTGGGTACTCTGGTCAATGACATAGCCGGGGGCGGGCTTGGTCTCCTTGACCACCACGGTCCCGGTGATACCGTTGATGCGGATTTCGCCCTTGTCATCGGTGGTGTAGAGGCCATTGGAGGACAGGTGGCCATTGTCGTTATCAACGTACCCGCCGTTGGCGTAGGTAAGCTGGAACTGCGCGCCTGCGATGAATGCGCCGCTCACACTGTCCTTCTTTTGGATGACCAAGGTTCCGGCCCGCTTGTTCCAAAACGTCAACTGCTGCACTTCGCCGCCCTTGATGAGAATATCCTGGGGCGTCCCATCCAGCACGAAACCCTCGACCGTCTTGATCTCACGCACCTTCACGGTGGTGCCGGGTTCGATGCCCTCCAGAACGATTTCTCCAGCCTTGTCAGTGTAATACACGCCATCGTCAGGACCGACAGCGCCGCCGTTGCCATCTACGACCTTAAAGGCCACGCCGGACAGCGGCTCGTTCTCAGTGCCCTCGATGAATTTACGGATAATCAGTGTAGTGCCGGGTTCATTGTCAAAGATCAGGGTGTTGGCCACGCCGGTGCGCACCACAATATTTTTGGGCGTCTCGTCCAGAATGTACCCGTTGGGGGCCTTTTTCTCGGAGACGACCACAGTGGAATTGGGAGCCAGCCCGGTGACGGTGACAGTGCCATCCGTGCCGGTGGTGTAGAGGCCGTTATTGGGGCCGATCACATGGCCGGAGCTGTCCCGCACCATAAACTCAGCGCCCCGCAGCGGCTTCTTGGTTACAGCGTCCCGCTTCAGGATGGTCAGGGTGCAGAGGGGATCATCGTAAAATCTGAGTGTCTGGGTGTCCCCGGCGTTGACCACAACCGTCTGGGGCGTGGGGTCCTTGCGGTAATTGTCCGGTGCTTTTTCCTCGGACACCACATAGGTTCCGGGGAGCAGCTTGGAGAGGACAATCTGCCCGTTGACATCGGTGGTGTACAGTCCGTTGGAGCTGGTGAGTCCTTCGTTGTCCGGGGTCAGCTCCCCGTTGGCGGTCATCACCTTGAACTGCGCCCCGGCCAGAGGCTGACGGGTCACGCTGTCGTACTTCTCAATGATCAGACCGCCCTTGCGGGTGTTTTTGATCACCACAGTCTGGGTGTCGCCGCCCTGCCCAATGACCACGTTGGTGGAGGGCGTGTCGATGACATACCCGCCGTCCGGGGCCTTGATCTCATTGATCACATAGGCGCCGGGGGCCAGATTGGTGATTCTGATCTCACCCTGAGCGTCGGTGGTGAAAATGCCGTTCTGGGTCAGGGTGGACGAGCCAATGACGCCGTCCAGGCCAACCTCGCAGCCAGCGGCTGTTGTGATACGGAACTCCGCGCCAGGAAGCACCTCATCGGTCTGGCTGTCCCGCTTTTGGATGATCAGGCTGCCTTTCGGCTGATTTTTGAAGGTAAGAGACACCGTTTTGCCCGCCTGGATCTGGATGGTCTGGCTCTGGGTATCCAGGATGAAGCCAGCGGGGGCGCGCACCTCGGTAACCACCACGCTCTTGCCCGGCTTCAGACCGGGGATGCGGATCTCCCCGTTCTCATCGGAGCGGTAGATGCCGTTGGAGTCCCCAATCAGGGTCCCGTCCGCGTACATGACCTTGAACTCGGCGTTCTGGAGGGTCACGCTGGGGTTGGTGGCGCAGACCTTCCGAATGAGCAGGATGCCGTCCGGGGCGTTGTCGAAGGAGACGGTGACCACGTTCTGCTCACCCTTGTCGGAGATGTAGACGGTTTCCGAAGCATTGATAATGGAGTAGCCGTCCGCCGGGTCGATTTCCTCCACGATGTAGGTGCCGGCAGTCAACCCGGTCCAGATGGCGGTTCCGTTTTTCCCGGTCACCTTCGTACCGATGACCGTGCCGCCAGTGCCGGAGGTCCCGCCCAGATATTTCAGCTGGAAGGT
>CATNCS010000076.1 GCA_950097245.1 uncultured Oscillospiraceae bacterium | reverse complement strand
TAGGGCTTGCCGGTCTCGATATACATGCCTCGGTCCGCGCTCCAGCCCACATAGAAGTCCAGGGCCTTGCCCAGGTCGCGGAGCTTGAAATAGTTGCTGCCGTCGATCTTATAGACCTCGGCGGTGATCTTCTGGCCGTCCACATAGATGGCGTCGTTGCTCGCCGCGGCGGTCTTGTTTCCGCCCGTGGCCGCGCCGGCCAGGTCGCCGGACTGCTTCTCATATCCCTGCCCGGTGGTGGCGGTGACGGACTGCTTGGCGCCGTCATAGCCCACGGCGAACTGCTTCTCCGTGCCGTTCAGCAGAGCCGCCACGTCGCGAATCTTGAAGTAGTTGCTGCCGCCGATCTTGTACACCGTGGGATTGGCGGCGCTGCCGTTCACCTCCAGCTTGTCGTTGGTGGGAGAGGCGATTGTCTCAGCGGCGGGGGTGGTAGGTTGGGTGGAAGTGGTGGAGTTGTTGAATGAGACGGAAAATCCAGAATCATCGGCATGATAGTTCCATCTCTCTTTAAATTCACCCGTCATAGTAATTCCCTGCTCAATACTGATTGAAGCCGTGTTGGCACTTTTGGCAGCGTCAGTCGCCATATAGAATGCGTTGACACCAATCTCAGCGTGTTCCGCCACAAGCTTCCCTGTTCCGGTATAGCTGACTGAGCCGTTCGAATGTGCGGTAACAGTAATGCCCTCGTAAGTATCCGTATAGGTTTCCGCTACGTCAGTGGGGGAGGTTGTGGTAGTCCCGGCGGGCTGCTGGGGCGCTGATCCAAAGTTGACACCGGCGAATATCAGACCCCACTGAGGAGCAGCCTCATTGATTACTTGAGACATACGATCTTGATTCATCTCACTGGTAATGCCAGCTCCAATTTCGATCCAGATCGAGTAATCCCCCCTCATATCCTGTATTTCATAACAAATCAATTCAACAGCGTACTCCAGATGATCTGCCGTAAGTTTTCCTGAGCCAGTATAGCTGATGGTTACCCTATTTTCGTTGGGCTCTGACGTAAGCGTAATGGTAATGCCGCCTCTGTTTTCGGTGTATGTGGTTGCCATTGCGGGAACAGTCAGGCCCAGACACACTGCCAGTGCCAGCGCGAGGGATAAAATTCTCTTTTTCATGTTGATTTCCTCCTTACCCTTGAACCCGGCTTGTCCTTTTCTTTGAAAAGGACAAGAATCCCGGGATTCTTGTCCTTTTCTTTGAAAAGGACAAGAATCCCGGGATTCTGACAAAATTTTGTTAGGACTCAATGCCCCGGGAGATGAGGTACTTCTTGACCATCAGCGCCACCTTGAAGGTAATTGCGTCGTCGAACTCCCGCAGGTCCAGGCCGGTGAGCTTCTTGATCTTCTCCAGCCGGTAGACCAGGGTGTTCCGGTGGACGAAGAGCTTCCGGGCGGTCTCGGACACGTTCAGGTTGTTCTCGAAGAACTTGTTGATGGTGAGCAGGGTCTCCTGGTCCAGGGCGTCAATGGGGCTCTTCTTGAAGACCTCCTGGAGGAACATCTGGCACAGGATGGTGGGCAGCTGATAGATCAGCCGGCCAATGCCCAGGTTCTCAAAGTTGATGAAGGTCTTCTCGGTGTCGAACACCTTGCCCACGTCGATGGCCACTCCAGCCTCCTTGTAGGACCGGGCCAGGTCCCGGATGTGGGGCACGATGGTGCCGATGCCCACCACCACCTTGACCCCCAGCTCCTGGCTGGCGGCGGTGACGATCTGCTTGGCGATCTTGGCCAAATCCTTGGAGTCGGCCCCCTCGGGCAGCTGCTTGATGAGGGCCACGTCGGTCTCGTTGATGGAGATGACAAAGTCGGTCTGCTTGTCGGGGAACAGGTTCTGGATGATGTCGATGGTAGACACGTCAGCGGGGCCCAGCTGGCGCACCAGGAAGGCGGCCCGGGGGACCTCGGAGACGAAGTGGAGCTCCTTGGCCTGGGTGTAGATGTCACCCAGGAGAATATTGTCGGAGATGATGTTTTTGACAAAGGTGGCCTTGTCGTGCTTCTCCTCGTAGTAGGTCTTGGCCCCGTTGAAGGCCACCACGGCCATGGCGCACAGGGAGGCGGCCAGCTCGTCCTCCCCCTTGACAAAGGCGGCGTAGTCAAACTGAGCCCCCCAGCCCGCCAGGGGCTTGAAGGTGCGGCCCTCGAACCGGGCCAGATTGTTGTCGGCTCCATTGATGGCGGCTACCGCACCGGGCCAGTGTTCGCCGATGCAGGTGAGCTCACTGCAGGCGACCACGATCCCCTCCGCATCCACCACGCCTACTGTGCGGTTGATGCTGTCTTTCATCTGGAGTACGACACCTTGGAACATCCTGCTAGACACAGCGATCCCTCCTACATTATCTTTGGTACTGCTTCCTATATTATAACGGCTTCCCCCTCTGTTTGGCAAGAGGTTTTTTTGATTTTTTTGTTCAAATCGACTAAAATTTTAGATAGTATCCCCTAACCCGGCCAGTTCGGCCCTCTCCCGGTCCGTCAAAAACCGCCATTCTCCCGGTTTTAGTCCCTCGTCCAGTGTCAAAGGCCCCATTCTCAGCCGGTGGAGGGCGGCAACCGGCTTTCCCCGGGCGGCCAGCATCCGCTTCACCTGGTGATATTTGCCCTCCCGCAAAGTGACCAAACAGGAGGAGCCGTCCCCCACCGGCTCCAGTCCGGCGGGCAGACAGACCGTCCCGTCCCCCAGCACCAGGCCCGCCCTCAGGGCCTCCACGTCCGACCGGTCCACCCGGCCCTCCACCCGGGCCAGATACACCTTGTCCACATGCTTCCTGGGGGACAGCAGCCGGTGGGCCAGGTCTCCGTCGTCGGTAAGGAGGAGCAGGCCGGTGGTGTCCTTGTCCAGCCGGCCCACGGGGAACAGCCCCCGGCGGCGCAGGTCCTCGGGGAGCAGTTCCACCACCGTGGGCTGGCTTCTGTCCTCAGTGGCTGAGAGCAGCCCCGCCGGCTTGTGGAGCATCACATAGACGCAGGGGGAACAGTCCACCCGCTCCCCGTCCACCACAAGGGAGACGGCCGACGGGTCGACCTTCTCCTCCGGCCTCCGGACAGCCCGTCCGTCCGCCAGCACCCGGCCCTGGCGGACCAGGTCCTTGATCTCCCTCCGGCTCCACCGCCCGGTGGCGCACAGCAGCTTGTCGATACGGTCCATTCGCTTACCGCCTCCCTGTTCCCGTATGTAGGGGCGGACATTGTCCGCCCGCTCGATTTCCGCAAAGGCCTGGAAAATAGGCGCACAATGTGCGCCCCTACAGACATATCCCCCCTCCCCGCCGCATACCTTAAAGGGAGAACAAGCCAGGGAAGGAGATATGTGCTGTGTTGATCGTAACCGCGAAGATGCCAAAACGGAAACTGACTCTGGGGGTAGGGCTGGCGGCCCTGCTGTGCTGCTGCGCCATCGCCCTGAATTTCGGCCAGAATATGCTGGAGGCGTCCGCCTCCGCCCTGCCCAGCCCCAAGGGGGTGCGGAGCAACCAGGACCGGATTGACTATCTGTCCGCCTACGGCTGGCAGGTGAGCGGCGAGCCCGTCTCCACCCAGGAGCTGCTCATCCCGGAGGAGATGGACAGCAGCTACTCCGAGTACCTGGCCCTCCAGAACGGTCAGGGCTTCGACCTGCAGAAGTACGCCGGCAAGCGGGTCAAGCGCTATACCTACGAGGTGCTCAACTACCCCACCGGCGAGACGGGGGTCCAGGCCAACCTGCTCATCTGCAAAAACACCGTGGTGGGCGGCGAGGTCCTCTCCCCCCGGCTGGACGGGTTCTTGCACGGGCTGGCCAAGCCGTAAAACTCCCGTCCCCCCGCAGGGTCAAGCCTTCCCCTTTAGGGGAAGGTGACATTTGCGAAGCAAATGACGGATGAGGCCGTCGCTGCAAAACCTTGTTTACTTCGTATGTTTTGCTTCGCAAAACGCCTCATTCGCCCCCTGCGGGGGCACCTTCCCCTAAAGGGGAAGGCTTTTTTCTACCGCTCCACGATGTGCACATTGAGGTGGTTGTAGGTCATCTCCACCCCGTGGCGGGCAAAGGACTCCCGCACCCCTTCAATCAGGGCGTAATAGACCGTCCAGTAGTCGTCGGAGGAGGTCCAGAGGCGAACCAGGTACTCGACGCTGCTGGACTGGTACTCCGACAGGTAGACCGCCGGGGCGGGGTCGTCCAGGATGCCGGGGACAGCGGACAGCACCTCCTGGATTGCCGCCCGGACCCGGCCGGTGGGGGCGTCGTAGGAGGCGGTGAACTTCAGGTCCATCCGCCGCCGGCCCAGGCGGTTATAGTTGATAATCTTTGTGGCGGACAGCTGGCTGTTGGGAACGAAGATCTCCTTGTTGTCCGGGGTATGGAAGATGGTGTAGGCCATATTCACCGCGGCGACGGTGCCGCTGACCCCGTCGGCCTCCACATAGTCCCCCGGCCCGAAGGGCTTGGTCACCAGCAGCACCAGTCCCCCCGCCAGGTTGGACAGGGTGTTCTGCAGGGCCATGGACACCGCCAGCCCCGCCACGCTGAGCACGGCGATGACGGAGGTGACGTCCACGTCCAGGGTGCCCGCCAGCATCAGGGCCAGCAGCACCCACAGGAACGCGTGGAGCGCGGTGTGGATGTAGGGCTTGATGGCGGCTACCGACCTGCTCCGGTCCAGCATCCGGTCCGCCATCCCCATCAGCAGCCGGATGACCAGCCAGCCCACCAGTACAATCACGGCCACCCGCAGCAGTCCGCCCAGGGTCAGGTCCGGAATGCCCACCGTCCTGCCCACCGTATGCAGCACCTCTTCTACCGTTTCCATTGGTCTCCTCCTCAGGAAAACAGCCGGCCAGAGGCCGGCTGTCCGCTTAATAGTTCATCTGTTTTCTCCGGGACAGATTCATGGTGCCGTCCTGCATCTGGTCCAGGCTGTCCAGACTCTTGCCGGTGCCGAAGGCCACACAGGAGATGGCGTCGTCGGCCACGTGGGTCTCGATGCCGGTGTGGGACTGGACCAGCTTGTCAAAGCCCCACAGCAGGGAGCCGCCCCCCGTCATGACAATGCCGTTGGTGGAGATGTCCGCCACCAGCTCAGGGGGGGTGCGCTCCAGCACGCCGTGGATAGCCTCCAGGATGGAGTTGGAGGTCTCCTCAAAGGCCTCGATCATCTCGCTGGAGGTGACGTTGAACACCCGGGGCAGGCCGGTCATGAGGCACCGGCCCTTGATCTCCATAGAGACCTCCTCCGGCCGGGGGAAGACGCAGCCGATGCTGATCTTCAGCTCCTCGGCGGTGCGGTCGCCGATGAGGACGTTGTGCTTGCGGCGGATATACTTCACCACCGCCTCGTCAAACTTGTCGCCGGCCACCTTGATGGAGGCGGACTCCACCACGCCGCCCAGGGAGATCACCGCGATGTCGGCGGTGCCGCCGCCGATATCCACCACCATGTGGCCGTCCGGCTTGGTGATGTCGATGCCCGCGCCGATGGCGGCGGCCACCGGCTCCTCGATGAGGTAGGCCCGGCGGGCCCCCGCCTGGATGCCGGCGTCCACCACCGCGCGCTCCTCAACCTCCGTGATGCCCGAGGGGACGCAGATCAGCAGACGGGGCTTGAACAGGGAGAAGGAGGTCACCTTCTTCATAAACTCCTTCAGCATCCGCTCCGTCATGTCGTAATCGGAGATAACGCCCTCCCGCAGGGGGCGCATGGCCACGATATTGCCGGGGGTGCGGCCCAGCATGGCCTGGGCCTCGGTGCCCACCTTCAGCAGCTTGCCGGTGTTTTTGTCCATAGCCACCACGGAGGGCTCGCGGAGCACCACGCCCTTGCCCTTGATATATACCAAAACTGAGGCAGTGCCCAGGTCGATGCCGATATCCTTACTAAAGAAACCCATGTTCTGTTCCACCTTATCAATTTAGTTATTATTTCCTGGCCGCCTCTATGGGACGGCTCTTAAACGCCACTTTGTATTATAACCTGAGCGGCCCCGCTTTTCAACCGTTTTTTCCAACAATTTTCGGCTTTTTTTGAAAGGCCCTGCCATAACTATCCACTGCGCGCCTGGGCCAGGGTGAGGCAGTACACCTCCTCCGCGCCCCCCTGGCGCAGCAGGGCGGCGCACTCGCTGAGGGTGGAGCCGGAGGTGACCACGTCGTCCACCAGCACCACCCGCTTGCCCGTCAGGTCCACGCCGGGCAACAGGGCGTAGGCCCCCCGGGCGTTGGCCCGGCGGGCGGAGGCCTCCTCCAGCTCCGACTGGGGGGCGGTGTCCCGCACCTTTTCCAGGGCGGGTCCCGCCGGGACGGACAGCAGCCGCCCCACCTCTCGGGCCATCAGTCCGGCCTGGTCAAATCCCCGCTCCCGCAGGCGCTTTTTTGACAGAGGCGCCCAGCAGATCAGATCGGCGCTCTCCTCCAGCCGGCCGCCCAGACACTGGGCCATCAGAGCCCCGAAGGGCTTTCCCAGAGCCCGGACCCGGCTGAACTTGTACCGGTGGACCGCCTGGGGCACCCCGTCCCGGTAGGCCAGGGGGGAGTAGCAGCCGTCGGCAAAGTCGATCCTCCGCTCCCCCGCCTTGCCCTCCAGCCAGGGGAGCTTGGGCCGGCACTCAGGACACAGGGGTGCCCGGGGTTCCTCCAGAATTTTTTGGCAGAAGGGACACTTGGGCGGAAACAGCAGGTCCAGCACCCTCTCACAGGCCCTCATTTCAACTCGTCCTCCGGGATGGGGCCGTGCTCTTTCTCGTAATCACGGACACACTTTTGGATCAAATACATAATCTGTCCGCTCATTGTCCGGCCTTCGGCTCCCGCCACATATCGGAACCTGTCATGGAGCCTGCTGTCCATGCGGATGCTTAAATGGGTCTTGTCCACCACATGCTCTCCTCCTCTTTCTCAGGTGAGTAAAGCATATCCACCGGCATTAATTCCAGTCTAAAATCAGTGCATTTTTACGGCTTAATTTTGCCCCGTCCGGCTGAAAGACCGAAGCCGCCCGCCCCAAATGGAGCGGGCGGCTGGCTGAGACATACAGGTTTTTAACCCCAGCCTCCGGTAAATTCCGGGACACAGTCGGTGTCCTGAACCACAAAAATCTCGTAGAGGTGGGACAGGGCATCCCAGGTGGCGGTGTCCATACAGCCCGTCTGGGGCAGGCCGGCCGCCCTTTGCAGCCAGCGGATGTTGTCCGCCGAGGCAGGGCCGTTGCAGCCGTCGGCCGGACAGGGAGCGATCCCCTCAAACTGGCCGGCCAGTATATTGAACATGGTCTGTGGAACGATCAGATACTCCCTGGTCTCCCCCTCCCGGACCTGGATGCCCTCCGAGGGAAAGATGCGGGTCGCCCGGGAATAGCCGGTTTTGGACCGCTGGGCCAGCCAGCAGTTCCGGATGGCCTCCCAGGTGGCCTGGTCCACCGTACCGGTGACAGGCAGGCCCGCCTCCCGCTGAAAGCACATCACCGCCTCCAGGGTCCGCTCGCCAAATACGCCGTCCACCGCCACCTGGGGCAGGAATTTATAGGTTCTGGACAACTGTCGCAGCATATATTGCAGACTCATAACCGGGTTGGCCACCATTTCCCGCTCCAGCAGCTCCCAGTCCAAATCAAAATTCATACCTCCACTCCTCTCCGTCTGCCTTTTGGGCCGTCTCTCTGGCCCGGCTTCATGGGGCTGCCCTGGTACTGGCCCAGCCGGGGCGTATTGTCCCAGCGGTCCGGGCCCTGTTCCGAGGACGCCTGCCCCATAACAGGCACAGCGTCCTCCCGCAGGGACTGGGCCCGCACCGTATCCCGGCGGAACTGATAGTCCGCCGTCACAAAGCTGTCATAGATGGAGTTCCAGGTGTTTTCTCCCACCACTCCATCAGGGGTAAGGCCCGCCCAAACCTGATAGGTGCGCACCGCCTGGGCGGTGACGGGGCCGAAGTCGCCGTCAATGGCCGGCGACCTCAGCGTACTGGAGAACTGGGCCAGCATGGAGAGCATATATTGCAGCACCTCCACCTCCGGGCCGGAGTCCCCCTGGGCCAGCACCCCGGGAAACTGAAACTGGAAGGCGTAGAAGGTCTGCCCCTGGCTCACCAGCTCAGCCAGCTGCCGCACCCCCACATAGAGATATACCAGCTTATACCAGGTGGCCTTGCCCACAATGCCGTCCTGGGTCAGGCTGAAGATACGCTGGAAGGTGCGCACGGCGGACTCAGTGGCCTCTCCGAAGGCGCCGGTGGCCGGCACCTTGGGGATGGCGGGATAGTTTTGGGAGATGCGGTTCAGCATGGCCTGTACCACCGACACCTCGGGCCCCGCCGACCCCAGGCGCAGGGGGGCTCCGGGGTAGGAGGTAATCAGGTCCTGAATCGGGGCATCCACCACCAGCTCAATGTCATCCCCATAGTAGTAGCGCAGGATCTCCATGGAGTTCAGGCCGTCCTGGGCCAGCTCCTGGCTGCCCCACTGGGACAGGCCGTCGCAGGTGGCGGTGGTGCCGTTGCAGAATTTGGCGGCCAGGGGCTCCACAAAGCCCTGGCGGCGGATATAGTCGTTGAAAATCTCGTCCACCAGCTGGCTGATGTTTTCAAAGATATTCCGCCCCGGAATAAACTTCTGGTCGAACTGGGTGGTGGAGGTGATCTGAAAGTCGTAGCCCTGGCTGGGGTAGAACTCGGTGTACACCCGGTTCAGGGCAAAGGAGATGATGGCCAGCACGTTGGCCCGGATTGCGGCGGGCTCCCAGGTGGGGTAAATCTCGCTGGAGGCCACATTCTTCACGTAGTCCGGAAAGGTGACCGTTACGTTTTCCGCCCACTGGTTGGGCAGACCCAGATGCACGGTGATGGTGCGGGGAACATATGGAATGATGACAGGCATGGCGCTTTCCCTCACAGACTCTGTGCCGGGATATCCCGCTCATCCCGCTGCTGCAGGCTGCACAGTCCCTGAGGCAGGGGGATCAGCTCCATGTTCTGCAGCGTCTCCACGCCGGGGAAAATCTGCACGCCGTTTACCCGGAGCATGGCGTAGCCCGGCTGCTCGGCCCACACGTCGCACTGGGCGTAGGGCAGGCCGGGACCGGGCAGGCCGCCGGGAGAGGTGCTCTCCCCCAGGGTGGGGGCGTCGACGGTCACCGGGCGGATCAGTCCGCTGCTGTCGGTACTCTGTATGGAGAGC
>CATNCS010000075.1 GCA_950097245.1 uncultured Oscillospiraceae bacterium | reverse complement strand
GAGTAGGACAGGGGTACGCCAAACCCCTGGTACATGGAGGGCCACGCAGATCCAAGCAGAGAGTCGGGCAGGCCCAGACTGATGAAGGAGATATAGATGACGGCCAGAAGCAGGTGAAGCATTTTGCATTCCTCCCTGTTTTTTGATATGATAATACCACAAAGCATGGGAAACTGTTAGAACGAAATCCACAAATTTATAGGACAAAATCACCAGGAGGCGAACGATTATGGCACTGAGCACCTGCGGGCCGGTCTCCACTGACGGGCGGGGCAGAGAACTCATCAAGCACGGGACTTCTCTCTTCCCCGCGGCCTGCTACCACGATAACCTGAGCGAGGAGGCGGTCTCCTGGCACTGGCACGATGAGCTGGAGGCCTTCATTGTGGAATCGGGGGCCGCCCGGGCAGCCGTCAACGGAACAGAACACATTCTGCGGCGGGGAGAGGGGATTTTTATCAACGCAGGCGTCCTGCACGGGGTCTGGCCGGAAGGGGAGGATATCTGCCGTCTGCCCTCTGTGGTGTTCCACCCGCGGCTGGTGGGGGGCAGCGTGGACAGTATCCTCTGGCAGAAATACCTGGAGCCTCTGCTCTCCGACCCATGCCGTCCCTATGTGTGCCTTTCCGGCGGCGGGGACTGGGAGAAGGAGGCGGCGCACGCGGTTCAGGAGAGCTGGCTGGCCTGCGCATCTGAGGAGGAGGGCTTCGAGTTTGAGGTGCGGGAGCGGCTGTCCCGACTCATTTTTCTCCTGACAAAGCACTGTCCCGCAGCGGAAAAAGCGCCTTCCGAGAAGCTCCTGCGGGACGGGGAACGGATTAAAATTATGCTCCAATATATCCAGGCGCACTATCATCAGGAATTGACTCTCTCCAAAATTGCAGGGAGCGCCGCCATCAGCGAAAACGAGTGCCTGAGATGCTTTCACACTATGGTGGGCAGCACGCCGATCCAGTATGTCAAGCAGGTGCGCATCCAAAAAGCGGCGGAGCTGCTGGCGGACGCAGGGCAAAAAATCTCGGATATAGGGGCGGCGTGCGGGTTCCAGGAGATGAGTTATTTTGCCAGGACATTTCGAGAGCTGCGGGGATGTACGCCAAGTCAGTACAGACGGAATCTGCGCCGTTGAGCGCCAGAGAGGCCGGCGGACTCTTTTTGCTGTTAGACGCGGGGCCCACTTTTTTGGGCGGTACAAAATATAGTGGGGACTAGGGCTTGTTTGAAAAATGTCAATAAAAAGTCAGCCCGGCGGCGTTTTCGCCGCTGGGCTGACAGACCTCTCTGAATTATATCACGGGCAATCAGCTTATCCGGCCTCTCCTGTGTCCTTGCATCTCTTTTCCGCAGCTTTTTTTGCGCTCTCCGCATCTACCTTGCCCTCGGTTATGATGTAAGATACTACAGAGGCCAGGGACACCACAGCGCCTGCCACAGAGCTGATGGTACTCTCGTCCAGCCCAAATACCATAGCCAGTCCGGTGACGATACCTGCCGCCGCCGCCCACAGCTTGCGTGAGCTCAATTTGCGTTTCCAGTCGATTTTATCCATATTTTACGGATCCTTTCTGTTATTCCTTCTCATCGTCGTGTGCGGCCTGATTGAGGTGCTGTTCCATCCTGTCCATGGCCTCGGTGACCGGTCCGTTGCAGCCCTGTTCCTTCAGCCCCTTCAGACAGGCCAGAAGCCCATAGCAGATCAGGGTCTGCTCCCTGCGGATCGCTTTCAGCTCCTCCGCCTGTCTTCTGCTCCGCTGAACAAACTTGAAGCACCAGAGGATCACACCGCCAATTACACCCAGCGCGGTGAGAATCTGCGCCAGCATCACCAGAGTGTCTGCATTGATGGTTACTTCCACGCCCGGTCCTCCTCTCCGGTCTCCAAATAAGGTATTTTCTTGCCCGAAAGCCCTGACATGCCAAGGCTTTCGGGTATTTGGCTAAAGCTCCATTACGTCCATCACTGCCCGTTCTACACAGAGGGGCGTTTGGGCGTTCAGCACCAGGGACAGCTCCGGCGCGCATACCCCGTTTGTGCAGGGATGCAGCACAGCAACGTGGTGCAGGGCCTGAGGGCCGTGCGACAGGCGTTCCATGGAAAAACGCAGGGGAGGCGTGTCAGTAAACGCGCCGCAGGGGGATTGCCTGAGGCAGATTGTTCCTGTTCCCTCCGCTGGATACACAGCGCAGACGTTCAGTGTGTACTGGACCACATAGGACTTTCCCGGATTCAGCTGGACCCGGGTGGGAACGTGTCCGTCCCAGCAGATACCATTCCCAGTGTGTCTGTGCAGTCTCCAGGGCAGACGGCAGTCCGGGTTCCACAGTATTCCCTCCCGCTGGCCTGTCAGCCGGAGGGCGCTTTTTTGGTAGGGAATCACCTGATATGGCGATGGAGCGGGCCGAGGATGAATCCACGGGGATTGAGAAGGGTGAGGAGCCATACTGGGGTACTGCCACCAGCCCTGCGGGGGATAGGGGAAATGGCCGGGGTGGGGCGTCGGAGTGGGCGTCGGAGTGGGTGTCGGAGTGGGTGTCGGAGTCGGCGTCGGAGTCGGGGTTGGAGTCGGCGTCGGATCAGGAGTCGGGCCGGGGGTTTCAATGAACTCCGAATCCGGGTCTTCCCCCAGCGAAGGGGAGGGCATAAGCTCCAGCACATGGTCCAGCTTGTTTTTCAGCAGCATCTGGTTCTGGGTGACCACCTCCACAAGGGCGGTGACGCTTTTGTTGACCGCCAGCACATCCTGAGAAGTTGTGCCGGGCAGAGTTCCAAGGACATATTGTAATTTCTCGCCCTCGGCGTTGAGGATATGGCTCAGGGCGAGCTCTTCCATAGCGATGGATGCGACAATCATGGTCAGAGCTTCATCCCGAGTCATGTCCGCCCCGCCGGATGGAAAGGAAGGCATAGACATATTCAAAAACTCCACAGCACGCCCTGGCGTCTGCCAGGACTGAAATGTGCGGCAGGATTCCCTTGCCGCCGTCCTACCCTATGACAGCGCGGGCGGTTTAGTTCCAGCCGGAACCCGCCGGCGGGCGGACGCATAGAGTAGTCCGGGCGCGGCGCTGGAGCCCTTGCTCTCCCGCCGCTGTTCCAACGCGTTTCGTTGCGCACTTCTTAATATTTGAAAGGAGATTCTTGAATGTCTCTGCCCAGTTTTCCCAATGTAGACCCGCCCATTCAGCGGGAAGATGCGGTGAATCAAATTCTTTCCTCCATCGCCATGGAGGAGCTCGGTCTGAGCCATATCCTCAACGCCGAGGGCGAGAAGATGCAGTATATCCTCGGAACCCTGCCCGGCCTCAGCGGTCCCGCCGCCACAGTGAAGGACGTGCTGAACGCCAATGAGAGCGTCCGCGGCCTGTTGGAGACCGCCGTGCAGAACCAGATCTTCCTGAAAGGGAAGATGCAGGGTGCGCTGGACGCCTCTCCCATGCAGGGGCCCACCGGCCCCACCGGCCCTACCGGCCCCCAGGGCCCTGCCGGTCCTGCCGGCGGTCCTGCCGGCCCCGCCGGAGCTCCCGGCGCTGCGGGCGCCACCGGCCCCACCGGCCCTGCCGGTCCCACCGGTCCCACCGGGCCCAATGTCACCGCCACCAACGCCTTTGCCGCCAACACCCAGGGCGACGCCATCCCGGTTATTGTGGACGGCGTTTCGGTGCCTCTGCCCAACAGCCAGGTTCTGTCCCCTGACATCACCGTCAACGGGAAAAACGACACGTTCACTGTGAACACTGCCGGGCGCTATCGGATTTCCTATAATATCAACACCACCCTGGCCCTGGGCGTCGGCTCCCGGCTGATGATCAGCGGCAAGACCAACAAGGCCTCCGATATTAAGCCTGCACCGCTGAACCCCCTGAGCCGCTTCGCCAACGATATCCTGGTGGACCTGGAGGCGGGGGACGAGGTCACCTTGCAGCTGTATGGCTTATTGGGCGGGGCGACGCTGCTGCCCGGCTCCGTCGGTGCTTCCCTGTCCATGGTACGCTTGAGCTAAGGAGGGGTATTTTATGTCAATGCCCACATTCCCCAAGAATGATCCCCCGCTGACCCGAGAGGGCAGCCTCAATGAGATCATCTCCTCCATCGCCGCCGAGGAACTGAGCCTGAGCCACCTCCTCAACGTGGAGGGCGAGAAGCTGCAGTACGTCCTGGGCACCATGCCCGGTCTGGACGAGGCGGCCTCCCTGGACGAGGTGATGCAGGTCAACCAGAGCGTGAAGGACACCCTGGCCGGCATTGCGGAGCAGCAGATGGTGCTGACCTCCAAGCTGGGCGCGGTGCTGAAGACCCCCACCATCCCCGGCCCCGAGGGCCCCATGGGCCCCGAGGGTCCCGAAGGTCCGGAAGGCCCCGCCGAGGGCGAGGCCGGTCCCGACGGCCCCGACGGCCCCGACGGAGCGGAAGGGCCCGCCGGTCCCACTGGCCCCACCGGGGCCCCGGGACCCAACCCCACAGCAGCAGCCGCCTACGCCGCCAATACCCGGGGCAGCAGCGTCGGCCTCGGCGACGATGATTTCATCGGCTTTCCGGATGTGTCGGTCCCCTGCCCGGAGATCGTCCTGGGCGACTCAAGCTCGATGCTCGGTGGAAAGTCGGTGTTCTTCCTGAATGAGCCGGGCACCTATCAGATCTCCTACCGTGTGACCCTCAGCGTCCCCTCCGTCCAGCCGGTGGGGACCCGGCTGTTGATCTCCAGCGCCGACGACTATGAGGGCGTCATCGCCCCCACGGTGGGCGCCCGGCAGTTTGAATGCACGATCACGCTGGCCGTGCCGGAGCGCGCCACGATCGAGCTTCAGGCATACACCACGACCCCCAGAATCCCCGGCGTGGGCGGTCTCCCCGGCGTGGGCAATGTCCAGCTGGCCAGCGGCTCGGGCGCTTCCATGCTGGTCGTCCGGCTGGGCGATTAAGGAAGCCGCAGTCCCTTTTGCCCGAACAGAATGGAACTCCCGCCGGTTTTACCGGCGGGAGTTCCTCAGCAAATCTATCCAATCAAAGGAGGCCGCGATATGGCCAGCGTCAGCTTGTGCATGATTGTAAAAAACGAGGAGGATGTGTTGGAGCGCTGTCTGAACAGCGCGGCGGAGCTGGTGGATGAGATTATCATCGTGGACACCGGCTCCACCGACCGGACAAAGGAGATCGCTGCCCGCTTTACCGACAAGGTCTTTGATTTCCCCTGGCGGGACGACTTTGCCGCCGCCCGGAACGAGTCCTTCTCCCGCGCGTCCATGGACTACTGCATGTGGCTGGATGCCGACGACGTGATTCTGGAGGAGGACCGGAGGGCCTTTCTGGCCTTAAAAGAGAGCCTGGACCCCGCCGTCTCGGTGGTCATGGCCCCCTATCACACCGGGTTTGACGAGAGCGGCCGGGTGACCTTCTCCTACTACCGGGAGCGGCTCATTAAAAATCACATGGGGATGCGCTGGACGGGGGCCGTTCACGAGGTGGTCACGCCGATGGGGAGGGTTCTCTACGGGGATTTCGCCGTCACCCACCGGAAGACCCGCCCCTCCGACCCGGACCGGAACCTGCGCATCTATCAGGCCCAGCTGGACGCGGGAAAGGTGCTGGAGCCCCGCCAGCGGTTCTACTACGGCCGAGAGCTGTACTACCACCGTCGCTGGGAGGAGGCGCTGGCCGTTTTCGAGGACTTTCTGGAGGAGGGCCGGGGGTGGGTGGAGAACAACATCGACGCCTGCTGTCACTGCGCCTACTGCCACAGGGAACTGGGCCACGACCAGGAGGCGCTGGCGGCGCTATTCCGCACCTTCACCTACGACCGGCCCCGGGCGGAGGTGTGCTGCGACATCGGCCGCTGGTTTTTCCAGCGGGAGCAGTACCGGCAGGCCACATACTGGTACGCCCTGGCCCTGACCTGCACCCGGGACGACCGCCGGGGCGGCTTTGTCTCCCCGGACTGCTACGGCTACCTCCCCTGCATTCAGCTGTGCGTCTGCTACAGCTGCCTGGGCGACCGGAAGAGGGCGGAGACCTTCAACGAGCTGGCCGCCGCCTGCAAGCCGGACTCCCCGGCGGTCCGCCATAACCGGGCAGTCTTTCAGGCCCTGCCGGAGCAGACGGAGTAACCGGAGTCGAATGAGGAGCTGTTAACAAATAACTCTCTATTTGACCCCCCAAGAAGGACAAAAAGCCTTGACAACTCCCGGAATTTTGCGTATAATTGGTCGGCATAAAGGCAATGCGAAAGAGGAGTATCCAGCTTTGGGCCTGAAGAGAGGGGACGGGCGGTGTGAGTTCCCGGTCCGGGCTGGAGAAGGTGGCTTTCGGGCTTCGCCCCAGAAGGAGCAGTAGGGGGCGGCGGGACTTCCCGTTACAGAAGAAAGAGTGTCTCCGTTCCGGGGAAATTCAGGTGGTACCGCGGTTTTTAATCGCCCTGAGTCCGTTTTGGACTCGGGGCGTTTTTTGTGGAGGTGACGGCTTGATTGTAATACAGACGGAGATTGACCAGCGGTCTATGACTGCTCTGGCGAAAATGACCCGCAAAACCGTGCGCCGGGGACGAAACGGGCCGGTTCGGATGCTGGCCTGGTTCGTGGTGATTCTGGAGACCTACCTGGCGGTGATCTATCTCCAGGCCAGCCTGGACGGCTGGCAGACCAACGCCCTGCTGGGGGGAATTATGCTGGCCTGCATCCTCAGCGAGGACCGGGTTAACGGGATTGTAGGCCTGCGTCACACCCCGGCGGACAGCCGGGTGGTGAACACCGCCTTTCCGGAGGAGGAGAGCTGCTTCATCTGCCGCAGCCAGGCAGGGGAGAAGTGGTGGCCCTACAGTCAGATTGAGCGGGTGGTGGAGAACCGGGACTACTTCGCGCTTCTCCTGGACAGAAAGCACGGCCAGGTATTTGACAAAAAGGGCTTCTCCTGGGGCACTGAGGAGGAGTTTAAGGCGCTGCTTCAGAAGAAGACAGGTTTAAAAGTGCAGTATATCAGATAAAAGGAGAATGATTATGAAAAAAGAACTGCCAAAGGTTTATGAGCCCCAGGAGGTAGAGGCCCGAATCTACCAGACCTGGGAGAAAAACGGCTGCTTCAAGGGCCACCGGGACCCCAAAAAGAAGCCCTTCACCATCGTCATGCCGCCCCCCAACGTCACCGGCCAGCTCCACATGGGCCACGCCATGGACGACTCCCTCCAGGACATGCTCATCCGCTACAAGCGGATGCAGGGCTACGCCGCCCTGTACCTCCCCGGCTCCGACCACGCCGGCATCGCCACCCAGGTGAAGGTGGAGGAGGAGCTGCGCAACAACGAGGGCCTCAGCCGCTACGACCTGGGCCGGGAGAAATTCCTGGAGCGGGTGTGGGACTGGAAGGCCAAGTACGGCGCCCGGATTGTCCAGCAGCAGAAGAAGCTGGGCATCTCCGCCGACTGGGAGCGCTCCCGCTTCACCATGGACGAGGGCCTGTCCCGGGCGGTGCGCCACGTGTTCGTCAGCCTCTACGAGAAGGACCTGATCTACAAGGGCTCCCGGATCATCAACTGGTGCCCCCACTGCGTCACCGCCCTGAGCGACGTGGAGGTGGAGTATCAGGACAAGCCGGGCAACCTGTGGCACATCCGCTACCCCATCCAGGGGGAGAAGGACCGGTACGTCATCGTGGCCACCACCCGGCCCGAGACCATGCTGGGGGACACCGGCGTGGCCGTCAACCCCGCCGATGAGCGGTATACCGACATCGTAGGTAAAAAGTGCATCCTGCCCCTGGTGGGCCGGGAGATGCCCATTGTGGCCGACGAGTATGTGGACATGGCCTTCGGCACCGGCTGCGTGAAGATGACCCCCGCCCACGACCCCAACGACTTCGAGGTGGGCCTGCGGCAGAACCTGGAGACCATCCGGGTGCTGGACGACCACGGCGTGGTGGTGGAGGGCTACGGCCGCTACTCCGGCATGGATCGGTACGAGGCTAGGCGTGCCATTGTGGCCGATCTGGAGGAGCAGGGCTATCTGGTGAAGGTGGAGCCCCACCAGCACAACGTGGGCACCTGCTCCCGGTGCCACAGCGACGTGGAGCCCCTGATCTCCGCCCAGTGGTTCGTTAAGATGGAGCCCCTGGCCAGGGAGGCCCTGCGGGTGGTGAACGAGGGGGAGGTCAAGTTCGTCCCCGACCGCTTCTCCAAGACCTACACCAACTGGATGGAGAACGTGCGGGACTGGTGCATCAGCCGCCAGCTGTGGTGGGGCCACCGCATCCCCGCCTGGACCTGTGAGGACTGCGGCAAGATCACCGTCTCCGAGACCGACCCCACAGAGTGCTGCCACTGCCACTCCAAAAATATCCGGCAGGAGGACGACGTGCTGGACACCTGGTTCTCCTCCGCCCTGTGGCCCTTCTCCACCCTGGGCTGGCCGGACGGGAACAGTGAGGACTTCAAATACTACTACCCCACCGACGTGCTGGTCACCGGCTACGACATCATCTTCTTCTGGGTGGCCCGGATGATCTTCTCCGCCTGCGAGCACACCGGCAAGCCCCCCTTCCACACCGTCTTTATCCACGGCCTGGTCCGGGACGACAAGGGCCGGAAGATGTCCAAGTCTTTGGGCAACGGCATCGACCCCCTGGAGATTGCCGACAAGTACGGCGCTGACGCCCTGCGCTTCAACCTGGTGACGGGCAACTCCCCGGGCAACGACATGCGCTTCTACACCGAGCGGTGCGAGGCCATGCGCAACTTCGCCAACAAAATCTGGAACGCCAGCCGCTTCCTGATGATGAATCTCACCATCGACAAGTGCCAGCTGCCCCAGAAGCTGGAGCTGGAGGACAAGTGGATTCTCTCCAGGCTGAACCGGGCGATTGCCGAGATCACCGAGAACATGGACCGGTACGAGCTGGGGGTGGCCGCCCAGAAGATCTACGACTTTATCTGGGACGACTACTGCGACTGGTATATTGAGCTGACCAAGACCCGCCTCCAGGGGGAGGATGAGGACAGCAAGGAGCGGGCCCAGCAGGTGCTGTGCTGGGTGCTGACGGAGATGCTCAAGCTGCTCCACCCCTTCATGCCCTTCATCACCGAGGAAATCTGGCAGGCACTGCCTCATGGGGACGGCATGAAGGAGGGGGACTTCCTCATGCTCCAGGACTGGCCTGTGGCCAGCGAGGCCATGGACTTCCCCGCGGAGGAGAAGGCCATGGAGCTCATCATGGACGCTATCCGGGCCATTCGCGGCCGCCGCAGCGAGATGAACGTCCCCCCCTCCAAGAAGGCCCACCTCACCGTGGCCACCATGGAGACCGAGACCTT
>CATNCS010000074.1 GCA_950097245.1 uncultured Oscillospiraceae bacterium | reverse complement strand
ATGCTGGGCGATCTGATTGAGCAGCAGTTCCTGGGCGGGGCCTACGACCCCCACCTGGGAGCGGCTATTTCCATGGTAATGATGGTAATCGTTGTCGTCTGCATGGTGGTGATGAACCACTTCGGCGAGGGCGAGGAACAGGCGGTGATGCTGTGAGAAAACAAAACCGCGCCGGCAGCCGCCTTGTCATTGGCCTGATGTTCCTCTTCCTGTACGCCCCCATCATCCTGCTGATTGTCTTCTCCTTCAACGCCGGGGACTCCAGCGCCGTGTGGAGGGGCTTTTCCCTCCACTGGTACTCCAGGCTGTTCCAGAACCGGCTGATTATGTCCAGCGTTTACACCACCCTGCTGGTCTCCCTGCTGGCTACCGCTATCGCTACCGTGGCGGGCACCTTCGCCGCCATCGGGCTGTACAGCCTGGGCCGCCGGAAACGGGATGCCCTGCTCACGGTGAACAACATCCCCATGATGAACGCCGACATCGTCACCGGCGTATCCCTGTGCCTGTTTTTCGTGGCCTTCTTTCAGGGCTGGGGGACCTTCGCCCGGTGGTTCAACTCCATCCAGAGCGCGGTGGAGCTGCCCGACCGGCTGGTGCTGGGCTTTACCACCCTGCTGCTGGCCCATGTGGCCTTCAACATCCCCTATGTGATTCTCAACGTGGCCCCCAAGCTGCGGCAGATGGACCGCAACCTCATGAACGCGGCCCAGGACCTGGGCTGTACCTGGATGCAGGCCTTCTGGAAGGTGATGCTGCCCGAGATCAAGCCCGGCATCGTGTCTGGGGCACTCATCGCCTTCACCATGTCCATTGACGACTTCATCATCTCCTACTTCACCGCCGGGTCGGCCAGCTCCACCCTGGCTATGACCATCTACGGCATGACCAAAAAACGGGTCACCCCGGAGATCAACGCGGTGTCCACCCTGCTGTTTCTGTCGGTGCTGACGCTGCTGGTCATCACCAATGTGAGGGAGGTCCGCCAGGAAGCCCGGGACCAGAGGGGAAAAGCCCGTCAGCCCTCCGCCCTGGAACGGTTGGGACAGAAGGTGTCCGAGCCCCGGTTCAAGTGGGTTCGCCGGGGGACGGCGGCGGCGCTGGCCTGCGCCTTTGTCTTCATCGTGACGGCGCTGGCCCATGAGACCGGTTCCCGTCCGGTGGTCAACGTATGCAGCATGGGGGAGTATATCGACGAGAGCCTGATTGACCAATTTGAGGAGACCACCGGCATCCGGGTCAACTACCAGACCGCCGAGAGCAACGAGGCTCTGTACTCCCTGCTGAAAAGCGGCGGCGCGGACTACGACGTGGTGGTCTGCTCCGACTATATGGCGGGCCGCTTCATCCAGGAGGGCATGGTGGAAAAGCTGGACTACAGTCTGATCCCCAACTTTTCCCTGATGGATGAGCGCTTCCTGCATCTGGACTTCGACCCCGCCAGCGAGTACACCGTCCCCTACACCTGGGGCACTCTGGGAATCATCTACAATACCGCTATGGTGGAGGAGGAGATCGACAGCTGGAGCGCCCTGTACGACAGCAAGTACGCCGGGAATGTGCTGCTCATCAACAACTCCCGGGACGCCCTGGCCGAGGCGCTGTTCTATCTGGGCTATTCGGTGAACACCACCGATGAGGCCCAGATCAGAGAGGCGTATGAGCTGGTGGCCGACGCCAGCCGGCGGAAGGTGTTCCAGGGGCGGGTGTCCGATGAGGTATTTCAGAAGATGGAGGGCAATAATGCCGCCATCGCCACCTACTATGCCGGCGACTGTATCTCCATGCTGGAAAACAACGAGGATCTCGCCTTTGTCATCCCCAAGGAGGGCTCCAACTGGTTTGTGGACTCCATGCTGATGATTCAGGACGCCCCCCACCGGAGGGAGGGCCATATGTGGATGGACTTCATCGCCTCCACCGACTCCAGCCTGGCCAATATGGACTACATCGGCTACGCCTCCCCCAACCGGGAGGCCCTGGAGCGGTACCCCGCCTACTACGAGGAGCTGTATGAAGAGGAGCTGGACCCTGAGATCTACGAGATCATGGTGGCCCCGGACGAGGTTTTGGCGCGCTGTGAGCCCTATCACAATCTGCCCGCCGCCACCCTCAATCTGTACAACACCCTCTGGACCCAGCTGGGTGTGGACTGACCTGATGCGGGGAACGCTCCCCGGGAACGATCAAATAAACCGGCCCCGCCTTTCCATCAAAGGCGGGGCCGGTTTGTTCGCGGGAGGAAGGATTAGAACTCCAGATTCTTGCCGTCCTTGCCGAAGAGGTGGCAAACGTTGCCGCTGAAGGTCAGGTTCAGCTTGTCTCCGGCGTGATAGGAGTCGATGCGCTCGCCGTCAGCGTTCATGGTGGGCACAATCACCACCACGTCCTTGCCATTGGCATTGGCGTGGAAGTGGACCTCGGAGCCCATCAGCTCGGAGACGTCGATGGTGGCGGACAGGGTGTTGCCGGGCTGCTTGGCCAGCACCATGTGGCTGGGACGCACGCCCAAGGTGATGTCCTGGGGCTGTACGTTGTGCGCGGCCAGGTTCTTCTGCTTCTCGTCGGAGAGCACCACCTTGCAGTTCTCCACGGCTACAGCGTACTTGCCGCCCTCGTTGACCAGCTTGGCGTTGAAGTAGTTCATCTGAGGCATGCCGATGAAGCCGGACACGAACAGGTTGGCGGGGTGGTCGAAGACCTCCTGGGGGGTGCCGATCTGCTGGATGAAGCCGTCCTTCATAATCACGATACGATCGCCCAGGGTCATGGCCTCGGTCTGGTCGTGGGTGACGTAGATGAAGGTGGTGTTGATCTTCTGACGCAGCTTGATGATCTCGGCACGCATCTGGTTACGCAGCTTGGCGTCCAGGTTGGACAGAGGCTCGTCCATCAGCAGCACCTTGGGCTCGCGGACGATGGCGCGGCCGATGGCCACACGCTGACGCTGGCCGCCGGACAGAGCCTTGGGCTTGCGGTCCAGATACTGGGTGATGTCCAGGATCTCGGCCGCCTCCTTGACCCGGCGGTCGATCTCGTCCTTGTCCATCTTGCGCAGCTTCAGGGGGAAGGCCATGTTCTCATACACCGTCATATGGGGGTACAGAGCGTAGCTCTGGAACACCATGGCGATGTCGCGGTTCTTGGGCTCCACATCGTTCATCAGCTTGCCATCGATGTACAGCTCGCCGCCGGAGATTTCTTCCAGGCCGGCCACCATGCGCAGGGTGGTGGACTTGCCGCAGCCGGAGGGTCCGACCAGCACGATGAATTCCTTGTCGGCGATGTCCAGGTTAAAGGACTGGACAGCGATGACGCCCTGCTCCGTAACCTGCAGGTTGGTCTTCTTCTCGGGCTCGCCCTTCTTCTTCTTGGCCTTCTTCTGGTCTCCGCTGTGGGGGTAGATCTTCTGGATGTTCTTCAGGTTCAGAGTTGCCATAACGGTTCGGCTTTGATGGAGCGGCCTCCGCCACCTCCACCTCGCCCTGGAGCAGCATAGTCCCCAGGGGCTTTACGGCAGGTCTCCACACTGCCGTACCGCAAGCCGCAGCGGTGTTTTCCTCCTTTTGTTTTGGTGCCGGGGGCTATATGGGACCCTTGACGCGCCCTCCGGGCCCTGTCCGGATCAGTTCCCGCACAGCCGCGCCCGGGGCCCGAGATGGAGTAGCCTCCCGACCCTTGGATTATATTTGGAAAGGCGGGCGGACCCGCCCGTTCCAACGAACAGCAGGAAACCCACAGGTTTCCTCCAAAGGCCCCCTTCGCAAAGGGGGCTTTTTGCGCGTTCCTATACCTTCTGCCCCTTAAAGACGATGGCCTTAATAGACAGATCCTTCTCATCCAGCAGGACGATGCTGGCCTCCTTGCCCTCGTCCAGGGTGCCCGTCCGGTCCTCGATGCCGATGGATTTGGCGGGGTTGTAGGTGCAGGCCCGGACGGCGTCGGCCACGGGGATGCCGAAGGACACCGCCTGACGCAGACAGCCCATCAGGCTGGTGACCGACCCGGCCAGGGTCTCCGGGTGGCCCAGGATGGTGGCCCGGTTGCCGTGGACCTCGATCATCTGGCCGCCGAAGGGGTACTCCCCGTCGGGCATTCCGGTGGCCCGGAGGGAGTCGGAGATGATAATCATCCGCTCCCTGCCGAACAGGCCGAAGGTGAGGCGGACTACCGCCGGGTGGATGTGGATGCCGTCGCAGATCAGCTCGGGCATGACGGAGGGGGCCTCCCAGGCCGCGCCGATGACCCCGGGGTCCCGGTGGGCCAGGGGGGGCATGGCGTTGTACAGGTGGGTGGCGTGGTCCGCCCCCGCCTCAAAGGCGGCCTTGGCGGTGTCGTAGTTGGCCACGGTGTGGCCCACGGAGATGTGAATCCCCAGTTCCTTAGCGGCCTTGATGAACTCGACAGAGCCGGGCTGCTCCGGGGCCAGGGTGACCAGGCGTACACAGCCCTCCGCCGCCTCCTGGAGGCGCTGGAGCATGGCGGCGTCCGGGTCGTGGAGGTAGTCGCCGTTCTGGGCGCCCTTCTTGGCCATGCAGAGGAAGGGGCCCTCCAGGTGGGCGCCCACCACCTCGGCGCCGCCGGCGTTCTGCTTCCGGTGGGCGGCAGTGGTCTTGCAGATGGCCGTCAGCTGGTCCTCCGGGAGGGTCATGCCGGCGGGGCAGATATAGGTGACCCCCTGGGACAGCTCATAGTCGGCGATCTTCTGCAGGCCGTCGGGGGTGGCGTCGGAAAAATCCTCCCCCACGCAGCCGTGGAAGTGGACGTCCACCAGGCCAGGGATGACGTAGCAGCCCTTGGCGTCCAGGACGGTATCGTCCCCGCTGGCCGCTGAAATCAGCGCGCCGTCGGTACAGACGTCCCGCAGGGAGAAGCCCTGATTCAGGTCGAAGACCTGGCCGCCAACGATTTTCATACTTCCACCCCGGCGGCAATCAGCTTGCTGAGCGCGGCCTCGTCAGCCACCAGCACCACGTTCTTGTGCAGCTGGAGGATGGAGCCGGGGCACTTGGGGGTGATGGGCCCGCAGACAGAGTGATAGATGGCGTCCGCCTTCTCCTCGCCGCTGGCGCACAGCAGCACCTTCTTGGCGCCCATGATGGCCCCCATGCCCATGCTGATGGCCTGCTTGGGCACGTCGTCCCGGCTGGCGAAGAAGCGGGCGTTGGCGTCGATGGTGCTCTCGGCCAGGTCCACCACGTGGGTCTCCTTCACAAAGCAGTCACCGGGCTCGTTGAAGCCAATGTGGCCGTTGCGGCCGATGCCCAGCAGCTGGAGGTCCGCGTAGCCCATGGAGCGGATATAGGCGTCGTACCCGTCGCAGAAGGCCTTGGGGTCAGCGGTCAGGCCGTCGGGCACGCGGGTGTTGTCGGGGTTGATGTCCACATGGTCGAAGAGGTTGCTCTGCATAAAGTAGCGGTAGCTCTGGTCGTGGTCGGGGGCCAGGCCCACGTACTCGTCCAGGTTGACGGACAGAACATCCTGAAAGCTGATGAGGCCCTGCTTGTACCAGTCCACCAGGTACTTGTAAGCCCCCTCGGGGGTGGAGCCGGTGGCCAGACCCAGCAGGCAGGCGGGGTTGTGGACAACCTCCCCGGCGATGACAGAGGCGGCCCGGCGGCTCATGGCGTCGTAGTCCTTCTCACGATAAATTTTCATAGCGGCATTACTCCTTTATCAGTATTCTATATGATATGCGCAAGATATGCAAGACCGAATTTAACCCTTTACGCCGCCGGTGGTCAAACCGCTGACCAGGTGCTTCTCAATGCACAGGAACAGGATGACAACCGGGATGGTGGCGAAGATGGAGGTGGCAAACAGGTACTGCCACTTGATGAAATTGAAGCCGTAGAAGACATTGATACCCACGGTAATGGGCTTGAGCAGATCGCCGGAGATCAAAGTCAGGGCGATGGTGTACTCGTTCCAGGAGTTGATGTTGTTTTTGCCTGGTTTGATGCAGAACGTATAGAGATAATTCACAAATGCGTCTTTGCAAAGTCAATTATACTTGTTCATTGTGTAAATCTATAGAGCGAAACGTACAACTTATATAAAAATCGTACAAACCGATGAAAGGTCGTACGATTTTTGAAAGAAAACCTGTAAAATGCCGGGGCTCACTCCCCGCTCCGGGCGCGGGCCTTCTTCCGGAAGGCGCTGGGGGTGGTGCCGGTCATGGAGCGGAACACCTTGGAAAAATAGTTGTAGTCGCTGATGCCCACCGCCTCCGCCACGGCGGAGATGGGCATGTTGCTCTGGAGGAGCAGGCGCTTGGCGGCGTTGATGCGCCGCTGGGCGATAAGCCAGGACAGAGTCTGCCCGCCGGACAGCTCCTTTGCCAGGGAGCACAGCTTGGTCCGTCCGATATGCAGCTGCTTGGAGATGGAGGCCAGGGACAGCTTGTCCATGTAGTGCTGCTCCAGGAACAGCTCCAGCCGCTGAACATCGGTCTGCTCCGTGGTAAGGATCATCCCCTTGAGGCGGATATAGGCGGACAGGGCCTCCAGGGTCTCGGTGTAGGCCTGAATCTCCTGATGGGTGTACTGGCGGAACTGAAAAAAGGCATCCTTCAGGGCGTCGGGGCCGTCGGGCCACCAGTCCAGCAGGGCGCGGGTCCGCTCCCACTGCTCCTCTATGGGGGATTCGTCCAGATAGCAGCCCACAGCCAGGTAGGCCAGGGGGTTTTTCTTGTCGTAGAGAGGCATGATGGCCTCGCAGATGCCCAGGTGGCAGCGGTAAAACTGGAAGCCGCTCTCCGCCGTGTAGTGCCTGATCTTGCACCGGTCGCAGGCGACGCAGCGCTCGTGGCCCTCGGGCAGGTCGTTGATGGCCCGGCAAAAGGGGGGATGGCCCCGGAACAGGTTGATGTCCCGGCCCTCCGGGTCCAGAATGTTGGCGGGCAGACCGGTGAGGATTTTCAGGTTGGCGGTCAGCTTGCGCAGCTGTTCTTCATCAAACAGTATGTTCATTTTTGATAGGCCTTGACTACGCCCTCCAGCTCGCTCCAGTGTGCCTCCATGTCCGCCACCAGCTTGAACTGGGTGCGGCAGCGGTCCAGATTGTGCTTTTCCCGGGCAATGTGGAAGTACTCATCCCCCACCAGGTAGTCGGTGAGGAAGCGGATGCCGCACTCCAGGGTCATCAGCTTGGCTCCCCAGGGCAGATATGCAATCTCCTCGCTGGTGAGGGAGCCGCCGGTCCCCTCCAGAAAGGCGGCGGTGTAGGTTGCAAAGAGGTCCACATCCAGGCTGACCTTGGACAGGTCGGTCTCGTCCTCGGCGCAGTGGTTGGCGCCGAAGCGGATGGAATCGCCGAAGTCGTAGAGCACCAGGCCGGGCATCACGGTATCCAGGTCGATGATACAGATTCCCTCCCCGGTCTCCTCGTCCATAAGGACGTTGTTCAGCTTGGTGTCGTTGTGGGTCACCCGCAGGGGCAGCTTTCCCGCCCGCATGGCGTCCAGGGCCACGGAGCAGTCGGCCTGACGGGCCAGGACGAAGTCGATCTCGGGCCGGCACTCCGCCGCCCGCTCCAGCTTGTCCGCCTCCACGGCGGCCTTGAATTTGGCCAGCCGGTCCTCCGTATTGTGGAAGTTGGGGATGGTCTCGTACAGGGTGTCGGCGGGGTAGTCCCGGAGCAGCCGCTGGAACCGGCCGAAGGCCCGGCCGGAGGCGGCGAAGAGCTCCGGGCTGTCCGCCGCCTGGTGGCAGACGGTGTGCTCCACAAAGCGGTAGAGCCGCCATGCGCCGCCCTGGCTGTCGGTGTAGTAGTCGGCGCCGTTTTTTGGCCGGATGACCTCCATGGCCTCCCGGCTGCGGTCGCCGTGGTGCTTCTCAATCTCCCGGCCCAGGAACTCGGTGACGCCGATGATGTTGTCCATCAGCTGGTCCGGGTGCTTGAAGGCGGCGGCGCTCATCCGCTGGAGGATAAACCGGCAGCAGCATCGGTCCTCGGGCTGGGTGTGGACCACAAAGGTGTCGTTGATGTGGCCCTGGCCGTACCGGATGGCCCCCACCACGGGCGCGCCGAAGTCAAAGACCCCCAGCACCTCCTGGAGGGTCTGTTCTGCCTGAACCATGGCTCACACCTCCCACAGCCGGTCGGGGTAAAGCCCGGCGGCCGTCTTCTCCGCGATGGCGGCGGTGACGGTGGGCTTGTCCTCCCGGTAGGTGACGCCGTACCACTTGTCCTCGCTGCGCAGCACCTTCACCCGGGCCTTGCCCTCGTCGATGAGCTGGCTGACTACGGTGGGCAGGAAATACTCCCCCTTCTCCGGATTTTCCGCCAGGGTCTTGTCCAGGAAGGCGGGGAACCGGGCCAGGGCCTCGTCCAGAAAGCTGCGGGTGAAGCCCCACATGTTCATGGACACGATGGTGTCGCCGGACAGGTCGGTCCAGGTGGCCCCGTCGTCCTCGGTGTAGCGGGGAGGCTCCCCCTTCTCGATCTTGGTGCGCTCGGTCACCTGGGTGAGGTAGTGGTCCGCCGTCTCCTCGCAGACGCCCCGGGCCACGGTGCCGTTCTCGGTGACGGTGTTCTTCAGCAGATAGCCCACCATCACGTACTCATATACGTCCCCGTCCTCGTGGGCGGATAAGTAGCTGTAGATCTCCCGGAATGCCTCGGGGCCGTAGTAGTCGTCGGCGTTGATGATGGCGAAGGGGCCGTCCACAATCTTGCGGACGGACAGGGCGGCGTGGGCGGTGCCCCAGGGCTTGGTCCGCCCGGCGGGGACGGAGTACCCCTCGGGCAGGTCCTCCTTCAGCTGGTAGGCGTACTTCACGTCCATCACCTTGGACACCCGGTCGCCAATGGCGGCCTTGAAGTCGGCCTCGATCTCCGGCTTGATGACAAAGACCACCGTCTCAAAGCCGGCCCGGCGGGCGTCGTAGATGGAGTAGTCGATGATGAGCTGGCCGTGGTTGCCCACCGGGTCCAGCTGCTTCAGGCCGCCGTACCGGCTGCCCATACCGGCGGCCATAATCACTAAAACGGGCTTTTTCATTCCTTGTTTTCCTCCTAAAATTTATGTGTAGGGGCGGATATCATCCGCCCGTTGAAATTCGCCGGGCGCGATGTAGGGGCGCACAGTGTGCGCCCGTTCAGGTTTGCGATAAGAGGTACGAGCGTGCGGTAAGGGATACGGGCGGACAATGTCCGCCCCTACAGACAGGAGCATCCGGAAATGCGGGCGGATGATATCCGCCCCTACAGATCAACCCTTATACCCGTTGGGGTTCTGGGACTGCCACTTCCAGGAGGAGGCGCACATCTCCTCGATGCCCAGCTGGGCCTCCCAGCCCAGTTCCTCACGGGCCTTGGCGGGGTCTGCGTAGCAGGCGGCGATGTCGCCGGGGCGGCGGGCCTCGATGACGTAGGGCAGCTCATGGCCGCAGGCCTTCTCGTAGGCGTGGACCACGTCCAGCACGGAGTAGCCGTTGCCGGTGCCCAGGTTGCACACAAACAGGCCGCAGTTGGTGTCCAGCTTCTTCAGGGCCGCCACATGGCCCTTTGCCAGGTCCACCACGTGGATATAGTCCCGCACGCCGGTGCCGTCGGGGGTGTCGTAGTCGTTGCCGAAGACGTGGACCTTCTCCAGCTGGCCCACCGCCACCTTGGCGATATAGGGCACCAG
>CATNCS010000073.1 GCA_950097245.1 uncultured Oscillospiraceae bacterium | reverse complement strand
CAGGTCGCCCCCTGCCTCAAAGGTGATGGCGTCGGCGGACTGAGGGGTGTAGATGACCGCACTGGCCGCCTGCTCCCCGCCGTTGACAAAGACCTCCACGCTGAACCGGTCCAGAATAATCCGCAGCTTGATCTCCCCGCCCCGGGGCCGCACCAGGAAGGAGCGGGTGTGGACGATGTCGTGGGGCAGGCCGCTGCGGATGCGGTCCAGCTTGAGGGTGCCCTGGTCGGGGCGGTAGCGGATGATGGTCTCATGCTCCCCGTCCTTGGCCACCCGGATGCGGAACCAGCGGTAGAGGTCGGGCCCGGTGGGCCGGACGGTAACCGTCATGTCCAGCACCCGCCCCCGGACCCCGGGCAGGTTGATCTCCCCGCTGACAGGGATATTCTGATGGACCACCCGGGCTCCCCTGTAGTTCTCCAGCTCCCGGACCGGGTTCTGGATCAGCCGCCCGTTTTTCACCGAAAGCTCCCGGGGCAGGGTCATCTGCCCGAACCAGCGGCAGCTGCAGGGCTTGGCGTTTACCGTGTCCCAGTTCTGCATCCAGGCGATCATGATCCGCCGCCCGTCGGGGGCAAGCACCGTCTGGGGGGCGTAGAAGTCCAGCCCGTAGTCGATGGCCTGGGCGCTCTGCCGGGCAAAGCCCCTGTCCGGGCTGTACTCCCCGATGAGGCAGAGGGTGCCGTTGCCGGCGTGGAACTCCAGCCCCACCGGGGACATCTCCTGAGGGCTGGTGAGGAGCACCTGCCTGCTGTCCAGAGGGAAGAAGTCGGGACACTCCCACATCTTTCCGTACTGGTTGCAGCACCGGTCCAGAGTGCGGACAAATTCCCATCTCAGGCCGTCGGCGCTCCGATACAGCAAAATGGCCCCGCTGCCGTCGGCGGTGCGGTTGCCCACCACGGCGCGGAAGGTCCCATCCGGGTCCCGCCACACCTTGGGGTCCCGGAAATCCACGGCGCTGCCCCCCTGGGGCAGATTTTTTTCGTCCAGAATGGGGTTATCTCCCCACTTCTCATAGTTCACCCCGTCCCCGATGGCCACACACTGGGTCTGGATGTCCTGGAGATAGCCGTCGGCGTTGTGGCCCCGGCGCACGCCGGTGTACATCAGCAGCTGCCGCCCGTCGGGCAGCTCCACCGCCCCGCCGGAGAAGCACCCGGCGCTGTCGTAGTCCCGGTCCGGGGCCAAGGCGGCGGGCAGCCGCTCCCAGCGGAGGAAGTCCTGGGTTTTCAGGTGCCCCCAGTGCATGGGGCCCCACTCGTTGGAGTAGGGGTGGTACTGGTAGAACAGGTGGCACTCCCCCCGGTAGAAGGAGAAGCCGTTGGGGTCGTTCATCCAGCCGATGGTAGGGGTGGCGTGAAAGGTGGGGCGCTCGCTGTCCGGGATGTGGGGGCCGTACTGGGCCTCGAAATCCCGGGCTTTCTGCAATTTTTCACTGGTCATGGGGGCACCTCCGAAATTGTGTTGTAGGGGCCGCCGCCCTCGGCGGCCCGCATATAGCGCACGCATATTTTTAGACGGGCCGCCCAGGGGGGCGGCCCCTACACGGCGGGGCGGCACAGAGGCCGCCCCCTACATATTTACTCCGCCGCGAAGTAGCGGTCGTAGGCGTCCTGGTAGACCTGGAGCAGGTCGTCCATGCCGCACTTCTTGGACAGGCGGTCCTTGTAGGCCTGCCACTCTTCATCGGTGGGACCGCCGTCCCGGAGCCACAGGCCCTCCTGTTCCTTGACCGCCGCTTCAAAGTCAGCCTTGTGCCAGTCGATGGTCTCCATCTCCATCCCGGTGAACACGCAGTCCACGGGGTAGAAGGTGGTATCCTCCACATAGGGCATCCAGAACTGGTCCAAATCGGTGAGACGTTCAATGGCCCGATCCTCCATGTAGAAAACCTTGCTGTAATATTCCGCCAGAATCAGCTTGGGTCCCATGGTCTCATAGGCGTTGCGGACCTCGCCGGCGCTCTTGCCGTACTTGGCCTGGGCCTCCGCCTCGGTGATGGCCATCCACATGCCCTTGTCGTCCTGGTTAGTGAAGAACACGCCGATAGGGCCGTATTGCAGCTGCATGACGGTCTCACCATTATACCACAGGTCATAGAACCTCAACAAGTTAATTGGGCTTTTACATTTGTTTGTAATGTTCAGCTGGCCGGAGGTGATGGGGGAGCCGGGGCGGATGGTGACGCCGCGGGTGTTTTCGTATTGGGTGCCCTTGGGTCCGGTGAGGGGCGGCAGGAAGACGTAATCCTTGGCGTACTCCCCCATCAGCTCCTCGATGTACCACCAGGCGGACACCCCCACGTAGCCCTGCTGGCACTTGGCGATCAGCTGGCTGTCGCTCTGGCTGAACATCTCCACATCCATCAGCCCCTCGGCGTACCAGTCGTGGAAGTAGGTCAGGCAGTCCCGGTAGGCGTCGGAGACGCAGACAAATTCCACCGTGCCATCGCTTTTGAGATGGAGGTCGTTGATGACGTCGTTGGGCCAGTTGGTGAAGCCGAAGCCGGAGTAGAAGATATTCTGGCCCCAGCACCACTCGTCAAAGCCGGTGGTCATGGGAAGGGTGGTCCCAGCGGCGTTTCCGTAGTATTTGGCGGACATGTCGTTGTCTTTGAAGGCTTTCAGCGCGTCGTGAAGCTCATCCAGAGAGGTGGGCACCGCCAGCCCCAGATCGTCCAGCCACGCCTTGTTGATCATGCTGTACTGGGGGACGGAGAAGATGGAGAACGCCTCCTCCATAGGCGCGCCGATGCCGGCGGTGGTCATCTGCTCCCCGGCGGGCAGGCCATAGATCTTGCCGTCCTCCTGGGTGATGGCCGCCCGGATCTCCGGGTGCTCCTCCAGAATGGCGCACAGGTTGGGCATGATGTCCGGGGTGAGGTAGGGGGTCACGTCCAAAAAGGTGCCGTCGTCCCCGTACCGGGCCAGGTCGTAGTTGGAGAAGCCCACCCCCATAAAGGCGTCGGGGTACTGGCCGCCGGTGATGCGGATGTTCACCTGCTCGGCCAGGGAGTCGGACATGGTCTCCCAGTTGATTTTGACGCCGGCGCTGGCCTGGAGGGCGTCCAGCACCTCGTGGCCGTCATAGCCTCTGGACAGGGCGGACATGCCGCCCATGATATCGAACTCGGTCTGTTCCGTGTTGGGGTTGACGTGCCGTCGTTCACGTTGACCACCAGTCCCCCGCCGCAGCCGGACAGGAGAGACAGGGACATTGCCGCCGTCAGCAGTCCGGCAAAAAGCTTCTTTTTCATCAAACTTCCTCCTCTCTCAGCCCTTGACGGCCCCGGCCATAAAGCCCTTCTCAAAGTGCTTCTGGAAAAAGGGGTAGATGACCAGCATGGGCACCGCCGCCACAATCATGGAGCAGAACTTCAGCAGCTCGGTGAGCTTGTTCAGCTCGGCGTAGCCGCCGGAGATTGTCGCCGCCTGAGAGGCGGAGGCGGAGCTCTTAATCAGGATGTTCCGCATCACCAGGGGCAGGGGGGTGCCCTTGCCGCCCAGGTAGATGAGGGCGGTAAACCAGTCGTTCCAGTAGGCCACCATGGAGAACACCACCATCACCGCTATGATTGGCATGGACAGGGGGATCACCACGGAGAAGAAGGTGCGCAGCTTGGAGCAGCCGTCGATCTCACTGGCCTCGATGAGGTCGTGGGGGATGGAGTTCTGGAAGTAGTTGCGGACGATAATCATATTGCCCACCGCCACCCCGCCGGGGAGGAACAGGGACCACATGCTGCCCGTCAGGCCGGTGGATTTCACCACCAGGTAGGTGGGGACCAGCCCGCCGCCGAAGTACATGGTAATCAGGAAGAAGATGCTCAGGGCCTTGCGGCCGGGCAGGTCCCTCAGGGCCAGGGGGTAGGCGGTGACGTACAGCATGACCACCGAGAAAATGGTGCCGATGACGGTGTATTTCACCGAGTTCAGGAAGCCGGAGACGATGTTCTTCTCCGCGAACACCGCCTTGTAGCCGTCCAGGGTGAAGCCGCTGGGCAGCAGGAAGGTTTTTCCCGCATATACCTCATAGGGGTCGGAGAAGGAGGCCACCAGTACATAGTACAGCGGATAGGCCACGATCACAAGGACCACCGCGCAGATAGCTACCAGAATGATGTCGCTGGTCCGCTCGGACATGCCGGTGGACAGAGATTTTTCCTTTGTCATAATTTCCGCCCCCTTTACACAAATTCCACGTCCGAGGCCCTGGACGCGATCTTGTTGACGACGAGCAGCAGAATAATGTTCACCGCCGTGTTGAACAGGCCCACCGCCGTGGAGTAGCTGTACTTGGCGCTCTCAATGCCCTGCTGGTACACATAGACGGCGATCACGTCGCTGGTGGCCTTGTTCAGGTCGGTCTGGAGCAGCCAGACCTTCTCAAACCCCACGTTCATCAGGCCGCCGGCGGCCATAATCAGGTTCAGGATGGCCATGGGCAGCAGCTCGGGGATGTCAATGTTCCGGATGCGCTGAAACACCGACGCGTCGTCGATCTTGGCCGCCTCATAGAGGCCGGGGTCCACGTTGGCCAGAGTGGCCAGGTAGATGATGCAGCCCCAGCCGGCGTCCTGCCAGATGCCCGAAGCGATGTAGATGGTGCGGAAGGCGTAGGACTGGGTGAGAAAGTCGATCTGGGTGCCCAGAATCAGGTTGAGCAGGCCCCCCGAGGGGCTGAGGAAGATGCGGATCATACCGCAGATGACCATGACGGAGATGAAGTGGGGGGCGTAGAGCACCGTCTGCACCACCCGCTTGAATTTGTGGAACCGGAGCTGGTTGATAATCAGGGACAGGATGATGGGGATGGGAAAGCTCCACAGCAGGCTGTACAGGCTGATGAGCACCGTGTTTTTAATCATCCGCCAGCAGGTGGGGGAGCTGAAGAACCGCTGGAACCAGTACCAGCCCACCCACTCGCTGCCCAGATAGCCCCGGCTGGCCTTGAAGTCCCGGAAGGCGATCTGGATGCCATACATGGGGATGTACTTGTAAATAACTGTGAGCACCACCGGAATCATCAGCAGCGCGTACAGCTGCCAGTTGTCCATGAGGCGCTGACCCAGGCTCTTGCCCGGCCGGGCAAGGGCGGCGGAGCCCGCCGCTGAGATTCGTACGCCGGTTTTCATATACGTCACTCCCTATTTCTTTGTTGCTGCTTTCGATATGAAACGTTACATATTCGTTGCACTTATGATAGTCCCACATATTATCCCTTGTAAACCACTTTTTTTACTTTGAAATGGATTCTTCCCTTTTTCACAAAACCGGGCGTTTGATTTTGTGCAGTTGGACAATTTGTTGAAAATTTCTCCAAACCACTTGCAAAATAACGTTTCACGCCTATAATGAAATTATCGGTGAAACATTTCACGACTTGAGAGGTGAATTCCATGAAACAGCGCGACAGCGCCCCCACCATGAAGGATGTGGCCCGGGAGGCCGGGGTAGCCCTGGGCACCGTGTCCAAGGTGTTTAACGACATCCCCGTGGGGGAGGACTACCGGAAGCGGGTGGAGGAGGCCGCCCGGCGGCTGGGCTACCAGGTGAACAGCTACGCCCGGGGGCTGAAGACCAACCGGACCTGCTCGGTGGCCCTGATCCTGCCCGACATCACCCACCCATTCTTTTCCGCCCTGGCTCAGGGGGTGTGCTCCGCCCTGGCCGCCCGGGGCTACCGGACCATCCTGTCCATCACCGCCTACGACCCCGAGGCTGAGCAAAAATGTATCCAGATGGTCCAGCAGAACAAGGTGGACGGCATCATCGGCCTGACCTACAACCCGGAGCTGGACATCGACCCCCGGCTGCCCTATGTGAGCATCGACCGGTATTTCAGCCCCAGCGTCCCCTGCGTGGCCTCGGACAACTTCGGCGGGGGCCAGCTGGCGGCGGAGAAGCTGCTGGAGCTGGGGTGTACGCGGCCCCTGTTCCTGCGCATCGGGTCCAGAGTTCCCGGCGAGTCGGACAAGCGGGGAGACGGCTTTGAGTCGGTGTTCCGCCAGCGGGGGATGGCCTGCGCCGCCCTGCGGCTCAACAACGAGGAGGGACTGGAGCCCATCCGGGACTTCCTGGCCGGGCATATGGACGGAGGGCAGCTGGATTTCGACGGCATCTTCTGCGTCAACGACGCCCTGGCGGTCCGCGTCCGGGACTTTTTGGCGGAGCTGGGTCTGGAGGTACCGGAGGATGTGCAGCTGATCGGCTTCGACGGCCTGCGCCACTTTGCCACCGGGGACTTCTACTGCTCCACCATCGTCCAGCCCGTGGGCCGGCTGGCGGAGACCGGCGTGGACATGCTCCTCCGGGAGGACCGGAGCAACCTGCCCAGCCTGGTCTGCCTGCCCGTGACCTACGCCTCTGGCGGGACTACAAAGGAGTAAAACCCCCTCCGTCACGGCCTGCGGCCGTGCCCCCCTACCCCCTTTGGCCTGCGGCCATCTCCCCCTGACAGGGGGAGTCGGCCTCCCCCACAAGGGATGAGGCAAAAAGGAAGGAGACCATATGGCAAGCGAGTATTTAAAGTGGAAATACAAGGATGCCCGGCCCGACCGGCCCGTGGAGCGGACAAAAAAACAGCGCCGCCAAACCTGGTGGCACTACCACAAGTGGCATGTGATCCTCGGGGCGGCGGCGGTGTGCATTGTCGGTAATCTGGTCTGGCAGGCGGTGAGCCAGGTCCACCCGGACTACCAGATCGCCTGTGTGGCTTCCGCCCCTCTCCCGGAGGAGGAAACCGCCGCCTGGGAGGAGAAGCTGGCCGCCTTTGGGACGGACTGCAACGGGGACGGAAAAATTGTGGTCCAGCTGAACCAATACCTCATCCTGCCGGACGGCGAGGACGCGATGTATAACTACGCCAGCAATGTCAAACTGATGGCCGACCTGGACGCCTGCGAGAGCTATTTCTTCCTGCTGGAGGACCCGGAGGACTTTCAGGAGCGCTATGAGGTGCTCCGGGAGGACTGGTTCCCGGTGGAAAACGGACTGTATCTGGCCCGCCGGACCTTCTGGGAGGACCGGACCCCGAAGAATCTGGCGGACTGCGACGTCCTGTGGGAGCTGTTGTTAAAGGGGGCGGAATAAATGAAAAAGCTGCTTGGTCTATGTCTGTGCATGGCGCTGCTTCTGACCGGCTGCGGCAGAACCGCGCCGCCCAAGGCGGCGGACGGTGCCTCCTGGAGCGAGGACTGGGTCACCCTGGGAAGGGTGATCGGTGTGGATACCCCGGAGGGGCTGACCCCCCGGGAGAACAGCGACGTCCTGTCCACAAAGGGAATGTACTACGCCACCTGGTCGGCCGGCGAGGCCGTCCCCTACGTCAACGAGGACGGGGAGGATGCCCAGCTCTACGACGCCCAGGTCTATCTGCTGGCGGCGGGGTACGACTCCACCCAAAAGGCGGAGGAGACGGCGGCGGAGTGGCTGGCCATGGCCGGCGAGCAGTACGCGGTGGAGGAGACCAAGACAGAGATGTACAACGGCCAGGAATTGACCGTCATCACCTATACTTACACGTCAGAGAGCAACCCCTACAGCCGGGGCGCGTCCGCCTTCGGGACCTATGGAAACTACGCCGTCAGCGCGGAGCTGTCCTGCCGGGAGGGCTTCGACGGCGACGCCCTGGAGACACTGGAGAATTTTTTGGAGCACTGCCACTACGCCGCCTGACTATAAATTTCCCCGCCCGCCGGGCAGGGAAATGAGGAAATATTATGAGGAGGAAACCCGCCATGGGACTGCTGTTTGCTGAGGACCCGCACTTTAATGAGAATGAGCGTCAGACCGGCTTTTACCGCTACCGGCAGCTGCTGTCCGCCCGGTTCGGCCGGTGGTGGAGGACCAACCTGCTCACCTTGGCGGGCCTCGCGCCCCTGGCGGCGGGGGTGTTTTACAGCGTGGCCTTCTCCAGTGTGCTGGTGCTGCTGCCCGCCTCTCTTCTGGGCGGGATGATCGCCGGGCCCTTCCTGGCCGGGATGTACGACGCCATCCTCCGGGGCCTGCGGGACGACCCCCGGCCCTGGTGGGACGGCTACCGGCAGTCCTGGAAGCAGAACTGGAGGGGCAGCCTGCTCCCCGGCGCCCTGCTGGGCCTGGCCGCAGGGGTGTACACCTTTATGGCCATGCTGTTCTGGTGGGCGGAGCGGTCCCCCTCCCTGGGGACGGTGGCGCTGTATCTGTTTTCCCTGCTGGCGGTGCTGATCGTCAACACCCTCTACTGGCCCCAGCTGGTGCTGTTCCGGCAGAAGGCATCCATCCGCCTGCAAAACTGTCTGCTGTTTGGAGCAAAATATTTCTGGCGTGTGCTGGGTGTGGGCATTTTACAGCTGATCTATCTGGCGGTGTTCGTGTTGTTCGCGCCCTGGACGCTTCTCCTGCTGCCGGTCCTCGGGGTATGGTATATCCTGTTTCTCTCCCAGTTTTTAATCTATGAGCAGATGGACGAGGCCTACCAAATTGAGGAGCATTGCGGCAAGAGCTCCTAGCAGCCAACATTCTCCGCAATTAAAACACGGATCTCTGAGCTGGCCGCAGACGACTGCGCCCTGTTCCTCTGGATCACTATGCCTATGCTCTGTGAAGCGTGGGGTGTCATGGAATCCTGGGGCTTTTCCTTCAAACCGCCGCTTTTGTCTGGATCAAGCTAAACCCAAAAGCTGACACGGTATTTTGGGGCCCCGGAAATTGGACAAGAGCCAATGCGGAACTGTGCTTGTTGGCTACCAGAGGCCACCCCCAGCGACACGCAAAAAATATCCATCAAGTGATCCTCTCCCGCATTGAAGAACACAGCAAAAAACCGGAGGAGGCCCGCCGCCGCATTGAGGCCCTGATGGGGAATGTGCCCCGTGTGGAATTATTCGCCCGTCGCCCTGCCTATGGCTGGGACGTATGGGGAAATGAAGTGAACAGTACCATTGACTGGATATGACCTACTATTTTAGAACGAGGTGATTCAATATCGAAATCAAAATCCCTAAAGAAGTGCGCCAGCACAAGGAGAGTATATTTTTCGGCCTGTCCACCCGGCAATTCTTTTGCGCTGTTGTCGCCGTTGGCATCGCCGTGGCCGTCTACCTGCTGCTGGCTTCGGCCATCGGCAAGGAAAACGCCAGCTGGCTGTGCGTCTTAGCCGCAGCGCCTATGGCCGTGGCGGGCTTCTTCAGCTACAACGGCCTGACCCTGGAGCAGTTTGCCTGGGCCTTCTTCAAATCGGAGCTCCTATGCGCTGGAGGCCGGCGCTTTGTCTCCGAAAACTTCTACTACAATATGCTGGGCCGAAAGGAGGCGGACGACTTTGATTAAAGCCCTGATCGCCGCCAACAAGAGCGAGCGGGACAAATTCAAGATACCCCGCAGCGTTCAGCAGTCCATCCCCATCAAGTGCATCTATGAGGACGGCACCTGGCTGGTGGGCCGCAAGCACAGCCGCACATGGCGGTTTACCGATGTGAACTACGCAGCGGCATCCGAGGAGGACCGCCGGGGGATCTTCCTGTCCTACGGTGGGGTGCTCAACAGCCTGCCCACGGACGCCGCCGCCAAGATCACCATTATCAACCGCCGCCTCAACCCCGTGGACTTTGAACGCACCATCTTAATGAAAGAGCGGGGTGACGGCCTGGCCAAGTACCGCCGGGAATCCAACCAGATTCTTACCCAGCGGGCAGCTGAAAGCAACAATCTGGTCCAGGAGAAGTACATCACCCTGTCCATCCC
>CATNCS010000072.1 GCA_950097245.1 uncultured Oscillospiraceae bacterium | reverse complement strand
GCGAGAAGACATGAAACGAGGGGACCGGCGCCCCTATTTGGCTATGGGACTGACTGCCTTTGCGGTCATTGCGGCGTCGCTGCTGCTCTTTTTCCTGTTGTTTCATATGCGGGAGGTATCGGGCTTTTTGAACAGCCTGGGAACCATTCTGCGGCCTATTTTCATGGGAGCGGTGATTGCCTTTCTGTTGCTGCCCATCCACCGAAATATTCTGAAATTCCTCACTGCCATTACTCCGGATAAGCGGATGGAGGAGCACAGCAGCCACGCTTTTCTCAATCTGGTGTCTGTGGTGCTCAGCCTGTTGCTGGCTTTCTTTCTGTTCTATCTGCTGCTGGCTATGGTGATTCCCCAGGTATATGACAGCGTGGTGGGCCTGATTCAGGCCATCCCCGACTACATCGAGGTGGTCCAGGTCTGGCTTCAGACCTTCTTTGAGGACAATCCCGATATCCAGGCATCGGTGATGTCCATCTACAACTCCTCCGCCGCCTCTCTGGAGCAGTGGCTGAACTCCGATATTCTGCCCAACCTGGAGTCGGCCACCACCGCGCTGGAGTGGCTGAGAAAAGACATTATGCCCAATCTCACCGGTGTGGTGGCCGGGGTGTCCGGCATGGTGGTGGGCTTCCTGGTGCTGGTGAAGGACCTTCTGATTGCCGTCATTGTTTCGGTCTATCTGCTGATGCGGAAGGATATCTTCTCTGCCCAGAGCAAAAAAATTGTTTACAGTCTCTTTCGCACCGACATCGCCGACCTGGTTGTGGGGGAGGCGCGCAACGCCTATCGGATTATGAGCGGCTTTATTAACGGCAAGCTGCTGGATTCCCTCATTATCGGCATTCTCTGCCTGGTGTGCTGCAACCTTTTAAAGTTCCCCTACCCGGCTCTGATCGCCGTTGTTGTGGGTGTGACCAACATTATCCCCTTCTTTGGCCCCTTCATCGGGGCGATCCCCTGCGGGCTGCTGATTTTCCTGGTCAATCCCCTCCAGGCGGTGTATTTTGCCATCTTTATCCTGGCCCTCCAGCAGTTCGATGGCAATATCCTGGGCCCCAAGATTCTGGGGGACTCCACCGGTCTGGCCTCCTTCTGGGTGCTGTTCTCCATTTTGCTGTTCGGCGGGCTGTTCGGCTTTGCCGGGATGGTACTGGGTGTGCCTGTGTTCGCTATGATCTACAGTATCATCAGCCGTCTGGTGGCCTACGGCCTGCGCTCCCGAAATTTGCCGGTGGCGACAGAGGAGTATATGGGAAAGACAGGACCGTTGGCCTAACTGTGAAAAACACCTCCGTTCCATGGAACGGAGGTGTTTTTAGTGAAATCGGCGGCACCGGATTTCCCATGCGTCAGGCTTAAAATACATAGGTTTTTCCTGTTGAAGCAGAATGGGCTGAAACCATATGTTCAAAGTGTGCAGACGTGCCAGCAATTCTTCTGCTGACGGTTCCTCCAGAAGCTCGCCGTCCAGTATGTGGACGGCCTGTTTTCCGCCTTCTATTGAGAGAACTGTAATATTGCTGTCCTTCGGAGGAGAAGACAGGGGAGAGGTGAGCTCCCTGCTCAAAATCTGAATCATGTTAGGGCATTGAATAGAGTGGTCGTATTTTCGAAAATACCATTCTGTGTTGTAGCTGTTGACCAGAGGCAGGTCCCGCAGCAGGCGGATGGCCGGGGCGGAAAAATAAAAGGGGTTTGTTGCCATTTCATAGCCGGCGCTGGCATACTGTACCTCCAGCATTTGGTTTACATAAACCAAGAAGTCCAGAACATCCATCCAGGGGACAGAGCGGCTGAACTGAAAGTAAATCTTGCTGGAGGCTGTTACCCAGCGCTTGCAGTTGGAGAGGGCGAGAAAGCAGTGAACAGTCTGAACATGCTCGCTGTCGCAGTTGGACAGAGTGAGGACCCCTTCAAACTCGCCGTCAAATTCCCTGTGGAAAATTTTCTGCCAGCCGCCCCGGATATTTCGGAAACCGGAGGGACAGCTCCGGCCGGGGTAGGCGTCCAAGGTTCCGGAGCGTTTTTTGGTAAAAGTCTCTCCGGTCATGGCCAGAAAGCGGGACAGGACCTCCTCCACCGCTGCAACTTTTTCCGGTGTAAACCAGTCCGACAGGTAGAGGATGATTCCCTTTCTGATGTCGTATTTGACGTTGTTCTCCAGGGCTTCCATGGGTTCAGCCCTCCAGCTTTGCCTTGCCGGAAATCTCCTCCATGTGTACCTTCCACACAGCCGTGACGGCCAGACTCTTTCCAACGGCGGCCTCAAAGCCGTCCATGTGCTCCGGGGTGAGCTTTTGGCACAGGGCCCGGAGGGCTTCGGTTTTTTCTGCCGGATCGGTTACCTCCTCAGCGGTCCCGGTGACAATGACCGACTGAAACCAGGTGGAATACATGGCCGGAGGGACAAAAACGGGCCGGTCGTCCCCCACAAAGGTGACGCATACCTGAGGGAAGCGGCGGAGCAGATCCACCTTGCGGCCCTCCCGGGCGCAGTGGAAGCAGAGGCTGTCCCCGATGCGGACGAAGGACAGAGGCAGGCAGTAGGGGAGGGCCTCCCCGGTGGAGAGGGCCATCACCCCGTGGGTGCAGCGGTCGATAAGTTCCAGAGAGAAGGCCCGGTCCTGGGCCCGGTCATTCCGTCTCATGTTCATCCTCCTTTGGCTGATTCAGCAGCTTGATGATATTCAGATAGAGGGCAGAGGGGTCGTCCTGAAAGACATGAGCCCAGGTCTCCGCCTGTTCCCGGCTGGGGGAGAGGAGTGTCAGGTGAAGCAGGGGAGACGTGTTGTCTTCCAGAGTCAGGCACAGGGTGACGGAGCCGTTCTCCTGGTCAAGGATTTGAGCGCGGACCTGGGATTCCTGCCGCAGGGCGTCGTTGACCTTCAAAAGGTTGTCGTCGCAGTGCCGCCGTACCGACCGGGGCAGGCTGCTCTCACAGATCTGGCTGTTGCGCCGGCCCCTGTCTGTAATGGCGTAGCGGTCCCCCTCCTTGCTCAGCTGTCCGGTGGCTACCATGTGATCCACCGCCTGGGTGAGGGAAAAATAATCCACCCCCGCATCGCACAGAGCCAGCTCAAACAGCTGCAAGAAGGTAATGGGGCCAGCGGCCCGGTCCATGATGTAGAGGACCAGCAGCTTCAGGTCCAGATCGTCCTGGATAAATCCAATAGGGGGCATGGCGGAGCTCCTCTCTGAAGAATAATCGGTATCCCCAATTATAGCCGCTGGAAAGAAAATTGGCAAGAGAAAAACTGTCCGCCTGGCACCAAAACCCGCCTGATACATAAGATGTGTTGTAAGCAAAACCCCTAATGGGCGTTTACCCGCCCATGACCATCCAAATCTAGGAGGGAATACTATGCCAGAAAAGGTCGTGCCCGGCCCCGTCAGCGACGATCGCTGTATCCGGGAGGCCGTGTGCATACACACGAAAAAAATCTTTGACTCGTGCAGAGATAAGGACTGCGTTGAGGATCTGAGAGTTTATCCCACCCGCTGCTCCCAGGAGGTAATCGACCGGGCCCAATCCATCAAAGCCGGGTCCGCCGAGCTGCTGTACGCCTACATCGATGTGGAGCCGGTTACTTTTAACCGGGGCTTCTATACCGTGGATGTGCGGTATTTCTACCGTATCACCGCCGACGCCTTTGTGGGTACCGCCCGTCCCGTCCAGGTCTGCGGCCTGGCTGTGTTCAGCAAGCGGGCTGTGCTCTTTGGCAGTGAAAGCGGGTCCAAGAGCTTTACCTCGGAGGGCAATGAGAATCAGGTCCAGTGCGTACCCCAGTCCAACCTGCCCACAGCCGTTGTGGAGGCGGTGGATCCTCTGATCCTGAGCCTGAAGCTGGTGGATGTCTGTGAGTGCCGTCCCTGCGACTGCGGCTGTCTGGACATCCCCATGGCGGTGGCCGCCTGCTTCGGCGACGAACTGGTCACCGGCGGCGATCAGCACCGGATGTTTGTCACGCTGGGTCAGTTCTCCATCATCCGCATGGAGCGGGACACCCAGCTCCTCATCCCCGCCTATGACTACTGCATCCCCACCAAGGACTGCAGCTGCGGCGATGACAACTGTCAGGAGGACCCCTGTGATATGTTCCGCCAGGTCCAGTTCCCTGTAGACGAGTTCTTCCCGCCCAACACCATTACTACCACCAGCAGTGCCTCCGGCAGCTGCTGCCGGTAGGACAAAGTCCGCCCTTGCAGGCGGACCGGAAAGCGGCAGCGGATTGGTTGCTGCCGGTGCAAAAGGGGCCGCCCGCAGGCGGTCCCTTTTGGCTTACATCAGCGGAGCGAAAACACGCAGAATGTTTCGATAGAGCTGAAGGAGAATATTCAGGTGCTTGAACTGGCGCAGAGAGCAGGGCTGGGAGGCCTTCAGAGTGGCCTCAAAATCCGCTCGGATGTCCCGGATGCAGGGGGCCTCGCACAGCCAGACGCCGTCCTCAAAGTGGAGAAACAGACTGCGGTAGTCCAGGTTGACGGTGCCAACCGTGGCAAAGCGGTCATCCACCACAAAATTTTTGGCGTGGATAAAGCCGGGGGTGTACTCATAGATTTTTACCCCGGCCTCCAGCAGAGGGGGGTAGTGGGCCCGGGTGACCTCGAAGACATACCGCTTGTCCGGGATATGGGGGGTGATGATGCGCACATCCACCCCGGATTTGGCGGCATTGCACAGGGCGGTGTTGGTGGCCACGTCAATAATCAGGTAGGGAGTGGTGATATAGATATAGTTTTTGGCCTTGGCGATCATATTCAGGTAGACCGCCTGTCCCACTGTCTCCCGGTCCAGGGGGGTGTCGGTATAGGGCTGGACATACCCCGTCCAGGGCCGCACCGGGGAAGCTGGGGGGCGGAAGCGCTCAAAATCCTCGTCCCAGTCGGCGATGTTGTCCCACATGGTGAGGAACATCACCGTCATGGACCAGACGGCGTCCCCCTCCAGCAGGATTGCGCTGTCTTTCCAGTGGCCGAACCGCTCCCGTACGTTGATATACTCGTCGGCCAGGTTGATTCCCCCGGTAAAGCCCACCTTGCCGTCGATCATGAGCAGCTTCCGGTGGTCCCGGTTGTTCAGCCGCAGGGACATCACCGGCATAAGCCGGTTGAATACCCGGCACTGAATTCCTTTTTTGATGAGCGTCTCGTTGTAGTCCCGGGGCAGGGTGAACATGCAGCCAAAGTCGTCATAGATCACCCGGACCTCCACGCCCTGGGCGGCCTTGCGCTCCAGGATGGACAGGATGCTGTCCCAAAAGACCCCGGGCTGAATAATAAAGTACTCCAGAAAGATATACTTTTCCGCCTTTTCCAGCTCCTCCAGCATCCGGGGGAAGGCGGTGTCTCCCAGGGGAAAGTACTCCGTCTCCGTGTTGGTGTAGGCGGGACAGGCGGCCTGGCGCTCCAGGTAGCTGGCCTGTCCGGCGGCGTCACCCCCCAGGGGGAGAAGGTCGTCCGCCTTGAAGTCCTCCTTCAGGGTGGAGGCGGTTTTTTCCAGCATGCCCTGCATCCGCTTCAGGGTCCGCTTGGGGACATAGCCGCCTCCTACCAGCAGGTAGAAGGCACCGCCAAAGATAGGGAAGGGCAAAATCAGCAGGAGCCAGGCGATTTTATACCCTGGCTCCATTCGACTGCCCACAATGGCAACGGCGGCGCTGACGCTCATCAGGATACAGCACCAGTAAAAAATCTCGGTGTAGGCGGAGAAGGAGAACACCATGACTGCCAGCGCGGTAATCTGGGCCAGCAGGGCCAGAGCCATAAACACCGAGCGGTGAAAGAGAATGTAGAGCAGCTTTTTCATGGGGGATCACCTTCTGACGGTTACGTCTTGTGCAGTGTACAGAAAATTTGTCCGTTTTCCAGCGCAATCAGCCCGTAGCTGGAGCGGGCGGTGCCGGGATTCATCATCCACAGGCCGTCCTCCAGCTGCTGGCACAGGGGGACATGGGTGTGTCCAAACAGCAGAATGTCCGCATCCACAGCCCGGGCGTCGGCGATAGCGGTGTCATAGCCGCTCTTGACTCCCCAGCGGTGCCCGTGGGACAGGAGAATGGACTTCCCCTCCAGAGTGATCTGCTTTTTCACCGGGGTGGCCACTCCCCAGCCGTCGCAGTTGCCGGGGACCAGGCAGAAGGGCAGCCTGGGATAGTGCTCGGCCACCTCCTCCGCGTCAGACATCATGTCCCCCAGGTGGATGACCTGCTGGGGCTGATGGCGGTCGATGGCGGCATACATGCCGGACAGGGAGCGGTGGGAGTCGGAGAAGACCAAAATTTTCAAGCAGTGTCACCTGGCCCTTTCTTCGCATATACTAAAATAGTCAGTGGAAAGGGGTGCGGCCCCAGGCCGTCCCGTTTTCAGTATGGGGAGGAATAAAGGATGGAACTGTCGGAGAAAAACCGGGATGCGATTACCCGGCTGGCCAAGTCCAGCGACGCGCAGAAGCTGATGGAGCTGCTGCGGCGGCAGAACGGTCAGGTTCAGCAGGCGGCCCAGGCTGCGGCGGCGGGGGACCCCGGCCAGCTGATGGCTATGATGGACCAGCTGATGCGCAGCAAGGAGGGGGCCGAGCTGGTGGACCGCATTGACAGCCAGGCCAGGCAGGCGGGGCTGAAATAACAGAAGAAGACCGGAAGAGAGGGGGGATGTGCTGTGGCGGAGTTTGAGGACAAACTGAATTCCATCCTGGGCAACCAGGCGGCCATGAACCAGATCATGGCCCTGGCCCGCTCTCTGTCCGGAGACCAGCCGGAGTCCCCTTCCACCCCGGAGGGGACGGAAGAGAACGGAGCGGAGACCTACTCGCCTGTAACAGAGGAGTCCGGCTCCCCCGCTCCCGACCTGTCCGCCCTGATGGGGCAGATCGACCCTAAGATGCTCCAGCGTGGAATGGAGATTGTCCGCCAGGTCCAGGGCGCCGAGGACCGGAACGCCGCCCTGTTTAATGCCCTGCGGCCCTTTCTGAAGGAGGAGCGCCGGGCCCGGCTGGACCGGGCTCTGCAAATTGCCCGGATCACCAAGCTGGTTCGGGCAGCTATGGGCGCCCTCGGAGGAGAGGAGGGGGAGCGTGTATAACCGCTACATCCCGGAGGACGCCGCCTACAGACGGATTGAGGTGCCGCTCCAAACCCGAAACCCGGTCCCCAATCACCGCCGGCAGCAATCTCTCCCCTCGCTTCACGACCTTCTGCCTGGAAAAGAGAGCCTGTCCGGCCTGCTGAAGAGCCTCCGCCTGGAGGGCATCGACAGTGGGGACATTTTGCTGCTGCTGATTGCCCTGTTCCTCTGGAAGGAGGGGGATGACCCGGATCTGCTGATTGCCCTGGGGCTGGTTTTTCTAATGGGCCTGGGGGAGGAGGGGTAGCTTACTCCCCCACAGTATGCAGAACCTCCCCATCCGGCAGAGAAAACCGGCCGTCTGAGGGACAGGGGGACTGGACAGGGGAGTAGGCCGTCATCCGGTAGACCAGCTGGCCCTGTTCCTCCGCCTCGGCAGAGACCAGCAGGCCGCTGTTCACACCGATCCAGAACCGCTGGAGCAGCCGGCTCTCCGGCGGCTGGACCTCCACCAGGATACAGGGCAGATCCCCCCGCAGCTCATAGCCGGCGGAGGCGATCTCTTCCGGCTCCAGCTCCAGCACCGTCTCGTAGGTGGGGATGTGCTGGGCCAGGTCGGAGGATTTTTCATCCGCCGGGGCGGTCTGGTACTGCTGAGAGCCGTCGTACCAGTAGTAGACAGTGTCCTCCCCGGCGAGGTCGTGACGCACCGCCCCCGAGGGCAGGGTCTGGACGCTGTGGGACCAGCCGCCGTCTGTCCACACCTGAACCTGGGCGGTGGACGAGCCCCCGCTCCAGAAGGTCTCCACCGTCAGTTCCCGGTAGTAGCTGGAGGGGCGGGCCAGGGTGGCCACCACCCCGGTGACGGTCTGGGGAGTTACCTCTATCCCCCGATACTCCTGGCCCGGATCAACGGCGCCGGAGATGTCGCCTGTCCCGGCGCTGGAGGAGGGGAGGATGACCTCCGGGGTATTGGCGGCAAAGAGCACCCGCCCAAAGCTGGCGCAGACAGCCCCCACAATCAGGGCGACAATGGCGACAACGATAACCAGTCGGTTTTTCTGTTCCAAGGCCCCTCACCTCCTTGTAGGGGGCGGCCTCTGTGCCGCCCCGCTGGCCAGGGCAGAAGATTGGTAACGGGGCGGCGCAGAGGCCGCCCCCTACGAGTATTATGCCCCGAACGCCTCCGGAGGTTCTTTCCGCAGGCCGAAGTGCCAGGCGATGGCATCGGCGATACGGCGGCAGGCCCGGCCGTCCCCGTAGGGGTTGACAGCGTGGGCCATTTTATCATATTCAGACCGGTTGGACAGCAGCTGAGAGGCCATCTGGAAGATGGGCTCCTCCTCCACGCCGGCCAGACGCACCGTCCCGGCGGCCACGGCCTCGGGCCGCTCTGTCTCCTTCCGCAGAACAAGCACCGGCTTGCCCAGGGCGGGAGCCTCCTCCTGGAGCCCCCCGGAGTCGGTCATCACCAGGTGACACCGGGCCATGAGATTGTGCATCTCCCGCACGTCCAGGGGGGCGATGAGGTGGATGCGGGGGTGGTTGTCCAGATATTTGTGGGCCGCCTCCTGAACCACGGGGGACAGGTGGACGGGGTAGACCAGCTCCGCCTCCGGGAAGGCGTCCGCCACCCGGCGCAGAGCGGTCATGATATTGGTCATGGGCTGGCCGTAGTTCTCCCGCCGGTGGCAGGTGACCAGGATCACCTTCCGGTTGACATAATCCAAAACATTCAGAATTTTTTCCGAAAAGGAAAAATCCTTTACAACCGTTGTCTGGAGGGCGTCAATCACAGTATTTCCGGTGATAAAGACCCCGTCTCGAATGTTCTCCCGGGCCAGATTGTCCCGGTTGGAGACGGTGGGGCAGAAGTGGAGGTCGGCGAGGGAGCCCACCAGCTTGCGGTTGAGCTCCTCCGGGTAGGGGGACCACTTGTCGTAGGTGCGCAGCCCGGCCTCCACGTGCCCCACGGGGATCTTGTGGTAGAAGGCGGCCAGCGCCCCGGCGAAGGTGGTGGAGGTGTCCCCGTGGACAAGCACCAGGTCGGGCTTGGCCTCCTCCAGCACCCCGTCCATGCCGGTGAGGCACTTGGAGGTGATGGTGGACAGGGTCTGCCGGGGCTCCATGATATTCAGGTCGTAGTCGGGCTTCAGCTGAAAGATATCCAGCACCGAGTCCAGCATCTCCCGGTGCTGGGCGGTGACGCAGCACTGGGCGTCAAATTCGGGCCGTCCGGCCAGCTCCAGGGCCAGGGGGGCCATCTTGATGGCCTCCGGCCGGGTGCCGAAGACGGTCATTACTTTTAGTTTGCTCATTTGTCCGACTGATCCTCCTCACCGAAGTAATTTCCGCTCTCCATGGGGCGGCTCTGCCGGGGCTTGGCCACCCGGCTGCTACCCGTGGGCGGGGGCTGCTCACCGTGGTTTGTCCGGTCCAGATACAGCTTGCCCGCAACCCCGCCGGCGGCGCACAGGGCCAGCAGGAAGAGCATGGCCCGCACCACGCCGATGGTGGTGAGCACCACGGCGGACAGGCCCAGGATGGCGCTGATGATATAGAGTACCGCCACCGCCTGCTTCTGAGAGAAGCCCATGTCGATGAGCCGGTGGTGGATATGGCCCCGGTCGGGAGACATGGGGGACTGGCCGTGGGACACCCGGCGGAGGATGGCGAAGCAGGTGTCAAAGATGGGCAGGCCCAGCATGAGGAAGGGGACGGCGAAGGAGATGATGGCGTAGAACTTAAAGAGTCCCTGGA
>CATNCS010000071.1 GCA_950097245.1 uncultured Oscillospiraceae bacterium | reverse complement strand
GCAGCTGCTTCTCACTCAGGGCGGTGAGCTCCGCGCCCCCCACGATGACCCTGCCCTCGGTGGGCCGCTCCAGCAGGTTGATGCACCGGGCCAGGGTGGACTTGCCCGCCCCGGAGAAGCCGATGATACCCGCAACGCTCCCCTTTTCAATATGGAGGCTGACATCCCTCACCGCCTCCACCGTCTGTCTGTCCGTCTCAAACCGCTTTGAGACGTGTTCCAGTTGAATCATAGCGCTCCTCTTTTCTTTTGGCGTGTTCAAAGGATAGCACAAAACCCGCCCCGGGTGTTAATACCCAAAAACAGGGGCGGGTTATAGGAAAAAGCTATAACAGAATGGACTTCCGCACCTCAGACAGGTACAGCTCCCCCAGCCGGCTGAGCTGGCTGCCCCGGCGCTGGACATAGCCGATGCGCATAACGCCCCCCTCCGCCAGAGGGATGGTGGTGAACTCCGAGCCGTTGAGGGGCCGGCAGATGATGCCGGAGCACAGGGTGTAGCCGTTAAGCCCCTTCATCAGGTTGAGCACCGTGGCCCGGTCGGCCACCCGGATGAGCTGCCGGTACCGGTAGGTGCTCATCACCTCCTCAGAGAGGAACAGGGAGTTCTGCTTGCCCAGCTCAAAGGCGATGCAGGGGTAGGGCTCCAGGTCCGCCATGGTCAGCCGGTCCCGGCGGGCCAGTGGGTGCTCCCCTCAGAGATAGACGCAGGTGGCGCAGTCCCGCAGGGGGTGAAACTCCAGATTATTCTCCTCAAAGAGCTTGGTCAGGTACTTCTCGTTGAACTCGTCCAGATACAGGATGCCCAGCTCGCTCTTGTGATCCCGGACGTTCTCCACGCACTCATAGGTGCGGGTCTCCAGGATGGAGAAGTCATACTCCTCCATCCCCACCCTGCGCACCATCTCCACAAAGGCGTTGATGGCAAAGGTGTAGTGCTGGGTGGAGACGGAGAACTTCTTTTTAGACCGTCCGGCCACAAAGCGGTCCTCCAGCAGGGCGTACTGCTCCCCCACCTGACGGGCGTAGTTGAGGAACTCCTCCCCCTCCGCCGTGACGGTCACCCCCCGGTTGGAGCGGTAAAACAGCTCAAAGCCGATCTCCTCCTCCAGCTCCTTTACGGCGCTGGACAGGCTGGGCTGAGAGACATACAGGTTCCTGGCCGCCGAGTTGACAGAGCCGCTGTCCGCAATGGCGATCACATATTTCAGCTGCTGAAGGGTCATGGCCGTTCCCCCCTGACGGTATTTTCTTCCTCACAGGCGCCGCCAGGTGGATGGGCTGAGCAGCACCAGGATGGGGAATATCTCCAGACGGCCGATAATCATGCACAGGGACATAATCCCCTTGGACAGCCCGGAGAAGGCGGCAAAGTTGCCGCTGGGGCCGATGGCCTCCAGGCCGGGGCCCACGTTGCTGACGCAGGTGAGGGCGGCGCTGAAGGAGACGGCGAAGGACTGCCCGTCCAGAGAGATCATCAGCGCGGCCACAAAGACGGTGGTCACGTAGGCCCCCAGAAAGACCAGCAGAGTGTGGAGGGTGGCCTCGCTCACCAGCTTGCCGTCCAGCTTGACCACCTCCACGCTGCGGGGGTGGGTAATCCGGTGAATTTCCCGGCGGATGGCCCGGAGGAGGATGAGCACCCGGGAGCACTTCATGCCGCCGCCGGTGGACCCGGCGCTGGCCCCGCAGAACATGAGCAGAATAATAATCATCTGGGAGAACTGGGGCCACAGGACAAAGTCCGCCGTGCCGAAGCCGGTGGTGGAGATGATGGAGGCCACCTGGAAGGCGGTGTACCGCAGGCTCTCCCCCACCCCGCTGTACACCCCCAGGTTGGCCACGGTGAGGATTACCGTGGCCCCCGCCACCACCGACAGGAAGAAGCGCAGCTCGTCGCTGGCCAGGGCCTCCCGCCATTTTTTGGTCAAAATCAGGAAGTAGACCGCAAAGTTGATGGAGAACAGCAGCATGAACACGGTGATAATGACGTCGATAGGGACGCTGTCGTAGGCCCCCACGCTGGCGTTCCGGTTGGAGAAGCCCCCCGTCCCCGCGGTGGAGAAGGAGTGGATCAACGCGTCGTACAGGGGCATGCCGGCAAGCTTCAGGCAGAGGACCTCCAGGGCGGTGAGGGCGAAGTACATGGTGTAGAGAATTTTGGAGGTCTGAGACTGCTTGGGCACCAGCTTGGAGAACACCGGCCCCGGGGTCTCCGCCTGGGTGAGGTAGTGGGACCGGATGCCCAGCTTGGGCACAATGGCGGTGGCCAGCACCAGCACTCCCATCCCCCCCAGCCAGTGGGTGAAGGCCCGCCAGAACAGAATGCCCTTGGGCAGGGCCTCAATGTCGGTGAGGATGGTGGAGCCGGTGGTGGTGAAGCCGGAGCAGGACTCAAAGATAGCGTCCACAGGGGTGGCAAACCACCCTGAAAACATAAAGGGCAGGGCCCCCACCAGTCCGGTAAAGATCCAGATCAGCCCCACCGCCACAAAGCCCTCCCGGGTAAAAAACTGGCTTTTCGCGGGCAGGGCGGACAGCCCGAAGCCGGCAGCGGCCACAATGGCGATGGCCAGCAGGAAGGGGAGGGGGTCCTCCCGGTACAGCAGGGCCACCGCCAGGGGGAGGACCAGGGCGGCCGCCTCCAGCAGCAGCACCCGGCCCACCAGCTTTAAAACCAGCTTTATGTTCATTTCGCGGCCCCTCCCCCAACGGACTCAGAGCTGTAGATGTCGTTCAGGTCCAGCACACCGCTCCCCCGGGCGATGATAATCACCCGGTCGCCCTCCTGGAGGAAGGAGGAGCCTTGGGGGATAATAATGTCGTTCTTCCGGACAATAACGGCCAGCAGCACCCCGGGGCGCAGCTTCAGGTCCTTGAGGGCCGTGCCCAGATGGCGGGTGGAGGGGCCCACGGTAAACTCCATGGCCTCCGCCCCGCCCCCGGCGATGCGGTGGAGGGAGTTCATCACGCTGCCCTGGGAGTTCTCCAGCCCCCGCACCACGTGGACGATGTTGGAGGCGGTGACGAATTTGGGGGAGATGACGCTGTCCAGCCCCAGAGAGCGGACGATGCCGGCGTAGTTCTGCCGGTTGCACTTGGTGATAACCTTTTTGATCCCCTGCTGCATGGCGTACAGGGAGATAATCAGGTTGTCCTCGTCCCGGTCGGTGAGGGCCACAAAGGCGTCGCTGGCGGTGAGGTTCTCCGACTCCAGCAGCTCCGAGTCGGTGCCGTCCCCGCAGATGACGGTAACCCGGGGGAAACGCTCACTGATGAGGCGGCAGCGCTCCTCGTTCTGCTCAATGATCTTCAGGCGGATGCCCAGGTGGTCCAAAATGGCGGCCAGATACATGGACACCTTGCCGCCCCCCACCAGAAAGGCCTGCCGCACCTTGGGGGCGTAGCGGCCCAGCTGACGGAAGAACTGGTCCAGGCTGTCCGGCCGGCCCACCATATACAGCTTGTCCCCCGCCTTGGGGACGAAGGAGCCGTTGGGGATGGACACCTCGCCCCCCCGCTCCACGGCGCAGAACAGCAGGGAGAGCTTCTTCACCTTGTCAGGCAGGGCGTAGAGAGGGGCGTCCACCAGAAAGTCCCCCTCCTGAAGGCGAAAGCCCATCAGCTCCACCTTACCCCGGCAGAAGGTCTCAATATTGGCGGCGGAGGGGAAGCGGAGCAGCCGGGAGATCTCCACTGCGGTGGTGTTCTCCGGGTTGATGGCCATGTCGATTTTCAGGTTGCGGCGCAGCTCGCCCACGCTGGCGGTGTACTCCGGGTTGCGGATGCGGGCGATGGTGTATTTGGCCCCCAGATCCTTGGCGGTGAGGCAGCAGACCATGTTCACCTCGTCGGCGTTGGTGGCGGCCACCAGCAGATCGGCCTTGTCCACCCCCGCCTCCCGCAGGACAGCGGCGGAAACCCCGTTGCCCCGGACGGTCATAATGTCCAGCTGGTCTCCGGCCCGGCGGAGGGCCTCCTCGTCGCTGTCCACCACGGTGACGTCGTGCTCCTCCTTCACCAGCTGCTCCGCCAGGGAGAAGCCCACCTTGCCGCTGCCTACAATGACAATATCCATAGCTGAGAGGTCCTTTCCATAGAATGAACGTAGGGGCCGCCCCCTTGGGCGGCCCGTTATAAATTTGGAGTCGGGCCGCCGAGGGCGGCGGCCCCTACAGAATTAATCAAATCGTCCACTCCCCGTGGACCACGCCCACCAGGTACCAGTGATCCCCCTCAAGCTGGAACACCAGCTTGAGAGAGCTCCAGTCCAGCCCGTCGTTCACCGGGTCGGCACTGGGGAAGCTGAAGTCCACAAAGCGGCAGCCCTCATAAATCTCGGTCAGGTTTTCCAGGGCGTTGCCGCCGGTCATAATGCGGTCCAGGCCGATCTCCGGCACCTGGGTATAGTCCCGGTCGTAGACATACCGCTCAAAATACTGGAGAATGGTCATCTGAATGGGGTCGCCCCGGCCGTCGATAAAGCCCCAGGTGTACACATTCTGGTCCTGGGCAAGATTTTTGATCTGGTCGGCGGTAAAGGTCAGGTCGGTGCCCGGCTCCACGGTGGAGTAGGGGGTAAAGGTGACGCCCCGGTCGGGGTGGACATAGGCGGCCAGGGTGGCCCACTCCCCGCGCTGAATCGCCCGGCTCACCGCGCAGGCGGAGCCCAGCAGGGGGAAGTTGTCCTCCAGGTTCAGCTCCGGGGTCTCTGTGCCCTGGGAGGAGCCGGCCGGGCTGCTGCCCGCGGGCTGAGAGACGCCGGGGGGTGGCGTAAAGGTGTTGGTCACGCTGTTGGACACCGGAGGTGTGTCACCGCCGCTCAGATTAATAGGCAGCAGCACTCCCACCAGCAGCCCGATGACCAGGGACAGGATACATGGAAAAATCAAAAAACGTTTCAAGTCTGCAGCCTCCTTACAGGGGTGAAAGGGATATGAGGCAATTCCGGTACTTTTACATTATAGGACAAAGCGGACAAAAGGTCAAGACATAATAGACAGCAAGCCTTGAAAATCGGCCTTTCTTATGGTAAAATAGCACAGAAAACATGACGGAGGAGGGTTTCACTATGAAGGAAGAGACAAGGCAGCGGCAATTTCATATCCAGTGCGCCCAGGGAGAGGTGGGGAAATACTGCATCCTCCCCGGCGATCCGGGGCGGTGTGCGGCCATCGCGGAGCACTTCGACAGCCCGGTCCACGTGAGGACCAACCGGGAGTATGTCACCTGGACCGGCGCCCTGCTGGGGGAGAAGGTGAGCGTGGTGTCCACCGGCATCGGGGGGCCCTCCGCCGCCATCGCCATGGAGGAGCTGGCCAACCTGGGGGTACACACCTTTGTTCGGGTGGGCACCTGCGGGGGGATCGACCTGTCCGTCCAGAGCGGCGACCTGGTGGTGGCCACCGGAGCGGTGCGCATGGAGGGCACCAGCCGGGAGTACGCCCCCATGGAGTGGCCCGCTGTCCCCGACTTCACCGTCGCCACCGCCCTGGTGGAGGCCTGCAAGGCCCTGGGCTGCTCCTGGCACGCCGGGGTGGTCCAGTGCAAGGACTCCTTCTACGGCCAGCACTCCCCCTCCAGAATGCCAGTGTCCTATGAGCTGGAGCGGAAGTGGGAGGCCTGGAAGCGGCTGGGGGTGCTGGCCTCGGAGATGGAGTCCGCGGCCCTGTTTGCCGTGGCCGCCGCCCGGCGGGTGCGGTGCGGCTCGGTGTTCCACGTCATCTGGAACCAGGAGCGGGAGGCCGCCGGCCTGGATCAGAAGGAATCCCACAACACCGAGGCGGCCATCACCGCCGGAGTGGAGGCAATCAAGCTGCTGATCCGGCAGGATCAAACGGGCTGAGAGGGGTTGACTTCCCCCAAAATTTCTGCTATGTTAAAGGCAGACATTACAACTGTATAAAACAAGAGGCGTTCATAAGTTACCCCTGTGGTACGGCGTTGGCCGTATGGTAGCTTTTGGGGGTCTCTTTTTTATAGCTTATTCCTTTTCGACGGGAGGGGACGATATGAAAAACAACATGACTCAGGGGAATATTGCCGGGGCGCTGACGGCCTTTACGGTGCCCCTGATTCTCAGCGGGGTCTTTCAGCAGCTGTTTAACTGGGTGGACGCCTTTATCGTGGGCAACGTGGAGGGGGAGCTGGCCCTGGGGGGGATCGGCGCGGTCACCTCCACCTACAGCATGTTTGTCATGATTATTGTGGGGTTTACCTCCGGACTGTCCGTGCTGGCTGCCCAGCGGTTCGGGATGGGGCGGACGGAGGAACTGAGGGATATTCTGACCTGTTTCAGCCTGGTGCTGGGCGCGCTGTTTCTGATTGTCTGTACCCTGGGGGCGGTGTTCACAGAGCAGATCCTGGCCCTGCTGGACACCCCGGAGAACATCTTCCGGAACGCGGAGCATTACCTGCGCATCATGTTTATGGGCATCCCCTTTCTGGCCCTGTACAACACCTGCTGCGCCGTTCTGCGGGGCCTGGGGGACAGCAGGGCTCCCTTCAGCTCCGTCATGGTGTGCTGTGTCATCAACGTATTCCTGGACCTGATCTTCGTGGCCGGGCTGCGGCTGGGGACGGCGGGGGCGGCCATCGCCACCGTCCTGTCCCAAATCGCCATGACGGTTTATATTCTGTGGTACGCGGCGGAAAAGTACCCCTTCCTGCGGCCCCGGCGGGGCATGCTCCACCGGGAGGCCGCAGGGGAGGGGACCCGCTTCGGTATCCCACCCGCCATCCAATCCGGGACCACCTCCTTCGGCAATATTATTCTTCAGCGGTTCATGAACGGCTTCGGCGACCAGACGGTGGCCGCCATCACCACGGCCTACCGGGTGGACACGGTGCTTATGCTGCCCATTATCAACTTCGGCTCCGGCGTGGCCACCATGGTGGCCCAGAATATCGGGGCGGGCCGTCCGGACCGGGCAAAGCGGGCCCTTAAAATCGGTGCGGCCATGATTGCGGGGGTCTCCCTTCTGCTGACCATCTTCATTGTGCTGGCCGGCGAAGCACTTATCGCCATGTTCGGCCTGACCTCGGAGTCAGTGGAGATTGGAAAACAATTTTTTATCCGGATTGGCAGCTTTTATGTCATCTACGGCCTGGCTATGGCGGTGCGGGGCTATCTGGAGGGACTGGGGGACATGACCTTTTCCGGTATGGCTGGAATCGCCGCCCTGCTGGTGCGTATCGGGGCCTCCTACGCGCTCGCGGAACCGCTGGGCAGAATGGTAATCGCCTACGCGGAGGCCATCTCCTGGCTGGTGCTGCTGGGGCTGTACCTCCTGCGGTATACCTGGAAGCAGCGCGTCCGTCCGGAGCTGTGAAGGGAGCGCGGCGGGATTTGGTCCGGTGCGCCTCCCGGCGGACAAATCCGTCAAAAATTTTGTCAAAAATCATTGACATTTCGGCGATAACCCGCTATCATGTATCTCGCTATCCGTGAAAGCCCATTGTCCTCCAATGGCGGACAATGGGTGAATAAATCGAGGGAGCTGAAAAGGTAAAAAATAGAAATGGGGGAGGATACATGTCCAAGGAGTTGATCCGCCTGGCCGACTGCGTCATGGCGTTCGACGACGAGATTGTACTCGACAAAATCAATTTAAGCATCCAAGATAAGGAATTCCTCACACTGCTCGGACCCAGCGGGTGCGGCAAAACCACCACGCTCAGAATCATCGGTGGCTTTCAGACACCCACCTCTGGAGATGTTTTGTTCGACGGGGTGAGGATTAATTCTGTCCCGCCCCACAAACGGACCATCAACACGGTGTTTCAGAAGTACGCCCTGTTTCCCCACCTGAATGTGTATGAGAACATCGCCTTCGGCCTGCGCATCCCCAAGGCGGACGCCTCCGGGAAAAAGGTCAGGCTGCCCGAGGAGGAGATCGACCGGCGGGTGATGGAGATGCTGGAGGTGGTCAACCTGAGGGGCTTTGAGAAGCGCCGGACCACCCAGCTTTCCGGCGGGCAGCAGCAGCGGGTGGCCATCGCCCGGGCGCTGGTAAACCGGCCCAAGGTGCTGCTGCTGGACGAGCCTCTGGGAGCCCTGGACCTGAAGCTCCGCAAGGACATGCAGAACGAGCTCAAGCGCATCCAGAAGGCCATGGAGATCACCTTCGTCTACGTCACCCACGACCAGGAGGAGGCGCTGGCCATGTCCGACACGGTGGTGGTGATGGACGGCGGCAAAATCCAGCAGATCGGCTCCCCGGAGGACATCTACAACGAGCCCAAAAACGCCTTTGTGGCCGACTTTATCGGCGAATCCAACATTATCGACGGCATCATGCGCGCCGACGGGGTGGTGGAGATCTTCAACCGGCGGTTCCAGTGTCTGGACGGCGGCTTCGCCAGGGATGAGGAGGTGGACGTGGTCATCCGCCCCGAGGACGTGGACATCGTCCCCGAGGACCAGGGCCAGCTGAAGGGCACCGTCACCTCCGTCACCTTCAAGGGGATGCAGTACGACATTATCGTGGACTTCTACGGCTTCAAGTGGCTCATCCAGACCACCGACCTGTCCCCTGTAGGCAGCCGCATCGGCATCAAGATCGACCCTGACGGCATCCATGTGATGAAAAAGAGTGAGTATTCCGGCATGTTTGGCGACTACTCCTCCTACTCCGAGGAATATGAGGAAATCAGCGACGCCAGCTACGCGCTGGACGAGGAGGAGAGCGGGGATGAAGAATAAGCTGTCCTGGTTTGCCGTCCCTTATGTGGTGTGGATGGCGCTGATGGTAGTTATCCCCATCCTGATTATGGTGGTGTACGCCTTTACAACCGCCGAGTTCGAGGGCACGGTGGAGAACTTTTCTGAGATGGGCGCCTACGCCTCCGTCTTCCTCCGCTCCTTCCGCCTGGCCATCATCGCCACCCTTGTTTGCCTGCTCATCGGCTACCCGGTGGCCTACTGGATGGCCCACGAGGGCCCCGGCTTCCAGCGGGTGGCCATGGCTCTGATTATGCTCCCCATGTGGATGAACTTCCTCCTGCGGACCTACTCCTGGATGTCCATTCTGGAGAACAACGGCCTGCTCAACCAGTTTTTCCGAAGCGTCAGGCTGGTGGATGTGTACAACCAGATCGCCCTTCATTTTGCCGCCGACCCCGCGCTCTACAAGCCCACCGACTACATCCCCATGATCGGTACCTCCGGGGCGGTGGTGCTGGGCATGGTATATAACTATCTGCCCTTCATGATCCTGCCCATCTACTCGGTCATCCTCAAGCTGGACCACTCCCTGCTGGAGGCCGCCCGGGACCTGGGGGCTGACTCCGCCGGGGTGTTCCGCAAGGTGATCCTGCCCCTGTCCCTGCCCGGGGTGCTGTCCGGGGTGACCATGGTCTTTGTGCCCTCGGTGTCCACCTTCGCCATCTCCCGGCTGCTGGGCGGGGGCACCCAGATGATGCTGGGCGACCTGATCGAGCAGCAGTTTCTGGGCGGGGCCTACGACCCCCACCTGGGGGCGGCCATCTCCATGGTGATGATGGTCATTGTCGTGCTGTGCATGGTGGTGATGAATCACTTCGGCGAGGGTGAGGAACAGGCGGTGATGCTCTGATGAAACAAAATAACCGCTTTGGCAGCCGCCTGGTTATTGGGCTGATGTTCTTATTCCTGTACGCCCCCATTATTCTGCTGATTATCTTTTCCTTCAACGCCGGGGACTCCAGCGCCGTGTGGAAGGGCTTTTCCCTCCACTGGTACGGCCGTCTGTTCCAGAACCGGCTGATTATGGAGAGCGTCTACACCACTCTTCTGGTCTCTTTGCTGGCTACCGCCATTTCCACAGTGGCCGGCACCTTCGCCGCCATCGGGCTGTACAGCCTGGGGCGCCGCCGCCGGGAGGCCTTGCTCACGGTGAACAACATCCCCATGATGAACGCCGACATTGTCACCGGCGTATCCCTGTGCCTGTTCTTCGTGGCCTTCTTTCAGGGCTGGGGGACCTTCGCCCGGTGGTTCAACTCCATCCAGAGCGCGGTGGAGCTGCCCGACCGGCTGGTGCTGGGCTTTACCACCCTGCTGCTGGCCCATGTGGCCTTC
>CATNCS010000070.1 GCA_950097245.1 uncultured Oscillospiraceae bacterium | reverse complement strand
GCCGCGATGGGCTCCCCCTCCAGCGCCGGAATCGCCTTCCCGTCGCAGTAGATTGTCACCTGCCGCGTCGTGTCCAGCTCCTCCAGTATCGGGTGTTCTACTACTCTCATTCTTCTTTACACTCCTTTGCTCGCAGATCGATCGGTAAATTTTGTATCCCTCCCTGAGGGCTTGGGCCTGTTCATATGGCGGATGGTATGGTACAATAACAGAAAAAGGGCGGCCTAATAGTAGCTCCGCACGTCCACACAGGCGGCGATGTACTCCAGCAGCTGGTTGATTCCAAACACCGGCACCCTGGCGATGTCCTGGACCTGGCGGCTGAAGGGGCCGAAGTTGGTGCACTCAAAGACAATAGCCCCGGTGTTGGGGTGTTCCCGCATGTGGCGGGCGGTCATCTCCTCCATGCACTGCTGAAGCACCTCCCGCTCCTCCTCCAGACCGCCGTCGATAAACAGGGCGGGGAACGGGGAGCCCTCGGGCATACCGCTGACCACCACGGGGATGTCTCTGGAGCTGAAGCCCGCCTGATTGAAGTGGTCCTCGGTGAGGTTCCAAGGCCGCTCGGTGAAGATGGCGATCTCCCTGTCCCGGTTTATCATCTGGCGCACCAGTGGAACCAGCATAATGGCCGAGGTGAACACGGGGATGTGGACGCTGTCGGCCAGTGTCCGCTGAAATTTGGCCAGAAAGCCGCAGCTGGTGGTGATGGCCTTGCAGCCCTCGTCCTCCAGCTCCCGGGCCGCCTGGATAAAGGGCTCCAGCAGAGCGGGGTCGTGGTCCTGTCCCATGATGCGGCTGGTGAAGGCGTTTTTTACCACCTTGTAGCGGACCGGAACGCCGGGGTAGCTCTTGGCGTTGCCGATGTCGCCGGGGATGCGGGGGAATGTGGTATCCAGCATCAAAATGCCGATATCCTGACCGTAATTTGTGTGTCCGCCAATCAGTTTCATCTGGCTGGTCCTCCCTTGATTGATTTGATGGCACGCGCTGCCCATATCTGCTCAGACCCCGATTATGATAGAAGCAAACCGTATGCCAAGTCGCAACGGAAAGCAAAACCTTGATTTTAAGGAGTTTTTCATAGCAGCGCAATAAAGAGATTCTATTTTTTAGAATTGCACACATCTATCAGAATCCGGGAAAAGCTTGAAATTGCGGAGTTTTTCTGTTATACTGTGAATTATAATTTTTGTAATTTATTCTATAATATAGAACAAATCCGGAGGGGTGCCCATTGAACGCTTTGGATCGGCTGATTCTCTACGCAGTGGATGAATATGCCACGGAGGGGATCCAAATTACAGATGCCCAGGGGAATTATATCTTCTGTAACCGCGCCTCCGCCGTGCTCAACGGACTGCCTGTCTCAGAGCGGCTGGGGCACAACGTGCTGGAGGTGCAGCCGGACGGAGCGGCGGCGGCGGCCTTCAAGTCCGGATTTCCGGTTTACGGAAAGATCAACAGCCCCAGAGACGGGGTAATTATGGTGTCGAACGCCGCCCCTATCCACGATGAAAACGGGAACATGCTGGGCGTTATTACCATTTTTAACGACAGAACCAGCTATATCAAGCTGGCCCGGTCGCTGAAGGAGCGGGAGGAGGAGCTGCTGCACCTGAAGGGCAAGCTGCGGCAGCTGGAGCGGCCCTCCTACTGCTTTCAGGACCTGATTGGGGAGCATCCCGCCTTTCTGGAGTGCGTCCGCCGGGCAAAGCGGGCGGCGGAGTGTGACGCCTCTGTCCTGATTACCGGGGAGAGCGGCACCGGCAAGGAGCTGTTCGCCCACGCCATCCACGGCCACAGTCTGCGGTCGGAGGGGCCCTTTATCCGGGTCAACTGCCCGGCCATCCCCCCCTCCCTGCTGGAGAGCGAGCTGTTCGGCTATGAGAAGGGGGCCTTTACCGGGGCCACCAGAGAGAAGAAGGGCAAGTTCGAGCTGGCCCAGGGCGGCAGCATCTTTCTGGATGAGATTGGGGATATGGATTTTATCCTTCAGTCCAAGCTGCTGCGCACCCTCCAGGAGAAGGAGGTGGAGCGGGTGGGCGCCACCCGGACGCTGGCCCTGGATGTACGGGTGATTGCCGCCACCAACCAGAACCTGCAGGAGCAGATCCAGGAGAAAAAATTCCGTCAGGACCTGTACTACCGCCTGAACGTGATACGGCTGGAGGTGCCCTCCCTCCGGGAGCGGAGGAGCGACATTCCTCTGCTGCTGAAGTACTTTTTAAAAAAGCACGCCATGGGCACAGTTCCCTGCACCATCTCCTGGGAGGCGCTGAGCTGTCTGGTGGACTACGACTGGCCGGGCAATGTGCGGGAGCTGGAGAATGTGGCCGAGCGGCTGCTGCTGTACCGGGAGGGCGCGGTGGTCAGTCAGAGCGACGTGCTGCATATCCTGGGGGACAGGGGGAAGGCGCAGCCCTCCCCGGAGATTATGCCTCTGGCCAAGCTGGAGGAGACCGCCATTATGCAGGCCCTGGAGCGCTGCGGAACCACTCTGGAGGGGAAAAAGCGGGCCGCCGCTCAGCTGGGCATCTCCCTGTCCGGTCTGTATAAGAAGCTGCGCCAGTATGAGCGGAGGGACGCCGCGGCCGGCGGCCCCGGGGAGGGCGGTGCCCATGGCTGACAGACATACCTGGCAGGCCCGGCGGAAACGGGTCAGCGAGATTATCGAGGTGGGCTACGACCAGGACTGGGCCAGCCGCCTGTATGACGTGGTCAACGCCCTGGCCATCTTTGTCAATCTGGCTGCCAGCATTTTATACACCTTTGACCAGGTGTGCGCCCAGTGGGGCTGGCTTCTGCTGGCGCTGGAGCAAATTACGGTGGCCTTTTTCGCGGCGGACTACTGCCTGAGGCTGTGGACGGCCCCGGCCCTCCGGCCACGGCTGCCGGGGCCCCGGGCGGCGCTGAAGTACGCCCTGTCCTTCAGCGGGCTGGTGGACCTGCTCTCCTTTCTGCCCTACTACCTGCCCGTCTTTTTCCCCTCCGGGGCGGTGGCGTTCCGTATGTTTCGGGTGGTGCGCATCTTCCGGCTGTTCCGCATCAACGCCTACTACGACTCCCTCAACGTCATTACCGAGGTCATTGCCAGCAAGCGGCAGCAGCTGATGTCCTCCGTCTTCATTATCCTGATCCTCATGCTGGCCTCCAGCCTGTGCATGTATTCCCTGGAGCACGAGGCCCAGCCCGAGGTGTTTACCAACGCCTTCTCCGGAATCTGGTGGTCCATGTCCACCCTGCTCACCGTGGGCTACGGCGATATCTACCCCATCACCACGATTGGCAAGCTCTTTGGCATCTGTATCGCCTTTCTGGGAGTGGGCATGGTGGCCATTCCCACCGGTATCATATCCGCCGGCTTTGTGGACCAGTACTCCCGGATCAAGCGGCTCAGCGAGTACGCCAACGAGACGGACATCCACTTTATCAAGGTGTCCCTGGCGGAGCGGGACCCCTGGGCGGGACGGACCATCCAGGGGCTGGGCCTGCCCGGCGGAATCATTGTGGCCGCCATCCAGCGGGAGGGGAGAATTGTTGTCCCCCGGGGGGACGTGGAGCTGATGGAGGGGGATACCCTGGTGCTGGGAGCCAAGTCCCTGGGGGACGACAAGCACATCGACCTGAAGGAGATGGTGCTGCGCAGCCAGAGCCCCTGGAACGGTCAGCGCATCCGGGACCTGGATATCTCCCGCCAGACCTTTATCGTCATGGTGCGCCGGAAGGGGAAGGTCCTTATTCCCAACGGCGAGCTGGTGCTTCAGGAGGGGGACAGCATCATCCTCTACACCCAGAGCCGCCTCCGGGAGGCCAGCACCATCGAGGTATAAATTTCAGGCTGGAAGGAAGCACCCCTTCCAGCCTGTATTTTTCTGGCCGCTGCGGCAAAGTCTTCTTGCATTTCCAGATACTTCGTGCTACAATCGACACGAAAGACAAAAATGCGGCGGCTTACGGGTGTTACCAGCACCCGCAAGCCTGCACAGGTGCGATTACCACCCATACAACGGTCACTCCAGACCATATCCGCAAGGAATATTATACGATACCCGCCCTTGTTTGTAAAGGGCGCCTTTGCCGTATTTGTTCCTTTTCCTCTATTTGTAAGGTGGAATTTGATTCTCACACTGTGCAGGCTTGCTCTGCGCAGTGTTTTTGTTTTGCCCGGCACCCAGGGGCAGAGATGCCCCTGGGTATACCGTAAACCTCAATCGTAAAAATTACACACATTGTAATGAGCTATATCAAGGCTCGGTATAAATAAATAGGTGGTCTGAACTATGAATGAACTAATGGAAAAGAAGCAGAAGGTCATTGCAGTTATTAGGGCAAAGCGTGGCCTTATAAGCACAGTTATCTCTATTGCCCTGATTGTAGTAGCCGTAATTGCAGTACAACGCGCCTGGAATTACTCCAAACTTGAAAAGGAAAATAAAAAATTACAGGCATCATTATCTGAATCGGAAAGTAAATTGGAAAAACTAAATGAAACACAGGCGCAGCTGACACATTCAAATGAAGAATGTGAATCAACAGGCTAAGATAATCACAGTAACCATGCCGAAAAGCAAAATTTTTGACCATAATATCCCACAGGAAACAATCAATGTACTGCAAGTAAAGAACAACTTATTTAATTCTGTCAGTTTTAATGATTACAACAGGTTTATAAGTTCTGAAAAAACTATAATGGAAAAGACCGCTATCGGACAAGGAATTTTAACCGAAGCGGATGAAGAGGCCAGAAGAATTGTAAAAACCTTCATCATGACCTTGCCAGGAATAGATCAGTATAAAATAATTTTTATTTAATTGATACAGCCGAGCCCCTCACCTCTATACATAGAAAGGTGAGGGGCTGTCTGTTTCATACTCAGCGTTCACTTCGCGGCCCTCTGTCACCCAACCCTCCTCTGTCATAGAATGGTAGGGCCCACAGCGGCCCCATGCAGAGGAGGCTGTCGTGTGGAACTGGAACAACAAATTCTCACAGAAAATGACTGCTATAAGATCGGTCGAACCATCAAGCCCCAGGGGGTGATGGTCCACTCCACCGGGGTGGCCCAGCCCGACCCGGAGGTTTTTATCGGCCGCTGGAACAAGCCGGATGTAGCCAAGTGTGTCCACGCCTTTGTAGGCCGGGAGCGGGTCATCCAGACCCTGCCCTGGACCATGCGGGGCTGGCACGCCGGCACCGGCACCACCGGCCGCAGTGCCAACAACACCCACATCTCCTTTGAGTGCTGTGAGCCCGCGGGCCACACCTATGAGGGCGGCACCATGATCGGCTACGACGCGGAGGCCAACCGCCCCTATTTTGAGGAGATTTATCAGAACGCCGTCCAGCTTACCGCCATGCTGTGCCGGGAATTTGGCCTGAATCCCCTGGAGCCCGGGGTGGTAATCTGCCACGCCGAGGGCTATGAGCTGGGGGTTGCCAGCAACCACGGGGATGTGCTCCAGTGGTGGCCCAGGCACGGGGTGACCATGGACCAATTCCGCCAGGACGTGGCCCGGGCGATGACGGACGGAGACGAGGAGGACGACATGACCCAGGAGCGCTTTGATGAACTGATGGATAACTATCTGGCCCGCCGGACCCGGCTGGAGGCCGGGGACTGGTCCGCCCCCGCCCGGGCATGGGCGGAGGCGCAGGGAATTGTAGCCGGGGACGGGGACGGCGGCTTCCGCTACCGCTCCTTCGCCACCCGGGAGGAGACAGTGCAGATGCTCTACCAGCTGAAGGGCAAATGAAAAATCGCCGCCCAACAGGGCGTTGCAATAAGAAAACGTCTGTAGGGGCGCATATTATGCGCCCCTACAGGGCTTCTTAAAGCAACGCCCTCAACCGGCGGCGATTTTTTATGAATCGATGAAGCTGCGAATGCGGAGCTTTACGCCCAGCTTTTCCGCGATTTTCCTGCAGCTGTCAATCTCCTCCGGGGTCTTGTCCTTGTCCACAATGGTCATCACCACGTTGGGGACGCAGGCGGCCGACTCCCGGGTAAAGTCCAGCATGGCCTGCCAGGCCGCCTCCCCCTGAACGGGGTGGCACAGGGCTGTGTAGTCGGCGGCGTTGGTGGCGTTGAGGGAGACAGACAGGGTGTCGATGCGCCCCTTCAGCTCGGGACACACGTCCCGGCCGTTGATGAGGCAGGCGTGGCCGTTGGTGTTGATCCGCACCGGGGGCAGCCTGTCCCCGAACTTCTCCTTCAGCCGGTCCACCAGCCACAGCAGGTCGTCCAGGCGGTAGGTGGGCTCCCCGTAGCCGCAGAAGACGATTTCCCGGTAGGAACACACGTCCCGGCTGAGAAAGCTGTCCAGGGCCTCCTCCCGGGTGGGCTCCCGCTCCAGCCACAGGGAGTCCTCGGTGTAGATGGAGCCCTCCGCCTTCCCCTGGCGCAGGCAGAACTCACAGGCGCAGTTGCACCGGTTGGTCAGGTTGACGTACAGCGCGCCCTCATATTCATAAGTAATCGTCATAGCGTTTCCTCCTCAATTCCAAAAAATCGCTTGCCGTTCTCCAGGGTGATTCGGGCGACCTCCTCCACCTCCAGTCCCTTCACCTGGGCGATGGTCTCCGCCACCCGGTGGACATAGCCGGAGTCGTTCCGCCTGCCCCGGAAGGGCTCGGGGGTGAGGTAGGGGGAGTCGGTCTCAATCATAATCCGGTCCATGGGCAGCCACTGGATGACCTCCAGCGACTTCCGGGCATTTTTATAGGTGACCACCCCGGTGAAGGACAGCATCCAGCCCAGCTTCACCAGGGTCCTGGCGTCCTCCAGGCTGCCGGAGTAGCAGTGGTACACCCCGGTGGCCTTTGGGTGGGCGCGGACCACCTCCAGGCAGTCCCGGTGGGCCTCCCGGTCGTGGACAATGACAGGCAGCTTCAGCTCCTCTGCCAGCTCCAGCTGGGTGTGAAACACCTGCTGCTGAAAGTCGCGGGGCGGATTCTCCTTCCAGTAGTAGTCCAGGCCGATCTCTCCAATAGCCTTTACCTTGGGGTGGGCGGCCAGAGCGCGGAGGGCGTCTGCGGTATCCTGAGAAAAGCCCTGGCAGTCGGAGGGGTGAACCCCCACGGCGGCGTAGACAAAGGGAAAGCGGTCCGCCAGCTCCACCGCCGTTTTGGAGCTGTCCAGGTCGCAGCCGGGGTTGAGAATCAGCTCCACTCCCTGTCCGGGCATGGAGGAGAGCACCTCCAGCCGGTCGGCGTTAAAGGCCCCGGAGTCGTAGTGGGCGTGGGTGTCAAACAGATGCATGGCAGTTCCTCCTGATCCGGCTTGAAAGCCGGATGGCTTGTTGCGTATAAGCAGTATACCCCATCAGGGAGAAAAAATCAAGGGAGGCCAGACATTGGGGAGTGTCCTAATGCGCATTTTATCAATTCTGCTTGAGGCCATGTAGGGGCGGATATTATCCGCCCGCTGCTCCAGAAGTTCCGGCTTTTCCAGAAGCGGGCGGCTGATAGCCGCCCCTACATAAAAGCTGCGAAAAGGACACTCCCCAGACATTGTGGTGCCCCGCAGGGAGGACAGCATATCTTACAAAGAAGTGCGGATTCAGACCGGTCATCTGAACCCGCACTCTGATTTTCAGACTGATTTTATCCCAAGGCCTGCTTCAACATATTCTCCGCCAGAATGCCGTATCCTTTTGTGGGATCATTCACTAAAACGTGGGTCACCGCGCCCACCAGCCGGCCGTTCTGACAGATGGGCGACCCTGACATCCCCTGCACGATGCCGCCGGTGGCCTCCAGCAGCTCCGGATCGGTGACCTCCACCATCATGCTCCGGGTGCCGTCCCCCTCGGGGTAAAGATGGGTAATTTGGATGTCAAACTCCTCCACCTCATCGCCCCGGATGTTGGACAGAATGGTGGCCGGGCCGGTCTCCACCTGGTCCCGGGAGGCCACCTCCACCGGCTCCACCGCGCTGCCCACCACCTCCCTGGGCATCTGTCCAAAAATCCCCAGGTTGGTGTTGGCGTACAGCGTCCCCAGGTCCCGGGTCAGATCGAACTGGCCGTGGAGCTCACCGGGGGCGCCGCTGGCCCCCTTTTTCACCTCGGACACGCTGGCGGGCATAATGCTGCCCGACTCCAGGGGCATGAGCATGGCGGTATCCACGTCATTGATGCCGTGGCCCAGCGCTCCGAACACGCCGCTGGCCGGGTCATAGAAGGTCATGGTGCCGATGCCCGCCATGGAGTCCCTCAGCCACACCCCCAGCTGCCAGACTCCCTGGCTGTTCTCCGCCGCCGCCGCCGTCAGCTGGAGCTGCCGCTGGCCCCGCACTGCCTGGATGGTGAGGGGCTCGTCCTCGCTCCTGGCCACCAGAGCCTGGACCTCCTCAATGGTGTCCACCTCGCCGCCGTTGATGTGGGTAATGACGTCCCCCGCCTTCAGGCCGCAGTCCCGACCCGGGTAGGCGGCGCCCTCCTCTGTCTCCACCGGGGACAGGCCCACCACCAGCACGCCGTCGGAGAACAGCTTGATGCCCACCGCCTTGCCCAGCGGGATTACGGTGCGCCCCACCGTCTCCGGAGCTCCGACGGCCACGGGCATGCCGGACGTCTCCACCGCCGCTGGAGCCGCCGCCATAACGGCCTCCGAACGGTCGCCTGTCAGCGCCAGAGACAGGCAGAGCACCGCGCCCAGAAGGAGGAGGCCAAACACCCCCGGACCTTTCTTTTTTTCCTGTTCCATAATTCCACCCCCTTGCTGTAAATGAAAAGCGGGCGAGCTCATAAACTCGCCCGCCCTTTCATTATGGCCGGAGTATCTTCAATTCAACCGTGGGGAGGAATCCCACCATTTCCAGCGCACCCTTGGAATACGCCCCAGGCGCCGGAACAGTCAGGTCCTGGATGGTGATTTCACGGAAATATGGAGGATTTTACATTTTTTCTTCCCACTCGCCCTGGCGGAAGCCGGTGAGCACAAAGCCCTCCCCCACCAGAATGGGGCGCTTCACCAGCATCCCGTCGGAGGCCAGCAGCGCCAGCTGCTCCTCCTCGCCCATGGAGGGCAGCTTGTCCTTCAGGCCCAGCTCCCGGTACTGGATGCCCGAGGTGTTAAAAAATTTCTTCAGAGGCAGGCCGCTGGCCTGCCACCAGGTCCGCAGCTCGTCCACGGTGGGATTTTCCTCCTTGATGTGCCGCGGGGTATAGACCGCGCCATGCTCGTCCAGGAATTTTTTGGCCCTCTGACAGGTTGTACATTTTGGGTACCATAGAAACAGCATTCCGCCACGCTCCTTTGCAATTTTAACCATCGTATCACGGTTTTACAAAATTTGCAAGCTATTCCCGGTCAAAAGACTCCGCCAGCATTTTCAGCTCCCCCAGGGTGGACACGGAGATGCCGCTCTCCAGCAGCCGCAGCTGGGCCCTGGCGGGCATGGTGTCCCAATAGGACAGCAGAGCGGCATCGTGGCCCACCACGTCCTGGGGCAGGCGGTAGTACTGCTCATATTGCTCCATAAGCTCCCCTCCCGGACCCAGTTTGCCCGGGAGCGGACCGTTCCATGCGCGAAGCATAGAAGGAGGCCGCGCATGAACGCGGCCTCCTCTCAATACGATGCTCAGTCCTGCTTGTCTTCCTCGGCGGGGGCCTCTTCCTCGGGCTCAGCGGGCTCGACGGCCTCCACCTCAATTTCGACCTCCACCTCAGCCTCGGGCTCAGGGTCGCCGGGCTGCTTCAGCTCCGCGATGCGCTCGTTGTTGGTCTCAATCAGGGCCTTGGAGGCGGTAATCTTCTCGCAGGCGGCGGCGAAAGCGCCGTCCGGTGTGGCGCCCTTCTCGGCGTAATAGAGCTTGCCGATCTCAATATAGGCCTTCTTGATGGCGTCCTCCTCGGCCATATTGGCGGTCTTCAGCTTGGCAATCTCGGCCAGCCGCTTGGACTGGGCAACACCTGCCTGGGCCAGATCGGTAGCTCTATCCTTTAAGGTCTCAAAGGTGCTTTTAAAATCCATGGTAGTAACCTCCTTTAAAATACGGTCTCCCGCTTGGTGTCTCTATTCTATCTAATTTTTCCTTCGTGCGCAAGGGGCTTTAAACTTATTTAATGATTTTTTCATCTCTGCTAAATCCCGCCGCAATCCTTTTCCTGAAATTTGCCGCCCGCTGTCCGGCTTCAAAAAGGAAAGGGTCCGAGTAATGGTGAATTACCCGGACCCTTGCTGAGTCATTTTATTTGGGATGCTTTGAAGGGAACGACCGCTTTTACTTAATCATGGAAGCGACCTCGGCTGCGAAGTCGTCCTCCTTCTTCTCAATGCCCTCGCCGGTGGCGAAGCGGGTAAAAGCCTTCACGGTGATGGAACCGCCCAGCTCCTTGGCCACAGCGGCCACATGCTTCTCCACGGAGACCTTGTTCTCCTTGACGAAGGCCTGCTGGAGCAGGCAGTTCTCCTCGTAGTACTTGCCCAGCTTGCCCATGACGATGCCTTCCTTCACCTTGTCGGGCTTGGCGGCCATCTTGGGGTCGTTGGCCATGATGGCCAGCTGGATTTCCTTCTCCT
>CATNCS010000069.1 GCA_950097245.1 uncultured Oscillospiraceae bacterium | reverse complement strand
CGTATACAATGGTGCGATTTCTTCCCACTGCTCATCGGTCAAGTCGCTGGGGTACGACTCTCTTACCTTTTCTTCCATATCTCTATTCTATCACAGCCCTTTCCTCTTGTGAATACAGATTCTAAGTACATCTCTTTGTAATCTGACATATTTACCACCTCTCGATTTCCATTTTAGGACATATAGTCCAATTTGTAAATAGGACGATCTGTCCTGGGGTATATTGTCCTCGGTGATAATATGCATTTAAGGATTCGGGACCTGCGCGAGGATGCCGATCTGACGCAGAAGGAAATTGCAGAGTATTTAATGTGCGACCAGTCGCTGTACTCCAAGTATGAGCGGGGAGAGCGGGTTTTACCTTTGGATGCCGCAATCAAACTGGCGCAATTCTACCATACAAGCGTGGATTATTTAGTCGGACTTACTTCTACCAGATGATAACGAAAAAGCCGCTCACCGAGCGGCTTTTTTATCGTCTGGAACTCAAAATCCCTAAAATTCCCAGCGCCAGGGACACGCCCGCCATCACCCAGGAGACGAAACTCACCATACACATGGGCAGCTGAAAAAGGAGGGCCAAAAGGAGCACCCAGCCGCCCCAGACGCGGCCGTACCCCGGCCTCCACCGGCCGCTCCAGCGGCGGTACAGCCCCGAAAGCCAAGTGAAAAGCGTCAGTGCATGGAGCACCGCAATGTACGGGAACGGATGATATTTATCGATATGCTCAAAGCGCAGCGCCAGTCCCAGAAGCCCCGCGAGCAGCGCCCCGCACAGCCAGAAGCGCCGGTCCCTCCATATCTTTTTCTCACACATACCCGTACATGCCCCGGACGGACACCTCTCCGGCGGAGATGGTCTCCTTCTTGCCGTTGTAGTGCTCCACCACCAGGTTGAAGTCGTCGTCGATCTCCAGGGCAAAGGCCTGCCGGCGGGCGGTGGGGGTGATGAGCTGGACCTGGTGGCCGGTAGTGACACAGCCCGCCCGGTATTTTGCCAGATACTCCGCCCGGTCCTCCGGGTAGGCGGCATACATCCGGTCAAGGGCCAGCACAATCTGGGCACACAGCTCCGCCCGGCGCACCGGGCGGCCCAGGGCCTGGGACAGGGAGGTGGCCATATCCCGAATTTCTTCGGAAAAGTCCTCCGGATTCTGGTTGACGTTGACCCCGATGCCGGTGACCATGTAGTCCAGAGTGTTGGTCTCGCTCTCCAGCCCCAGCTCGGTGAGGATGCCCACCAGCTTTTTTCCTCCCAGGACGATGTCGTTGGTCCACTTGATCTGGGGGCGGATGTGGCAGCAGGCCTCGATGCCGTCGCACACCGCCACCGCCACCCAGGCGGTAAAATCGGTGACCCGGGCGGGGTCCATGTCCGGGCGGAACAGGGCGGACAGATACAGCCCCTTGCCCCGGGGGGACTGGAAGCCCCTTCCCCGGCGGCCCCGGCCCCCGGTCTGCTCCTCGGCGGTGACCACCAGGCCCTCCAGGGCGCCGTCCATGGCCCGGCGCTTGCACTCGGTGTTGGTGGAGTCGATGACGTCCAGGCACAGCAGCTGAGAGCCGATCTTCGCGTTGGAGAGCAGGCCGAACAGCTCCCCCACCCGCAGGCGGTCGGGGGCGTCCTCCAGACAGTAGCCCCGGTTGGGGGCGGAGGCGATGGTGTACCCCTCCTGCCGCAGGCCCTCAATGGCCTTCCACACCCCCGCCCGGCTGATGCCCAGGGTTTTGCTCATGGCCTCCCCAGACAGATACTCCCCCTGCCGCTCCCGCAGGAGGGCCAACACTCTCTCACGGCTCATGGACGTTTTCCTCCTTTTTCAAGAGGGGCCGGGCGTACCGCCCGGCCCCTGATATCTGTCACTGCTCGTCCTGAATCAGGCCGTAGTCCCCGTCGTTGCGGCGGTAGACCACGGCGAAGGCCCCGTCCGCCTCCTCATCCCGGAAGGCGAAAAAGTTGTGGCCCACCAGGTTCATCTGCAAAATGGCCTCGTCCCTGGTCATGGGCTTGATGGGGAAGGTCTTGCTGCGGACGATGCGGTACTCGCCCTCCTCCGGCTCCTCGGGGGCGAAGGTGGACACCTCGGCGGCGTCCAGTGCCCGCTCAAAGGCGCCCTGGCGCAGGCGCTTCTCCAGGCGGGTCTTGTTCTTGCGGATCTGCCGCTCCAGGGTGGTAACGGCGGCGTCGATGGAGGCGTGCATGTCGGAGGTGCTCTCCGAAACACGGAAGATGGTGCCGCTGGAGCGGATGGTGATTTCCACCTTGTTGTTCCGCTCCTTCTCCACACTGAATGTGATGGCCGCGGTGGCGTCCTCCTTAAAGAAACGGTCCAGCTTGCCCACCTTTTTCTCGGCGTACTTGTGTACGGCGTCGGGCAGGGTCACCTTTTTGTCCGTAAACACGAATTTCATTTCAGTCGCTCCTTTCGCCCAGAGGGCTGGTATAGACCGGCAGGAGTGCTCCCCCACCGATTATCCTTATTATACCACAGGGAGCAGAAAAGTCCAATGGTTTTTGTTAATATTTTCTAAATTCTTCTTCCGGCTATGAGAACGGCCTTCACCGTCCCCAGCAGCTCCAGGGGATGACGGCCGGTGACCACCACATCCGCCTCCTTGCCGGGGGTGAGGGAGCCCAGGGCCCTGTCCAGCCCGGCGATTCTGGCGGCGTTCAGGGTGATGGCGGCCAGGGCCTCCTCCGGGTCCAGTCCCCCCTTGACGGCCAGGGCGGCGCACAGGGGCAGGTACTGGACGGGCACCTCCGGATGGTCGGTGCAAATGGCGAAGGGGACCCCCGCCCGTCGGAGGATGGCAGGATTTTCCAGCGTCATATTGGCCAGCTCGGGCTTGCACCGGTCCCCCAGGGCGGGGCCGGTGATGACCGGCACGCCCGCCTGGGCCAGAAGCTCGGGGATGAGGTGGCCCTCGGTGCCGTGGACGATGACGCACTTCAGGTCAAATTCCTTCGCGATGCGCACCCCGGTGGCGATATCGTCCGCCCGGTGGGCGTGGATGTGGACAGGCAGCTCCCCGCGGACCACGGGAAGGAGCGCCTCCAGCCTGGCGTCGTAATCGGGCGGATCGGTCTCCTCGTCCCGGGCGGCCTTGTCCAGCTTTTCGCTGTACTCCACCGCCTTGCGCAGGTTCTCCCGGATGATAGCGGCGGTGGCCATGCGGGTGACCGGGGTCTCGTCCCGGTGATGGTAGACCTGCTTGGGGTTCTCCCCCAGGGCCAGCTTCATGGACACCGGGGCTTTCACAATCATCGCGTCCACCCAGCGGCCGTCGGTCTTGACGGCGGCGAACTGCCCGGCGATGGGGTTGGCGGAGCCGGGGCCGGTGAGGACGGTGGTCACCCCCGCCGCCCGGGCCTCGGAGAAGCACCGGTCCAGGGGATTCACCGCGTCGATGGCCCTCAGCTGGGGGGTGCAGGGGTCGGTCTCCTCGTTGCCGTCGTCGCTCTCGAAGCCCAGGGCGTCGCCGAACATCCCCAGGTGGCAGTGGGCGTCGATGAACCCGGGGCAGATATGCCCCCCCTGGGCGTCGATGGTCTCCCCCTCCCATGCCTTGGGGCAGTTCTCCATGGAGCCCACCTGGGCAATCTTGCTCCCCGACAGGGCCACGTAGCCGTACTCGATGACAGGTCCGTCCATGGGATGGACGGTGCCGTTAATAATCAGCATAGTTCCTTCTCCTTCTGAGATTTTAGTGGCAGCCCCTCCGCCTCCATGCGCAGGAGATAGAAGGGGCGGACCCACTCCAGTTCTTTTTCCATGGTGTCCTCCAGGGCAGTCAGCCGCCGCTTGCCCAGCCGGCGGTCCAGCAGGGCGAAGATACGGACAATCGGATTTTCATCGGACAGGCTGGCCTCGATGCTCTGGTCGTCGAATTTCTGGAAGGCCATGTAAAAATCCCGCTGGTCAAACAGGCCGTCTTCCAAAACGGTCTTGTCCGCTTTGCGGTACGCCTCCCGCCAGTTGAGCCCCTGCTCGTCCCGGTAGTCCCGGGCTCGCTGCCAGAGGACGCGGGAATAGGTAAAGTAGTCGCTTTTCAGCACCTCCACCCCATCCACCAGGATGGCCGCCCGGCCCTCCTGGTCGTGGCTCTCCCGGTAGGTGGTGGCGAAGTACCGCACCCTCCCCCGCAGGGCGGGGCAGAGATAGTCCTCTTCCAGCTTCTTTCTTGTTCCGCTCCAGGTTGACATAGATCAATCCTCCAAAAAACGACAAAACTTCCCATTGACTAACCTGGCAAATTATGGTAGACTTGTCCCAGCTCGACCAATATGCTTTGTGCGAGTCTCTCCCCGCACATGGGCGCTCTTTGCAAAAAGAGCGTCTTTTTTATTTTTTCGCTGTTTCCCCCTCCGGGGGAAACGCTTGTCTGGGCGCACATGGGCGCTCTTTATTAAAAAGGGCGTCTTTTTTATGCCACCCACTTGCAGGTCTGCGTAAAAGCCTCCCTTCGCAAAGGGAGGTGGCATTTGCGAAGCAAATGACGGAGGGTTTTCTCCTGTCGAAATACGCTTGTCTCTTTTGGGAAAAACCCCCACCCGGCTTCGCCGGGAGCATCCCCACCCCCTCTGGCCTTCGGCCATCTCCCCCTGACAGGGGGAGTCGGCCCTTTGCGAAGGGGGCCTTATGAGAGCGTCTAAAAGGGGCCGTCCACTGGACGGCCCCCACAGATATGCGTGTTTTATCGGCGTCCGCCGCCGCCCCGGCGGTTTCCGCCCTTCTTCTCGATGTACCGCAGCTCAGACAGCTTGCTGTCGGAGGACTGCATAAACTGCTTGAGCCGGTCCTCAAAGTCGGTGGGCTCCTTGGGGGCCTGGTGGACAAAGCCCATGGGGCGCTGAGCGCCGCCGCCCTGACGGGGAGGCCGGCTTCCTCCCCCCTGGCGGGGGCCGCCGCCCTGACGGGGGGCGCGCTGGGGCGGGGGCTCCACCTGCTTGATAGACAGGTTAATCCGCCTGGCCTGGTCGATACCGATAATCTTCACCTTGACCTCCTGCCCCTCATGCAGATGGTCGCTCACCTCATTCACATAGGAATAGGCGATCTCTGAGATATGGACCAGTCCGGACTTCCCATCCGGCAGAGATACGAAAGCCCCAAACTTTGTGATACCTGTCACCTTGCCATCCACGATGGCCCCTACACCTAACTCCATTGAAGCGCCAAATCCTCCCTTGTAAAATTTGCAACACACAGACGCGCGGCCCTTCAGTTGGCCACGTCGACAAACAGGGTCTCGTTCTCCTCCACAAAGCCCCGGTCCCGGGCCACCTGCTCCAGCATCTCAGGGTCGTCGCTGTTTGCGATGGCGTCTTCCAGCTTTTTGTTTTCCAGCCGCTGGTCGGTTACCTGCCGGGACAGGTGGTCCCGCTGGGTCTGGACGTCCTGGATTTTCCCCCTCAGGTCCAGCAGAGAGATGGCCATGTAAATCAGCAGCGCCAGGACGACGATTTTGGTCAAAAATCCGGCCCGTTTGAAGGTCATGCAGGCTCTCTCCTCTCTCCCGAAGGGTACGGCGTTGGGCGGCAGCATCCAACTGCCCTGTTGTCGCCCCTATTCTATACCATTTCAGCCCGGAAAGGAAGACATTTTTTATAAGTTTTCTGATTTTTTTCAGAAATGCCCCCGCCGCCCCCACCGGAAAGGTCAAAATGCCCAAAAGCGCGGCCACCAGATCGGCCGCCAGATACCCCAGACGCAGCAGCCAGGGGCTGATTGCCCAGAAATACAGGGCTCCGCCCGCCAGACAGAAGGCCGCGCCGTACAGTCTCACCTGTCCGCCCCAGGCCGCCTGGGACCAGAGAAACAGGGCCGCTGTGGCCGCCAGCCAGAACAGCAGGTCCAGCAGCGGCCCCAGCAGCGGGATTTTTACCCGCACCCGGAGAATGCGGAACAGGTCGTATACCATCCCCATGGCGCCCCCCAGCAGCAGAGCCTGGCACAGGGCCCGGCCCTGCTGGATTACATCCACGGTCATCCGCCCAGCAGCCGGGCCAGAAAGCCGCCGCTCCGCCGCCCCTCATCCGACTCGTAGAGCAGGGCGTGTACCCGGCCCTCCACCCGCAGGTCGCCCCCGTCCAGGGAGAGCTTCTCGATGTGCAGCCCCTCCCCCTGGATTTCCAGCGCCCCCTGAGCGGTGGTGAGGAGGATGGTGTTCTCATCAAAGCTCTCCACCTCCTCCACGCCGGAGATGGACAGCTGCTCCCGCTCCTCCAAAATGATGTGGTGGGCCATCTCGGGACGGGCCCGGTCGTCCACAAATGCCATAGCGCTTCCCCCTTTCCCTCTATCCTATGGGCGGGAGAGAGGGGGTATGACTGTTTCATCCTCTGCAGGGGTAGCCTGCGGCCGCCTCTGCCCGTTAAAATTCATAATTTGTTGTAGCTTTTCTCCGGGAAATGGTGTACAATAGAGACAACCATTTTCGACACAAAGGAGGCCATCTTATGAAACTGACCTTTTTCGGCGCCGCCCACGCGGTCACCGGCAGCTGTCACTGCCTGGAGGTCAACGGCAAAAAGATTCTTATCGACTGCGGCCTGCAGCAGGGCAAGGACGAGCACGACGAAAATAAGCTGGACTTTGCCCCCAACTACATCGACTATGTCTTAGTCACCCATGCCCACATCGACCACTCCGGCCGCCTGCCTCTGCTGGTGAAGGAGGGGTTCAACGGCCGTATCCTCACCACCGGCCTGACGGCCCAGCTGATGAGCGTGATGCTTCGGGACTCCGCCCACATCCAGGAGGGGGACGCCCAGTGGCACAACCAGAAGGGCAAGCGGGCCGGTCTGCCTCCGGTGGAGCCTCTGTACACCCTGATGGACGCTGAGGAGGCCATCCACATGCTGGAGACGGTGGAGTACGGCTGGCTCTTCGACCTGTGCGAGGGGGTCAAGGTCCGGTTCAGCGACGCGGGCCACCTGCTGGGCTCCTCCATTCTGGAAATCTGGGCCACCGAGGACGGCGTCACCAAAAAGATCGTCTTCTCCGGCGACCTGGGCAATGAGGCCCAGCCCATCATCCGGGATCCCTCCTTTGTGGACGACGCCGACTATGTGGTGATGGAGTCCACCTACGGCGACCGGAACCACGAGCCCCCGGAGAGCTACGCCGGGGCCCTGGCCGACCTCATTGACGAGGTCTTCTCCAAGGGGGGCAACATCGTCATCCCCTCCTTTGCTGTAGGCCGCACCCAGGAGCTGCTCTACTACCTGCGGGAGATCAAGCGGGACGGCCTGGTCCAGTCCCTGCCCTCCTTTAAGGTGTATGTGGACTCCCCCCTGGCCACCGAGGCCACCAGGATCTACTCCGGAAACCTCCACGGCTACCTGGACGAGGACGCTATCGCCATCATCCAGGGCGGAGAGAACCTGTTCACCTTCCCCGGCCTCACCCTCACCCAGTCCACCGAGGAGTCCCGGGCGCTGAACGACGACAAGACCCCCAAGATTATCATCTCCGCCTCCGGCATGTGCGACGCCGGCCGAATTCGCCACCACCTGAAGCACAACCTGTGGCGCCCCGAGTGCGCCGTGGTCTTTGTGGGTTACCAGTGGGAGGGCACCCTGGGCCGCCACCTGCTGGAGGGGGCCCGGAGCGTGAAGCTCTTCGGGGAGGACATCTCCGTCCGGGCCAAGATCGTCAACTTCAAGGGCCTGTCCTCCCACGCCGACCGGGACCATCTGCTGGAGTGGGTGGAGCACTTCACCCCCAAGCCCCAGCAGGTCTTCGTGGTCCATGGCGACCGGGAGGTCACAGAGCTCTTTGCCCACGACCTGAACCAGCGGGGCATTCCCGCCCACGCTCCCCTCTATGAGGAGGTCTACGACCTGTCCACCAACTGCATGCTGGCCAAGGGCGTGGTGCTGGAGGTCAAGAAGACCGTCGGCTCCGCCGCCACCCCCTCCGCCGCTTACCTGCGGCTCCAGAACGCGTCCCGCGACCTGGCCGACCTGGTCAGCCGCAGCCGGGGCCGGTCCAACAAGGACCTGGCCAAGCTGGCCGATCAGATCAGGCAGCTCATGGAGAAGTGGGAATAATTATCTCGATCTGTTTGCCGTCAGGGCCGTCTGCAGAGGCGGATATCATCCGCCCGATGTACATATCGAGCCCAGCGGGCGGATGATATCCGCCCCTACACCCTAATTGATTGGAGAACCCCTCATGGAAATCGACCGCGCAGAACTCAAGCGTCAGGCCAGAGAACGGATGGCCCTCACAGACCCAAAATTCTGGATGGTGGCTCTGGCCTATCTGGTTATGACCACCGGGGTATCCTGGCTGGTCAGCTTTCTCCCCCTGCCCGAGGATGGCTTTCTTCTGGCATTTTTCCAGCTGCTGCTTATGCTGTACACCACCGTGGTCCGCTTTGGCCTGTGCCTTTGGGCCCTTTGGACCTACCGTCAGCTGGACCCCGATCTCAATTCTCTCACCCAGGGCTTCTCTGTGGCCAGCCGGGTCATCCTGATGGAGCTGGGCATTTGGGGCCGCATCCTGGCCTGGTATTTTCTGGTGTCCTTTGCGCTGTCTCTGCCGGTTGTCATCCTGCTCCTCAGCGACGCAGGCGCCGGTCCGGGTATGTTCAGCCTCTTCCTCTTTTTCATCGGGCTGATGGCCACCATCATTGTCCTCCGGCTGCGGTTCGCCCTGGCCCCCTACCTGCTGGCCGACCGGCCTGACGACGGCCCCTCCGCTCCCATCCACCGCAGCGCCGCCCTTATGCAGGGCTGGAAATGGAAGCTGTTCAAGCTGGAATTCTCCTTCATCGGATGGCAGGCCTTCAACTTTATCCTGTCCCTGGGGGTAACGCTCTTCTTCCTCGGCCAGGCCGGCCTGCTGGTGCCCGAATCCGTTCTGAGCCTGGAGTGGTTCGCACAGGCCTATAACGTGATCTACTCCGCGCCGGTGGTCATCCTCAGCACGCTGGTCACCCTTCCACTCTCCCTGTGGCTGCTGCCCTACCAGGAGACCGCCCGGGCCGGCTTCTACGACGCCAGAATGCTGTCCGCCGCCGATGAAATGGGCATGCCCGACATGCCGCCCCTGTAAGGAGGAGACAAGATGAATGAAAGACCGCAATGGCTGAAGTGGGCCATAGAGCTCCAGGCCCTGGCCCAGGCCCGGCTGGAGTACGGACACGACAAATTTGACCTGGAGCGCTATGAGCGCATCCGGGACATTGCCGCCGAAATCATGGCCCGGCACACCGACCTCCCCATGGACAAGGTGAGGGACCTGTTCTGCAACGAATCCGGCTACCAGACCCCCAAGCTGGAGACCCGGGCCGCCATCTTCCAGGGAGAGAAGATCCTTCTGGTGCAGGAGAGCGACGGCCTCTGGGCCCTGCCCGGCGGCTGGGCGGATGTGGACATCACAGTGGGGGAGAATACCGTCAAGGAGGTCAGGGAGGAGGCGGGGCTGGAGGTCACCGCCGACCTGGTAATCGCCCTTCAGGACCAGCACAGGCATAACCGGCCCGTAAACGCATACGGAGTCTGCAAGGTGCTGGTGCTGTGCTCGCTGGTAGGCGGCTCCTTCCAGCCCAATCTGGAGACGCTGGACAGCGGCTGGTTTGCCTTGGATGAGCTGCCCCCTCTGGCCACGGGCAAAATTACCGAGGAGCAGATCAGACTGTGCTTTGACGCCTACCACGCGGAGCACTGGACCACCCTGCTGGACTGACTGGCCGGGACGCCCCAGAGCGTCCCGGTTTTTTTTAAAATTTATGAAACGTTTGTTTGACAAACAGAAATCTTTGTGCTATAATAACACTACCTACTTATGGCCGCGCTGGGACGTCCCCCACGGAAAGGAGCCGCTACTATGGCTAAGCTGACCCGGAAACAACAGGAAATCTATGATTTTATCCTCTCCTTTACCAATGAGCACGGTTATCCCCCCTCTGTGCGGGAGATTGGCGCGGCGGTGGGCTTAAAGTCCCCCTCCACCGTTCACTTCCACATGAAGGGGCTGGAGGAGGCCGGGGTCATTGTCAAGGCCGAGGGCAAAACCCGGGCTATCTCCCTGCCCGGCGTCTCCCTGGGCCCGGTGGCTGAGGAGGCGGACCCGCTGGCCAACCGGGTTCCCGTGGTGGGCAATGTGGCCGCCGGCTCCCCCATTCTGGCTCAGGAGTGTATTGAGGACTACCTCACCTTCGACACACAGGGCCTGTCCGGCGAGCACTTCGCCCTGCGGGTGCGGGGGGAGTCCATGCTGAACGCCGGCATCCTCCCCGGCGACCTGGTGGTGGTCCACCGGCAGCAGGAGGCCCGCAACGGCGAAATCGTGGTAGCCCTCTTTGAGGACGAGGCCACCGTGAAGACCTACCAGCGGAAAAACGGCCAGGTCTGGCTGCTCCCCGAAAACCCGGAGTATGAGCCCATCGACGGCACCTATGCCGAGATTATCGGCAAGGTGGTGGCCGTGGTGCGGCGGTATTAAATTTCGTTGGCCCGCCAAGGGCGGCGGGCCCCACAATATTAAAGAGCGCCCCACTTTGAACAGCCCCGGTAAAAGCGGACAATAGACAAAAGCCCCCTGATGTAGGAAAATAGAAGAACTACATCAGGG
>CATNCS010000068.1 GCA_950097245.1 uncultured Oscillospiraceae bacterium | reverse complement strand
GTACAGCTGGTACCGCAGCCAGTACAAGGCGATTTTCACCTCGGAGGGCAAGGCCGTCCGCCTGATCGGCACCCTGACCGATATCAGCGCCCAGATCGACCGGGAGATTGAGCTGCGCAATCAGGCCCAGCAGGACCCCCTTACCGGAGTCTATAACCGGGCGGGGGTGAAGCTGATTAACGCCCGGTTGGAGCAAATATCCCGGGGCGTCCTCTTTATGCTGGATATGGATGACTTCAAGTCCGTCAACGACAACTACGGCCACGCCGCCGGCGACCGGCTGCTGATGGCCATCGGAGGCGTGCTGCGGGAGACCTTCCGTACCGACGACATTGTGGCCCGGGTGGGCGGCGACGAGTTTGTGGCCTTCCTGTCCGGCTCCGACAGCCGGGCCATGGCGGAGCAGAAGGGACAGGAGCTGCTGGAACGGGTGCGCGGGCTGAGGGTGGAGGGAATTGAGACCCAGGTGACCGTCAGCGTGGGCGCGGCCAGCGCTCCCGCCTTGGGCCGGACCTATGAGACCCTCAGCCTGGCCGCCGATGAGGCTATGTATCAGGTGAAGCACAGCGGAAAGGGCGGATTTATCCTTCGATAAGAAAAACTATACCCGCTGCGGAGGAAGAGAAAACCACATTTTATCGTATACGGCAAAGCCCTGGAGGCGAAAAGCTTCCAGGGCTTGTCTTGTAAAACAGCGGATTCAGATAATATAGTTGTCGCCTGCGTCGCCCCGGCGGACCAGGTCTGAAATCGTAATATGGTCCAGATAGTCGGTGATTACGTTGTTCAGACCCTGCCACAGGGGGAGCGTGGGGCACTCGGCCATTCGGATACAGGCCTCAGCGCCTTGACCCAGACACGCGACCGGGGCCAGAGACTCCTCCGTCAGCCGGAGGATGGTACCCACTGTGTATTGCTCCGGCGGCCTGGTCAGCTGGTATCCTCCGCCCTTTCCCCGCAGTCCGTTTAAAAGCTTGGCCCTGACCAGCAGTTTGATGATGTTTTCCAAATATTTCTCTGAGATCTCCTGCCGCCGGGCAATGACCTTCAGCGGGATGAATCCCTCGGTCTGGTGCTCTGCAAGGTCGATCATGACACGCAGGGCGTAGCGGCCTTTTGTGGAAATCAACATATACGCCTCATCTCCTTTATATCGGCTTATTATACAATAACACAGGTGGAAAAGCAACAAAAACTTTTGCAATATAACTATTTTTCAAGAGACAGGGATATTATGTCCGCGGGGGGAAATAAAAAACTGGCCGCCGCCGGGAGGCGGTGACCAGTTTTTGTATGTAATAAATCAGACGATCCGGCGGCCGCCCACAAAACCGGTGGTATAGTAGGCGTCGCTCAGCTTGCTGATAATAACGCCAACCTTGGCGGTGGAGGCGTGGATAAACTGGTTGTTGCCGATGTACAGACCCACATGGGTGGCACGCTTGCTGCTGTTGCCCTTGTTGAAGATAACAATGTCGCCGGGCTGGAGCTCACTCATGGAGACGGGGGTGCCGTTGTCCAACTGACCGGAGCAGGTGCGGTTCAGGCTGTAGCCGAACTGCTTGTACACATAGCTGGTGAAGCCGGAGCAGTCAAAGCCGCTGGGGGAGCTTCCGCCGTGGACGTAGCGGTAGCCCTTGAACTGGAGGGCGTAGTCGGCAATCTCCTGGCCCTTGCTGTAGGAGGCCTCGTAGGCGGCGCCGTCCACTTCGGTGACGTAGTCGGCGCTGACGTAGCCGCTGCCGATCTTGTACCAGCCGTCCAGCCGCTCAAGGACCTCGGCCATCCGGCCCACGGACAGGCTGCCCACCCGGTCATAGTCGGTGCCAGGGCCGGAGCGAATGTTCAGAGGGCCTTCGGCGACCTTGATGTACACCTTCTCCTCCGGGGCGGGCTCGCTGGCTTGAGCGGCGGGCGCCGCGGCGGCGGGAACGGCCGTATCCTGCACGCTGTCTTCCGTGACGGTGAGGTAGTCGCCGGAGACGTATCCGGTTACGCCGTTGAAAGAGACGTGGTACCAGCCGTCGACCAGGTCGGAGAGGACCTCCACCTTGGTGCCGTGGGCCAGGTTTTTCAGAACGGCGCCGCTGGTGCTGGCCTCAGCGCGGAGGCGAAGGCTGCTGCCCTCGGTGTTGACGGTGCCGGTGGCGGCCAGGGCGGGGGTAATCAGAGTGCCGGCCAGCAGCAGACTGGCGGTCAGACGGGTAATGGTACGCTTGAAATTCATCTTTACGTCCTCCTATTTTTATACAGACGGCTTATCAGCAGTACAGTGTGAAATTGTTACTTTCCGGCCAGCGCCCGGTCCAGCCAGACGGCAGCCACGTCCATAGCGGCATAGAGGCTGTCCTTCTCGCTCTTCTTGACCACCCGGTCCCGGCTCTTCAGATCGGGATCGGTGAGCTGAAGCTGGACGGAAACCCTGTCCGCCACGGCCAGATCGCCCTGTTTTTTAGAGGAAAGGACCTGAAGCATGATGATATATTTCTCAGCCATGGTCCCGTAGTAGATGAGATTGTCTTTCCGGCGCAGGGGATGTCCCTTATAGGAAAGAGGCAGATTTTCACTTGCCATGGTACGCCTCCTAAAAATTGTTATTGAGAAACTGTAACCGAATTGTAACATATTTGTTACCGTTTGTCAAACCTTTTCCGGAAAATTTCCCGGGAATTTTTTCCGCCATGCGAGGACCGTCTGAGGACAGCACTTACATGGCGGAGCAGGATCAGGAGATATCCGGATGATGTCCCTCGGTGGCCAGATATGCGGGGCCGCTGCTCCGCACCTTGGAGAAGGCATGTCTGCGGACCACCAGCATCAGAAACAGGAAGTGGAACAGAGCGGTGACCGACCAGGTGACAGGATAGGACAGGTACAGGCAGGAGGGGGTGGGATGGAGGGGGAACACTGCGGCCACCCAGAGCAGCCGCAGGCCGCATACCCCCACGATGGAGACCGCCATGGGGATTACAGAGCTGCCCAGTCCCCGCAGCACGCCCACCAGTACCTCCATGATGCCGCAGATAAAGTAGGGGCAGGCGATGTAGGACATCCGAATGAGAGCCTGACGGATGACCTCCGGCTCACCTGGGGCGTAGATGCCCGCCAGGGGAGCCCCAAAGAGATAGACCAGATTGCCGAAGACCAGGCCGAAGAGGGAGGCGTAAATGGCACACTGCCAGCCCACCTTGTCCACCCGGTCGCACTTGGCGGCGCCGTAATTCTGCCCCACAAAGGAGATGGCCGCCTGGTGGAAGGCGTTCATGGACATATAGACAAAATTTTCAATATTGGCGCTGGCGGCGGAGCCGGCCACCAGCACCGCATCGTCAAAGGAGTTGAGGGTGGACTGGATGACCACGTTGGACAGGGAGAACACCACGCCCTGAAAGCCGGCGGGCAGCCCCACCTTGAGAATCAGAAGAACCACATTTTTCTGTAGGCCCAGCCGCTTCAGCTCCAGGTGGAGGGGACCCTGTTCCCGGAGCATGCACCGCACCACCAGCGCGGCGGAGATGTACTGGGAGATGATGGTGGCCAGAGCCACCCCGGCTACATCCAGGCTGAAGCTTACCACGAAGACCAGGTTGAGAATGACGTTGACCACTCCGGCGAAGGTGAGGAAGTACAGGGGGCGCTGGGTATCTCCCTGGGCACGGAGGATGGATGCACCGAAGTTGTACACCAGGTTGGCAGGCATGCCCAGAAAATAGATTCGTAAGTACACGGTGGCCAGGTCGATGACGTCGGTGGGGGAGGAGGTCCACTCCAGCAGCTGGCGGACCATCAGCACACCCAGGACCATCAGGGCTGTGCCGCTGGCCAGAGCCAGAGTCATGGCGGTATGGACGCTGCGGCCGACATTGTCATACCGCCCGGCCCCCAGGTCCCGGGATACCACCACGTTGGTGCCCACCGACAAGCCCACAAACAGATTGATGAGCAGGTTTATCAGCGCGGTGTTGGACCCCACCGCCGCCAGGGCCTCCTTGCCGGCGAACCAGCCCACCACAACCACGTCCGCCGCGTTGAACAGCAGCTGGAGCAGGCTGGAGGCCATCAGCGGCAGGGCGAAGAACAGAAGCTTATCCGCCAGCGATCCGTTGCACATGTCGATGCTGTGGCTTTTCTTCACGATTTCCAATTCCCCTTTATATTGGCATATACGCTTCAACAGTTTAAATATCTTACTACGGGAGAAGCACAGCAGTCCAGTGAAAAAATAGACAAATAACAGGGCTGATATTTTATGAAAGTGTTTTGAAGTGCGTCAAAAGTAAAGCTGTTTCCACATGGGCTGTTCTGGGGAAAAGGTCTACACCCTGTGCCCTCACCGCCCGGTAGCCCAGCCGGGAGAAGCGGTCCACGTCCCGGGCCAGGGTGGCCGGGTCGCAGGAGACATAGACAATCCGGTCTGGAGCCAGGTCTGCCAGGATGGGGGGGACCTCCGGGGCCAGCCCCTTCCGGGGAGGGTCCACGCAGATGACCTGAGGACGGATTCCTTCCAAGGCCAGCTTTTGGGCCACCGCCCCGGCGTCACCGCAGAAGAACTCCGCGTTTGCAATGCGGTTGCGCCGGGCGTTCTCCCTGGCGTCCTCGATAGCCTGGGGGACAATCTCCGCCCCGATGACCCGCCCGGCATGCCTGGCCAAGGCCAGAGAGATGGTCCCGATGCCGCAGTACAGGTCCAGGACAGTCTCTGTCCCGGTGAGCTGGGCGAAGTCCAATGCGACGGAATACAGACGCTCCGTTTGCGCCCTGTTGATCTGGAAGAAGGAGGGGACAGACAGTCGGAAGGTAAGCTGACACAGCTCTTCCTCCAGCCAGTCCCGGCCCCACAGGGTTGTGTACCGGTCCCCTAAAATCACATTGGTGTCCCGCATATTGGTGTTGAGCACTACTCCGGCCAGTCCGGGCTCTGTCTGGCGCAGGGTGTCTGCCAGATCACCGCCGCCGGGAAGCTTATCTCCGTTGACCACTACGCAGACCAGGCTTTCGCCCCGGCTGCTGGTGCGGACATACAGATGCCGGACCAGCCCCTTGCCCGTCCTCTCGTCGTAGGCGGAAAGGTTGTGGGCTTCCATCCAGCCCTTGAAGGCCGACCGCAGGCGAGTGACGGTTTCGGGCTGGAGGGGACAGTCAGGCGCGTCCAGCACATCGTGGCTTCGAGGGCGGTAGTAGCCCACAGCCAGCCCCCGCTTGCCCCGGGCTACCGGAAACTGCACCTTGTTCCGGTAGCGGAGGGGGCATTCCGCCCCCAGGACCGGAGGAAGGTCCAGCTTGACGTGACCCACCCGCTCCAGAGCGTCGGCGATGCGCTGTCCCTTGGCCCGCAGCTCCTCGGCGTAGGTCATGTGACGAAGCTGACAGCCGCCGCACTTGCCGTAGAGGGAACAGTCGGGGGCTGTCCGCTGGGGGGAGGGGACAAGCAGTTCCACTCCCCGGCCCCAGGCTGCATTTTGATTTACCTTCTCCAGGCGGACTCGCCATCGCTCCCCCTGGATGGTGAAGGGCACAAAGACCACACGGCCCTCCAGCCGGGCCACCCCCATCCCATCTGAGGTGTAACCAGTGATGTCCAGGCTGTGAATAGTGTTTTTTCGGATGTTGGACATAGGTTGTGCCCCCTTCATAAGCCAGATAATCATACCATATCTGAATTAAAAGGTAAAGGCTTATCAAGAGAGTTCCATAACAGACAGAAAAGTTGTCGTTTTACTCTTGCCAAGCAGAGGAATATCGTGTATAATACCTTACGTATTTGCCGGTGTGATGGAATTGGTAGACGTAGCGGATTCAAAATCCGCCGCCAGCGATGGCGTGGGGGTTCGAGTCCCCCCACCGGCACCAACTTGCATTGACAAAAAAGATGCAGACAAAAATCCCGCACTGAAGTGCGGGATTTTTGCACACAAAGCAGAAAAATAAGAGTAATCAGAAACAATAACCGCATATTGGAAAAATCAGAGAGCGTAAAATAAAAATAACGTGCCGGAGATGCAAATCCGCCGAATTTGGGGATTTCAGGAAACACACGAGACTCGAACTCCCAAGCACTCAAAAAGCGAAGAAGGCCGCCCGCTGTCCTGCCAAGCATTGGTAAGGACGGCGGGCGGCTTTTTCGTTCTATCAACTGTTCACATTGGTGCTTATGCTTACTTTGTCCCTCAATCGTTGTTGGTAATGGTAATAGCTTTCTCAATGCCTTTCGACTATACTTGCCTTGCAATCAGCGGAAAGGAGAATAGCACCATGCCAGCTACAAGAAACCTTTGTGCGCAACTGCCCCTGGACCTGCATCAGCGCGTCTGCGAGACCAGAGAGGAATCGGGCCTGACCACCGCGCAGTACATCACTAATCTGTTACTCGAATACTATGAAATGAAAGAAAATGGAGGAAATGAAGCTATGACGAATGGCAAGAATCGAACCCTGGCCTTCCAAATCGATGAAGAACTTTTTCAGCGGATCAAGGCGCACCTGGAGCGAGAGAGCGCCCGCCTGGGCCGGAAGCTGACCCAGCGGGAGTTCGTGCTGGGGCTGATCGAGGAGGCCCTGGAGGCGGCGGAGCGGCAGGCGGACAGCCCGGAGCCGGAGGAGGCCGGTGCCGGCCCCTGTGAGGCCCAGCCGGAGGGCAGCGGCACCCAGCCCCAGGAGGAGGACGACCCCGCCGCGTTGAGCGCATAGTGGGCCGTGTGAGGCCGTGACAACCAAACAGCAGATGAGAAGCCCCCAGAGCATCCTGAATCGGGATGCTCTGGGGGCTTCTTTTCGTTTCGCCGAAAGAAGGAGGTGACTACTACGAGACGAACCCCAAACCCAGAGGATTTCTGGAAATTCACGGACGAGGAGATGGAGACCGCCAAGGGGACCGACCTGCCGGACCTGCTGGAACACCTGGGCTACACCGTCCGCCGCCTGGGCAGCCGGTACCACACCACCAGGGAGATGGACAGCCTCCGCATCAAGGACCGCCGCACATGGAAGCGTTACTCCAACGGCAAAGGCGGGGACGCCATTACGTTTTTGCAGGAGTTCTGCGGCAAGGACTTCCGGGAGGCGGTGAACTACCTGCTGGAGTTCAACGGCAAGCGTTCCAGGGACTCCCCCGCCCCGCGCCCCAAGCCTGCGCAGCAGGAGGAAAAGCCCGTTTTCGCCCTGCCCATCGCCAACGGGGATCAGCGGCGGGTGTTCGCCTATCTTCAAAAGAGAGGCATCGCCGCCCAGATCATCCGTGGCTTCATTGACTCCGGCCTGCTCTATGAGGACAGCCTGCACCACAACTGCGTGTTCGTGGGCCGGGACAGCGGCGGCAAGCCGGTATTCGCCAGCAAGCGCGGTACCTACGACCTGGGCGGCTCCAGCTTCAAGCGGGATGCCCCCGGCAGCGACAAGAGCGTGGCCTTCCGGCTCCCCTGTGACCCCGCCCTGGATTGGGTGGCGGTGTTCGAGGCCCCCATCGACCTCATGAGCTTCTGCACCCTGCACCGGGCGGTCACCAGCAATGCCGTAGCCCTGTGCGGACTGCACCAAGGGCCGCTGGACACCTACCTGCGGGAGAACCCGCATCTGAAACAAATTGTTCTGTGCCTGGACGCGGACGGGCCGGGCCAGGAGGCCACAGAGAAGTTCCGGGAGGAGTACGCCCAGAAGGGCTACACCGTATCCACCCGAACGCCCGTCCACGGGAAGGACTGGAACGAGTACCTGCAGCAGCGCGGCCGGACCAGGGAAAGGGGGGATCAGCGGCAGGCCGCGGCCAGATAACACCATCATTCAGGCCAAAAACAAACGAAAAAACGGAGGAAAGTACACATGAAACGCATTCTCACTATCCTGTGCGCCCTGGCCATCGTCATGGCCGGGAGCGCCACCGCCATGGCGGCGGAACCGGAAGCGGGCCAGAGCGCCAGCTACTACCCCATCTCCGTGGAGGAGTATACCTACGGCCCCCTGGACGAGCTGCGGATCAACAAGACCTATCAGCTCTCCCTGGCGGACGATCCCAGCCTCATCCCCACCGGGGATTTCACCCGGAACGGGCGGCATTACTACCTGCTGGACATGACCCGGAAGGACGAGGTGGGGGTGGACATCCAGACCCACACCGAGGCGGTCACCAAGCCCAGCGATACCAACAACCTGGAGACGATCCTCCAGCGGCTGGATGCGGAGATGGAGGTGACCACAGAGGACGGCTATGTGGGCATCCTTCGGCTGGACCACACCAGCGTCCAGGTAACCACAGACGGCTACGCCACCAAGACCAGCACCCTCACCGCCAGCCGCAGCTATCCCAACCTGTCCGAAGCGGATACCTCCCTCATCCCCAAGAGCATCGAGGACAAGGGCAAGACCCTGACCTTGGGGGATGTGAAGTGGAGCGAGACCGCCGATGTGGACGGTGAGGGCAACCCCGTCACCCGGTACACCGCCACCGCCAGCTACACCGGGACCGCCAGCAGCCGGTACGCTACCGGCTACACCGTCAGCGCCAGCTACACCGGCGAGGTGTCCAAACCCAACTGTGCCGTGGTGACCTACACCGCCATCTTCGGCAGCGAGAAGGCCCCGGAGGAGTCCGAAGCCCCTGGCGGCAACGAGCAGCATGACCCCGCCCCTGGTCAGACGGAGGCCCCCGGCAGCACGGAGGCCCCGGACACCGTGAAGGAGCCTGTGGATCTGTCCGGCCTGAAGCACCCCGTGATCATCGGGGTGGTGGTGCTGGCCCTGGGTGTTGGCGGTGTGTTCGCCTTTAAGAAATTCAAAGAGAGGAGATGAAGCCCTTGAAGATCCGCAGTTTTCTGCTGGCCATGATGCTGTGCGCCCTCTGCTGCGTCCCGGCCCACGCGCTGGAATACAGCTTTGACGCTCCGGAGGACTACCTCTTCGGCCAGCCCACCAGCGACGATACCATCTACGAGTGGGAGGACCCCAACGTGGACCGGAGCAAGAACGCCGCCCTGATCGCACCCGGCTTCGGGACTCCCACCAGCTACCTCCCCGGCAGCGGCGAGTATCTCACGCCCAACCTCGTCCCCGGCGCTCTCAGCGGCGGGCTGGTGAATCAGGTGGGCAGCGCCAACATCAACGGAGGGACGGCGGGCAGTTCCGTCATCCCCGGCCAGTACCCCTCGGTGAGCGGCAATGTCACCATGACCCAGGTCCCTGGCGGCAGCCCCACCGACATCGCCCAGGGCAGCACCAGCGGCGGCTACACCGAGGTGACGGACGATCTTTACTACAGCAACGGCAGCTTGGGAACCCTGAAGATCCCCGCCATCAACCTGACCGTCAAGGTCTACCAGGGTACGGACAGCACTGCGTTGAAAAAGGGCGTGGGCCACTTCACCAACACCAGCATCTGGGATGGAAATGCCTGCTTCGCCGGACATAACCGAGGGGTGAACAATCACTTCGGCAAGATCCACACCCTGGAGGCGGGCGATACCATCACCCTGACCACGGCGCTGGGGACCCGGACCTATGCTGTGACCAGCGTGGAGAAGGTCAGCGTCAACGATTCCAGCGGCACCGCCCCCACCACCGACAACCGGGTGACGCTCTATACCTGCGTGATGAATCAGCCGGAGTACCGTTGGTGCGTCACCGCCATTCAGCAGGGATAAAACTGTCTGCCGATTGTGTTCGACTTTCCCCATCTTCTGTGGTATGGTTCGGTTTGCAAAGCCCCACCATATTACGAAACGGAGGAATCGAGCATGAAAAGCAGAAAAATCGTGTCCCTGCTCTTGACCGGAGCCATGACAGCGGCCCTGCTGGCCGTCCCCGCCCAGGCGGCAGAGGCTCCCCAGCCCTACACCATCCAGGCCACCCACTGGAGCCGGGAGGACTTCTCCCAGGAGGCCAGCCCGGAGGTGTTCACCGGCGTGTACAGCCGGGAGCTGTACAACGCCATCCGCCAGACGATGCTGGACGGGACCAGCGATACCGCCCCCGCCTACACTATGGTGGGCAAGGAGGACTACAGCGCGGTGAAAAAGCTGATCGGGCGCATGGAGGGGGTGCTGCGGTATGAACACCATGTGCCGCAGAACTTCACCGACTACTGGCGGTACCTGGACTACTTCGCCGTATCCGCCGAAATGCCGGAGAACTACCAGGTGCCCCTGGACTTCGTCCAGTCCGCCCTCGACCATGCAGGGACGCTGGCCACGGATCGTGAGCGGGTGGAATACTTCAACGACTACATCCGCACCCTGCTGGCCTATGAAAAGGGAAAAACAGCCGGCATCACCCAGACCTTCGCCCCCCACGCCGGGGAGCTGAAAGCGGCCTGCGGGTCCTACGCCAGAGCGCTGAAGTTCCTGTGCGGGGCGGCGGACATCCCCTGCTTCACCGTCAGCAGCAAGACCCACACCTGGAACCTCGTGTATGTGGACGGCCAGTGGCTCCATGTGGACGTGTCCGCCAACGACCTCTCCGGCAGGAACGGGGTTCTGCTCACCGAGAGTTACCAGACCGGGAAGGATCAGGCCCCGGAGGCCACAGCCTTCCTCAAAGAACTCTTTGTCCCAGGCTCTACCAAATAAAGACCATAACCCACGCTGGCAGGCTGTGAAAACGGCCTGCCGCTTTTTTGTTCTCAAACAGATCGCAACCAGAAAGGAGATCCTATGAAACATAAGCCTTTGACCCGCATCCTCTCCCTACTGCTTGCCGTGGCCACGCTGGTCAGCCTGCTGGCCGTCCCCGCCAGCGCCGCCTCGCTGAACGGCAGCGGCAGCGTCACCATCCAGCAGGCCGGGTACGGCAACTACCTGTCCAAGAGTACGGGCGGCAGCATCGGCGGCGGCCACATTGAGTGAATCCACTCCGTGAGCCATCGGAATCCGTACAGTATAGTCGGCATCGCTGATCACTTTGTCGGAAAGCCCGTCTCCCTCGGTTCCCATTATTATGGCGAGCCGAGG
>CATNCS010000067.1 GCA_950097245.1 uncultured Oscillospiraceae bacterium | reverse complement strand
ACCCAGCTCCGCATCCAGAACCGGCTGTTCGACGTGACGGAGGACGCACCGGCTAATGTCCACTTCTGCACTCAGAGCCGCATCCTGGGTGATGGGCTGACCGAGCAACTGGAGCAGTTCTTCAGTGAGCACCCGGACACATCCCTCGTCATCATCGACACCCTGCAAATGATCCGGGGCGTTGTCTACGACAACACCTACGCCAACGACTACCGCGACTTGTCCGTCCTGAAGCGACTGGCTGATGCCCATGGTATCGCCATCCTGCTGATCCACCATCTGCGGAAGGAAAAGGCAGACGATGTGTTCAACCGCATCTCTGGCACTACCGCCATCAGCGGCGCGGTGGATGCCAGCTTTACGCTGGTGGAGGAGCAGCGGGGCAGCGGCAGAGCGAAGCTCAGTTGTATCGGACGGGACATCGAGTACCGAGAACTGGAGCTGCGCCGCAATGCCGACAACGTGTGGGAGGTAAATGCGGACAGCTGTCAGCAGCCAGAACTGCTGGGCGGCAAAGTGGTTATTCTCCTCTCTGCCTTACTCCAAGAGTGCCCTCAGTTTATCGGCACTCCCACGGAACTGGCGCACCTCATCGACCCTGTCGGCACAGAAGGAATCACGCCTAAGAACGTCTCCAAGAAAATCCTACAAAGCGTTGAGGCTCTAAGCAATGCGGGTATCACAGCGGTCATACGCAGGAGTAACGGAAAGCGGCTGATCGATCTGCGTCGTGCCGATAGTGCCGACAACACCGGGACCAGCGTGGCCGACCCTGTTGACCCTGCCACCGCCGCTGTAACGCCTCGTGTGGGCCAGCAGGAGGCAAGGCGGAAGCTGATACCCGGTCAGACAGAGAGGCTCCCGTTGGGGCGGAAAACCCACCCTTGGGTGGGGCAAGCATAGCATCCGGCTATACGCCGGCCGCATTCGCCGGGGCAAAGCCCCTGCACCCCCTGCCCCTAAAGGGGAGAAAGGAAATACAATGCAGAGAAGAAAAACAGAAATTGTCACAGCACGAATGACACCGAAGGTGAAAGCCCAACTCCAGCAGCGGGCACGAGACACCAACATGACGCTCACAGACTACCTGTGTATCTGCGGACTGGGGCGGGAGATCGTTCGGGTAGAGGGATTGGATGCTGTCCTCTCTGAACTGAAAGCCCAGGGCCGGAACCTCAACCAGCTGACTACACTGGCCAACATGGGACGGCTCACTGTCCTCCGCAGCGACGAGCTGATCGACAGGTATGCCGACCTCTGCGCGGCCATCCGCAGGCTGACAAAGGAGGTGGGCTGATGGCTACCTTCACTGCTATCCGAAACAAGAAGCAAACCGCCGGCGCGATGCTGGGTGTGTTAACCTATGTAGTGCAGGCGAAGAAGACGGTACTGGACGGCGCATGTCTGGTCACCGGGAGCAACTGCGTACCTCAGGCGTCCTACCTGGAGATGATGACCACCAAGCAGCGGTTCCGAAAAGCGGACGGCAGGCAGTTCTACCACTTCGTCCAGTCCTTCTCCGAGGATGACGACCTCACACCCCAGGAGGCCAATGCCATCGGTCTGGAACTGGCACAGAGAGCGTTTCCCGGCTATGAGGTGGTGATCGCCACCCACATCGACACCGCTCACCTCCACAACCATCTGGTGGTGAACAGCGTCAGCTGTGAGAATGGCAGAAAGCTCCACCAGAACCGTGAAACCTTGCTGGCGCACCGGCAGCTCAACGACGAGATTTGTAAGGCCCACGGACTGCAGGTTCTGGAGGCACCAGAGAAGTATCCGAAGAAGAAGCGGATGAAGCCCGGCGAGTACCAAGCGGGGTTGCGGGCGGAAAGCTGGAAGCTGGATCTGATCCAGGCCATCAATGAGGCCCTGGAGTACGCCGTTGATCGGGAGAGTTTTATTGAGAATATGGAGTACGAGGGTTACGAGGTGACCTGGACGGATACCCGGAAGCACATCACCTTCACCTGTCCCAACGGGCGGAAGTGCCGGGTCAGCAGTCTCCACGACGAGACCTTCCTCAAAGAAAATCTGGAGGCGCTGTTCGCCTACCGGCGGGCCGTGGGATTCTGCCCCGGCAGTGTGGAACCGGACGAGGGTTGGATAGGTGAGTTGACAAGCGGACTCATTCAGCTGGGCAGGGCAGTGGAGCGCAGTGATGATCTGCCGCCGATCCCTACACCGCCGACTTGGACAGATAGCAAGCAGCGCCGCCGGGAGGCCATCAAGAAGATGGCCATGGGGCAGAAGTTCAGCGGCAGCCAACAGTGGGAACAGTCCATGTGAAAATTCAGGAGGTACAAAATGAAATTTTATAATGGCCAGAGCAACAGCCACATGAAAATAAAATAAGAAAGGGGCAAAATTAATCAAAGCAGGCTTGTCCTATGCATACCCTTGGAACAAAGGGGAGTGGCGGGATGGCAGAACAGGCGCGGTTGCTTGATATCGAGAATGACCGGGAGATCACGAAAGAAACAGACAGCCAGTTCTTATTTGAGTATCAAAGAGCCGTTCTGCTGACGCTGAAGGACAAAGGTGTATTAAATGAAACGCAGTATCGATATGCAGAAGAAAAGCTGAAAAAACAGTTGAAACAATTCTAAAAAGTAATAGACTTTTGACGACTGGTACGGTATATTGAGTGTGCCGTACCAGTCAAAATAAAACGAAAGGGTGAACGATACCATGATAAAAGTAGCATCTTATTGCCGTGTGTCTACAGACCGGGATGACCAGGCCAATTCATTTGAGAGCCAACAGCGATATTTTAAGGAGTACATCGACCGCCAGCCGGACTGGGAACTGTACCAGGTTTATGCCGACGAAGGAATCACCGGAACGTCGACGAAGAAACGAGCCGCCTTCAATCGAATGATTGCCGACGCCCATTTGGGGAAATTTCACTTGATCCTTACCAAGGAGGTCAGCCGTTTTTCTCGAAATATATTGGACACCATCACCTACACCCGAGAGCTGAAAGCATTGGGGGTAGGTGTTCTGTTTATGAACGACGGGATCAGTACTCTGGAGCCGGACGCCGAGCTTCGGCTGTCCATCATGGGATCGATTGCCCAGGAGGAGAGCAGAAAAACGTCGACCCGGGTGAAGTGGGGACAGACCCGGCGGATGGAGCAGGGGGTAGTGTTTGGAAGATCGCTCTTGGGCTATGATGTAAAGGATGGCTGCCTGACAGTAAACCCAGAGGGCGCGGAGATCGTCAGGCTGATCTTCTACAAATATGGCGTGGAGAAAAAGGGGACTACTGTCATTGCTCGGGAGCTTCGGGAGGCGGGGTATCGGACCCATAGCGGCAATGTGAAATGGTCCAACACCCACATCGTCAAAATTCTGAAAAACGAGAAATATGTGGGGGATCTGGTGCAGAAGAAGACCATCACGCCGGATTACCTGAGCCACGCCAAGAAATACAACCACGGGGAGGAGGAGTTCGTCATCATTCGGGACCACCACGAACCTATCATTGACCGGGAGCTGTGGGACACCGTTCAGCGGGAGCTGAAAAAGCGGAACCGCAATGGGGAATTGGGGGCGGGACACTCCAACCGCTATGTGTTCAGCGGTAAGATCAAGTGCGGAGAGTGCGGGGCCAGCTTTGTTTCCCGGAAGAAAACCCGTAAGGATGGCTCACTTTACAAGCGTTGGAGCTGCTACACTGCCACGTCAGAGGGGCAGAAACGGATCGATGTTCGGGGCAATGAGGTAGGCTGCGATGTAGGTAAACTCCTGCGGGATGAATTGGCGTTGGATATCCTCCAGCAGTCTCTGACCACCCTGCGAATGGACCGGGACAGGATCATCCAAAATGTCACTGCTCTGGCCTTAGAGGCAATTCAGATGTGTGAGGAAGGAAGCACTGACAGGGTTGAGGCGTTGGAATATGAAATCAGCCAGCTGAAACAGAAGAAAGCGGATGTGCTGGATGCGTTCTTCTCCAAGCAGATCACAAAAGAGGAGATGCATCTGGTTAACCAGCGGTATGATGGGGAGCTGGAAGATCTTCAACGGAGGCTGGAGGGGGTACGAGAGCGGGAGAGTATCACTTACGAGGAGGATCAGCTGGAGAAGGATGTGGGCCGTCAGGTGGCTGACATTGTAAATTGTAGGGCAGACAGCGAGGTGCTTTACAAAAATGTTCTGGACCACATGGTAGTACACAAAGACCGAAAAATTGAGATTTTTCTAAATCTTTTGCCGCAAAAATGGACTTTTGTACTGGAAAATCTGCGCAAGTCTCAGAATGACCCCCCGGTGCCGATGTCGGTAAGCAACCCCTTGGCCTCAGCGTAGGGCATGGAATACCGCTGGGACAGATAGCGCATAGAGGCGCCCAGCTCGCCGTCCGGTCCACCGTACTGACTGATGATAAAGGCGGCCAGCTTGGGATTAGGTGTGGCAATTTTCACTGGAAATTGCAGTTTTTTTTCATAATGAAACATTTATTTCACCTCATTCTGCCCGAAATTCCAGGGCCAGGGATCGCACAGCCACTGGTAGCTGTCACCTGCGGCGGCGGTCTCCTTGGTAATGGGCCCGTATTTGGACTCATAGGCCGCTTTAGCCGCCTTCTCCATGGCGGAGAACTGCTTGAACATGGCAAATGCCTCTGTGTCATCCTTGTGGGTGTCCAGATAGAGGTTGAGCTCAAGGACGACAAATTCCAGAGCCTGGAGCTCCGCCAGGGGAGTGGCAGGCAGGGTGGAGCCCTCTACTGCCAGACGGAAGGGCAGATTCAGGCCGGGGAACAGGGTGCCGTTGCTCAGTGCCTCAGACTGGGCATATTTCTGGGGGCTGTTCTGCTGGAAAGGGACATAAGGTACCGCCAGTCCAGCGCAGGACGGCAGGGTACCGTTGGAATCGGGACAGCCGGTTTGGGTTGTCTGCCCACCGCTGACGGTTCCGGTTCCAGTGGCAGCCCCATTCATGGTATTGCCGGGCCGGGTACCGTTATTTTCGATCAACAAGGGAAATTCCCTCCTTCATTCAATACAGGAGGACGGGCGCGGGGAGCGCACAGCGTCCCCTCAGTCCATTCTATGAGTCAGGCCGCCAATGGGTACACGCATAACCGGACCGGCCGCCCCCATAAGATAAGGAGGAGGTGGTTGCATTGAAAAAAGGAATCCTGCTGGCCGGGGCGCTGATTGGAACGGCAGTCCTGCTGGCCCTGGCCCTGGGCAGGCTGAACCGTCTGGTGGAGCCGGCCATGGAGCCAGCCCCGGTCCAGCGGACCGGCCCGCTGGTGCTGGACGCCGGCCACGGCGGGGAGGACGGAGGGGCGGTCTCCCGCACCGGGGTGCCGGAGAGCCAGATTAACCTGGCTATTGTGCTCAATCTGCGGGATATACTGGGGCTGTACGGGGTGGACCCCATCCTGCTCCGGGAGACAGATGTCTCTCTCCATGACGACGATGCCAAAACTCTGCGGGAGAAGAAGCGGTCTGATCTGAAAAACCGGGTGGAAGCTATTGAGGGGGTGGAGGGGGTGACCCTGCTCAGCATCCACCAGAACACCTATCCCGGCAGCCGCTACCATGGAGCCCATGTGTTTTACGCCCCTACCGATGGCTCTCAGGCTCTGGCGGAGCACTTCCAGAACAGCATAAAAGCCGCCCTCCAGCCAGAAAATGAACGGGCTGTCAAGCGGATTCCCGACACAGTCTACATCATGAACCACGTCACCTGTCCCGCAGTCCTCATCGAGTGCGGCTTCCTCACCAACCCTGAGGAGGAGGCCCTCCTTCGAGACGAGGACTACCAGCGCAAGCTCTCCGCCGTCATCGCCGCCGCCTGGCTGACTGCCCCTTGAATCCGGGATAGTTCTGTGATAAAATCAGAATCATAAATCTGGATTTATGGGAGAGTTTGCTAATGAAAGTAAGCAATTATTTATCTGGTGCAGTAAGACAATTTTCGTATTGGTTTGTGCATGGGACATTAGGCTATCCTATTTTAGAGGGAATTGATTATTTGAATGAATTATCTGAAGATAGCAGTTGTATGGAACAGGCATTTTCAATATTCATGAATAACATTGAGTTAGACAATGAAGGAAATGTTTTAAACTATAAATATTGCGAGAGGAGAGCCGCAGAATACATCCGAAAATATTTTGAACCTGATTATAGCCTTGACAAACCATTCGAGGATTGGGAATTAGAACTGCACCCAGTAAGTAAAGAAGCATATAATCATTAAGATTCCAGTTTATTAAGCAGGCAGCTACCATTCTACAAGTAGACAAAGGAGAACGGGGTATGAAAGCCAAAACCCTATTTTACTGCACCGAGTGCGGCAACGAGCTGCCCAAGTGGGCGGGCCAGTGCCCGGCCTGCAAGGCCTGGAACACCATCGTGGAGCAGCCGGCGGAGAAGCCCGCCAAGCGATCCGCACCGGTGCGGGGAGGCTCCGTGACAGGGGTGGCAATCAACCGCCCCCGGCCCATGAAAGAGGTGGAGACCACCGACGAGCTGCGCTTTGCCACCGGAATGGGGGAGCTGGACCGGGTGCTGGGGGGCGGCGCGGTGAAGGGCTCTCTGGTGCTTGTGGGGGGCGCACCGGGCATCGGCAAGTCCACCCTCATGCTTCAGATCTGCGACAACCTGTGCCGCTTTGCCAAGGTGCTGTATGTATCGGGGGAGGAGTCGGAGCGGCAGATCAAGCTCCGGGCGGAGCGGCTGAAGGTGCGGGGCGAGGGCCTCTATCTGCTGGCGGAGACCAACCTGGAGAACCTGGTGGATGCCGTCCACCAGCTCCAGCCTGACGTGTTAATTGTGGACTCCATCCAGACCCTGTATCACGGGGATGTGACCTCAGCCCCGGGCAGCGTAAGCCAGGTAAAGGAATGTACCTTAACACTGATGCAGCTGGCCAAGGGGGAGAATATTACCGTTTTTGTCATCGGCCATGTGAACAAGGAGGGCTCCATCGCAGGCCCCAAGGTGCTGGAGCATATGGTAGACTGCGTCCTCTATTTCGAGGGGGAGCGGCACATGGCCTACCGGATTCTCCGGGCAGCCAAGAATCGCTTTGGCGCCACCAATGAGATCGGCGTCTTCGAGATGGAGGACGGGGGGCTCACAGAGGTCCCCAACCCCTCTGAGGCCATGTTGGCCGGCCGGCCCACCGGGGCCCCCGGCACCTGCGTCACCTGCGTGATGGAGGGTGTCCGGCCGGTGCTGGCGGAGATTCAAGCCCTGGTAGTGCCCTCCAGCCTGGGCAATCCCCGGCGGGTGAGCAACGGGTTTGACTACAGCCGGTCCATGCTGCTGCTTGCGGTGCTGGAGAAGCGGGGCGGCCTGATGGTGGGCGGCTGCGACGCCTATCTCAACGTAATCGGCGGACTGTATCTGGAGGAACCCGCCGCCGATCTGGCGGCCATCCTGGCTTTGGCCTCCAGCTTTCGGGACAAGCCTGTTCCCAATGACCTGGCAGCCATTGGAGAAGTTGGTCTCACAGGAGAGCTCCGGGCGGCCAGCGCCCTGGGCCAGCGGCTCACTGAGGTAAAGCGGTTAGGCTTTACAAAGTGTATGATTCCAAAGAGAATCCAGGGTAAGCTGTCCGTTCCGGACGGTTTAGAGCTGATCCGGGTGGCCAATATCCGGGAGGCGATGGCCACTCTCCTGTGACGGCTGTACCGGCACAAAATTGACACAGCCGGACTGACCCGGTTCTCCGGCGGAGGAGGCCCGGGACAGGGAGCAATAGCCCTCCTTTTGATACACACAGGGGTCGGTGCAGGCAATCAGGCTCATTGTACATTCCTCCTTGTGCTTCTTTCTGCTTTAAAAAAGAAGGAAGCAAAGAAATGCTTCATTTTTCTAGTATATCTGAAATGTTTCGAAAAATACGAACAGTGCCGGTCCAATGGGCCGGCACTGTTTTGTCAAAATTCACCTAATTCCCGAACCACTGTGGAAGCCAGCAGCAGGCCGGCAGCGGCGGGGACGAAGGGAGTGGAGCCCGGTGTGTCCCGCCGGGCAGCAGATCCGGGGCGGGTGTCGGAGGTCTCCGGCGGCTCATAGTCTGCAAAGCGCAGGGGAGATGTGGGCAACTCAGTGGAGTAAACCACCTTCAAGTGGTTAATTCCACGCTTTCTCAGCTCCTTACGCATGGTGCGGGCCAGGGGGCAGCCCTGGGTCTTGGAGATGTCGGTGACCACCAGGGCGGATGGGTCAAATTTGTTGCCGGTTCCCATGGCGGATATGATTTTTATCTGTAAGGTGGTACACCTTGTCACCAGCTCCAGCTTGGCGGTTACCGTGTCGATGCAGTCCACCACATAGCTGTACTGGGTCAAATCCACCTGGTCTGCGTTCTGAGGGAGGTAAAACAGGAGAACAGCCTCCACGTGGCAGTCGGGATTGATGTCCAGCACCCGCCGTGCCATTACCTCCGCCTTGGGCTGGCCGATGGTAGAGTGGAGGGCGGCGATCTGCCGGTTCAGATTGCTCTCGGAGACGGTGTCGTCATCGTAGAGATGTAAAGTACCTACACCTGACCGAGCTAGAGCTTCAACGGCGTAGCCACCTACGCCCCCCACACCGAAGACGGCGACCTTCGCGTTTTGAAGCCGCTCCAGCGGCTTGTCCCCAATCAGCAGGCGGGTGCGGATGAATTGGTCGGACATAGTGCGTCACTCCTTAAATAAGCTGCCGGAACAGCCCGTGCTGCGTGCAGTACCACAGCAAAATACCGTGACCGATACAGGGGATACGGGTTTGCATATCCCACTCGGGATAGAGGCGGCGGAGAAACAGGGTATCTCCGGTGAGCAGGGCCACGAAGGAGACGTAGTGGTCCTTGGTCATGGGGTGGGGGGAGGAGACAAACCAGCTGTCGTCGATTTTCTCCACAGACAGCGGCTCCTCCGGCTTTTGGGGCTCCAGAGGGAGCAGCGTCCTGCCGCAGCAGGACACGCCCGCCTCAGACGTGGAAGTGATGAGATTTCCACAGGTGGGGCAGACATGACATTTCAGCTTTTTCATATTTCCTCTTTCCTGGTCGTTGGCGTCCAGCGTTCCGGAGAGCAGGGCCTCCAGCCCGACGCCCAAAACCCTTGATAGTTCCGGAAGGAGGGACACGTCGGGACACCCCAGGCCCCGCTCCCATTTGCTGACAGCCTTGTTGCCTACGCCCACAGCCTCGGCCAGCGCGCTTTGGGTCAGTCCTTTTTGGGTGCGAAGTGTCCGGATCATCTGTCCGGTTTTGACGTGGTCCATGTATCCCACCTCCGAAATCAGGGTAACAGGTTTTTGAGGAAAAAGCAATCGCCGCTCCGTAGAGTTTGGCCGTTTAAACAACGGAAATAAGCTTCAACTCACTCCATAGTGCGGCTTTCTTCAGTTTTCTCATGTAATTCGCAAAATTTGTGACTTCGGTATCTTGCTCTCTATGCTTCCACACAGTATCACACTCAGCGCAGATATAAATAGTTTCCAGATTATCTTTTACGACTGCTTTATATATGGGGCCTTCCCCGCAAAAAGGACAGGCTGTCATAGTGATAAACTCCTTAAAAAGACCGCCTCTGCCAACTCTAACAGAGGCGGTTTTACTTATTTCACCAAATAGCTCATGTCATACAGGCCGGGCTTTTCCACACTGGCGATGAATTTGGCGGCCTCCACCGCCCCCCGGGCGAAGATTTCCCGGGAATATGCGGTATGCTTGATCTCTATTACCTCGTCGTGGCCGGCAAAGATGATCTCGTGCTCTCCCACAATGGTTCCCCCGCGGACGGCGGAGATGCCGATCTCCTTTTTGTCCCGGGGATGGCGGGAGGTGTGGCGCTCATAGACATACTCCGTCCCGTGGCCGCAGGACTGGGCTGCCGCGTCGGCAATCATCAGGGCGGTGCCCGAGGGGGCGTCCACCTTCCGGCGGTGGTGGCGCTCCACGATTTCAATATCGCAGCTGTTCCCCAGGACAGAAGCGGCCTTCTTCACCAGTTCCAGCAGCACGTTGATGCCCAGGGACATGTTTCCGGAGCGGAAAACAGGTATCTCCAGGGCGGCGGCTCCCACCTGTGCCACCTGTTCCAGGGAGTAGCCGGTGGTGGCCAGCACCAGGGGAATCCTCCTGGCCACCCCGAATTTCAGCAGACCGTCCAAAGCGGCGGGGGAGGAGAAATCAATCACCGCGTCCGCCTCGCCGGGGAACTGAGCGGGGGAGGTGTATACAGGAAACTCCCGGTCGGAGGTGCCCAGCACGTCAAAGCCGGCGCATACCTCCACGGCGGGATCGCCAGCACACAGGGACTCCACCACCCGGCCCATATGTCCGTTGCAGCCGGAAATGATTATCTTTAGCATAACAGAAACTCCTTAATTACAGCAGTCCCATACGCACCATGGAAGTGCGCAGGCGGAACAGGTTTTCTTTGGAAATATCGCACAGGGGCAGGCGCAGGGGACCGGCCTCCATATTCATCAGATTCATGGCGGCCTTGACAGGGATGGGATTGACCTCACAGAACAGGGCGTCGATCAGATCCATGTACTTAATCTGGAGCTGAGAGGCGGCGGCGAAGTCGTTGTTCAGGCACAGGTGGCTCATTTCCACCATGACCTGGGGGACAATGTTGCTGGCCACCGAGATAACCCCCTTGGCCCCCAGGGCCATCATAGGCACCACCTGGTCGTCGTTGCCCGACCAGATATAGAAGTCATCGGGACACAGGTACCTGGTGTGGGCCAGCAGAGAAAAATTGCCGCTGGCCTCCTTTACGCCGTTGATTCTGGGATTCTCCGACAAAACCTTATAAGTATCGGCGGTGAAGGATACCCCGGTGCGACTGGGGACGTTGTAAATGATAACAGGCAGCTCAGTCCGGCCGGCGATGTACTCGTAGTGCTTGATGAGGCCGGTGTGGATGCGGTGTGTGTCTGCGGCACCACCGGCGAGTCGGCCACTATGTCCATCCGGGAGCACATCGCCGCTGTGGAGTTCTGCGTCAAGCGGGTGGACCACCGGGTGAAGGTCATC
>CATNCS010000066.1 GCA_950097245.1 uncultured Oscillospiraceae bacterium | reverse complement strand
GCCATGGCCTGCCGCCGGGCGTCCTCCATCAGAAGGGCGCCCCAGGGGGTCCGGGTCAGGTCGGAGATATTTTCCAGCGTCCACAGCCCCTTCTGCCCCTCCAGCCAGCGGGCGGGGTCCGGGTGGCTCTGCACCCGGCCGAAGATATCCACTACAATCTGGGCCAGCCGGCTGTCGTCCCGGCCGGCGGACAGGGTGTCCACCAGCAGGGCGAAGGGGCTGTCGGGGGTCAGGCCCTCATACCGCTTGTCCAGCACCTCCTCCAGCACCTGGGCCATGAGGACGTGGCCCTCCCCCTCGTCGCACAGGCGGAAGTCCGGGTCCAGATCCAGGAGGTGGCCGTTCTCCCGGAGGAGGGCGGAACAGAAGGAGTGGATGGTGGAAATCTGCGCCTTGTAGACCAGGGTGGTCTGGCGGCGGAGGTGGCGGTCGTTGGGATTTTGAGCCAGCCGGTCGGAAAGCTCCTGGGCGATTCTCCCCCGCAGCTCCGCCGCCGCGGCCTTGGTGAAGGTAATCACCAGGAAGCGGTCGATGTCCAGCCCCTCTTTGGTCACCCGGTCCAGCAGCCGCTCCACCAGCACCCGGGTCTTGCCCGACCCCGCCGCCGCCGACACCAGCAGCTCGCCGCCCCGGTCGTCTACGATTTTTCGTTGTTCCTCTGTCAGTGGGAAGGGCATAAATTTGCCTCCTTATCTGTTATGCTGCCCCTGTCAGGAATCATAGTCTATTCTATAAAGCTCACGCACAAAAGTATATGGGTTCATCATAGTAAAGCTCAAAGTCTCATCCCATTCATTACCAGAAATGATGAAGCCATTTTCATTATGTCGGGCCACGCGCCCGGCCAGGCCTCCCCTCTGTCCATTACTAAACAAATCTACTCTCTCCCAATCTCTTGGGCCTCCGTCCCGCTCGGCAACTGACCCATTATACACCGCAAAGCTGTATCTGCCGTCCTCATTACGCCCCTCCGTCTCAGTCGCTGTGATACATTCCACAAACAGTCTCCCGTCCCGCTCCACCAGCGAACAGGTCACATACAGCATATCCGAGCTGGAGTAGGGAACAGTACCATCAAGCAATCTGATTCCCTCCGGCCCGTTTCGGTAGATATAGAAGTGGAAGCGGACATGTTCCCCGGAGGGAGAGTTCCTGATTACCAGCAGTTCCGGACTGCCGTCCGCCTCAAAGTCGATCATTTCAGAGTATACAACCTCTTTCCCCGGCTCCTCATTCAGCATACTCAGCAGCTCCTCATAAGAGGTTGGGAATTTGATTCCGCTGGCGTCTAAAACGGCTTGCTTCAAATCCTCGTCATCCAAAATCTCCTTCACTACAAACCCGGGGACAAAATCATAGGTAAACTCTCTCACCTCAAGCCCGCCTTCCTGCGTTAAAACGGCCATCTCCCCGGCGTTGATGGTAACCTCCTGGTCCCCGGCGGTGACGGACACGGTGCCCTCCAGCAGGGCGGCGGTGTTGTCAGTGACCCACCCGCAGGTGCCTCGGATACCCACCATCATGGTGGAGGTGGCGATATGCATTGTTTCATCGTCGGCCAGGGGCTCGGTGACATTGAAGAACAGACTGCCGGATTTCACGTTGATCTCCAGCTTTTTGCCCTCCTTGGCGATCTCAATCTCGCTGTCAGCGTCCAGCTTGGTCAGCTTTTCCCGGTCCAGGTCGATCCAGGCGTAGCTCTCCGCCTGGGTCCCCACCTGATAACCACTGTACAGGCCCAGGTTCTCCTTGGGGGTGATATCCTTGCCCTCCCCGTCGGACACGCCCACGGTCCCCTCCGTTTTCCGCAGGTGCATAGATGTGGCTGAAGCGCCGCCTCCGCAGGACGTCAGCAGCAGAGCCAGGGACAGCGCCAGGGCTGTCAATCGAACAAATGGTTTTTTCATATTCTTTCTTCCTTTCTGTCTGTCGGTGGGAAGGGCATCGCCGTCGCCTCCTTTGTGTCTCTCAGTAATTACCCTGTAACAACCAACTCATTGCCTACAAGAGTTATCAGGTCATGTACATCCGTATATTTTTCCAGTATGGCCTCCGCCTCTTCAGCGGGACACGGTTTACTGCCACCGCCTACCCCGGCGTGTATTGCCCAATAAGATCTTTGACCATCCGATCTTGTATCACATTTCGCCATGTCCTGATAGATCTGCCGCTCCCCATCCTCATCAAAATAGAAACTAAAGTAGTTCGTTGTTTCCCGCTTGATCTCCCCTGCACTTGGTATACTTGGATCAATTATCGCATAATAAGATTTCAAAAACATTTTTCCGTCATATTCTGCCAGCGAAAGATCGTTGGCAAGGAATTGTGTACCACCTGTGTTAACACTCGTGGATGATTGGCTCTTACCAACAAAAGGTATTCTACGGGTTCCTTCTGGGCTGTTTTGATAAGCCCAGATAGAAAAAGCACTGCTATATTGTCCATTTTCTGTATCGCCCTTCGCGATCACCAGCAGTTCCGGGTCGCCGTCCCCCTCAAAGTCGACCAATTCCGTATACACTACTTCTTTCTCTTTATCGAACTTGGCAAACGCATCGGCAAAAGCGTCTGCCGGGTCGGCCTCAGTCAAGTCCATTCCGGTGGTATCCTGGATGTTCGCCGCCAGCTCCTCGTCCTCCGCGACCTCCTCCCGGACGAAGGCGGGAACAGAAGCGGCGGTGAAGGGCTTCACCTCCAGTTTGCCGTCCTCCTTCAGGACGGCCATCTCCCCGGCGTTGATGGTAACCTCCTGGTCCCCGGCGGTGACGGACACGGTGCCCTCCAGCAGGGCGGCGGTGTTCTCCCCCACCCACCCGCAGGTGCCTCGGATACCCACCATCATGGTGGAGGTGGCGATATGCATTGTTTCATCGTCGGCCAGGGGCTCGGTGACATTGAAGAACAAACTGCCGGATTTCACGTTGATCTCCAGCTTTTTGCCCTCCTTGCCGATCTCAATCTCGCTGTCGGCGTCCAGCTTGGTCAGCTTTTCCCGATCCAGGTCGATCCAGGCGTAGCTCTCCGCCTGGGTCCCCACCTGATAACCACTGTACAGGCCCAGGTTGTCCTTGGCGGTGATGTCCTTGCCCTCCCCGTCGGACACGCCCACGGTCCCCTCTGTTTTCCGCAGGTGCATAGATGTGGCTGAAGCGCCGCCTCCGCAGGACGTCAGCAGCAGAGCCAGGGACAGCGCCAGGGCTGTCAATCGAACGAATGGTTTTTTCATATTCTTTCTTCCTTTCTGTCTGTTGTCAGGGAAATCACTCTGTCAAAACGCTGAGATACTTTTCAACGCGGATGCCATTGTTCCGCTGGGCCACGTCCTGTTCCAGAAAGATCAGCCGCTCCAGCAGGTCCACCGCCCTCCGCACCGCCTGGGGCAGGGACCGCCCGCCCATCAGCTGGCTGGTGAGCAGTGAGGTGAAGATATCCCCGGTGCCGGGAAAATGGGCCTTGATAAAGCGGTAGGGGACGGTGAAATACTCCCCCGCCCGGCCGTCGAAGCCCCAGACCACATGCCGGCCTGTCTCCCGCTCCCGGCCGCTGGTGAGCACCGCCGATGGAGACCCCAGGTCCCGCAGGCCGTCCAGCACCCGGCGGGCCTCCGCCCCCGTCAGGGTCTCCTCCCCCTCGTGCAGCCCGGTGAGAAACTCCGCCTCGGTGAGATTGGGGACGATTACGTCCGCCACCCCCACGAGCCGGCGCATGTTGTCCACCGTCTGCGGGGTGGAGCCGTTGTACAGCTTGCCCCCGTCCCCCATGATGGGGTCGGTGATGACCAGAAAGTCCTCCTTGCGCTGGTTGTCGATAAAGTCCCGAAGCAGGTCCACCTGGTCCGCCGAGGCCAGAAAGCCGGTGGTGACGCAGTCAAACTGAAAGCCCAGCTCCTGCCACACCTGTATGGTCTCCCTCATGTAGGCCGTGGTGTCCAGCACGGAGAATTTTCCGTAGTCGAAATTGTTGGACACCAGGGCGGTGGGCAGGTTGTAGACACTGTGGCCCATGTTGGACAGAATGGGCAGCATCCCCGCCAGGCCCATTTTGCCGTAGCCGGGCATGTCGCCGATAATCAAAATATTCTTGCTGTTTTCCATCTATTTTTCCTCCCCAAGCTGTTGCCAAAATTCCTCCGCGCTCACATGGGCCAGCCAGCGCTTGCAGTCGCCCCCCCGGCCAGGCTCGAAGTGGCAGGCGGCGGCGTAGTCGCAGAAGCGGCAGGCGTTTTTCTCCTTCCCCCGCCAGAAGGGGTCGGCGGCAATATTTCCCGCCGCCAGCTCCCGGCAGATATCCTCCAGCACCCGCTGGACATGCCTTCCCAGTCTGCCCAGCTGCTCGGCGGAGGCCAGGGCCTCGCCGGTGATCTCTCCGGTGGACTTGCTCACCCGCAGGGGCAGGAAGCGGTAGCCCCCCTCTCCCCTGGCCTCCATGGCCTCCAGCACCTGTGGATCGTCCACCACCAGGCCGCTGCGTACCAGCTCCCTGTCAATTTTTTTACGCAGCTCTTCATCGCTCATGGACCGGCTGCCCTGGATGATGGCCTCCCGGGCCGGCAGGTAGAGCACCCCGTCCCCTTCCACCGGCAGGCCGTAGAGGGCCTGGCCCTTCTCTTCCAGGGTGAACAGGTACAGGAGCATCTGCAGTCCCAGCCCGTTCCACACCTCAGTGAGGTCAAAGGTCTTCCGGCCCGTCTTGTAGTCCACCACCCGCAGGTGGAGCCTGCCGCCGTCCACCCAGCCGTCCACCCGGTCCACAAAGCCGGTGATGCTGATGGTAACACCGCTGCAGGTCAGCTCCACAGGGGGCAGAGGGAGCTCATTGTCGTCCCTTTTCCCCTTGCCAAAGCCCAGCTCAAAGGAAATGGGCTTGAAACGGGAGTGGAGCAGCTCCTCGGCCACGTTGTCCACCACCGCCTGGACGGAGCGGAGCAGCCGGCGGAACAGATACTGGAACCGGGGGCTCTGGCCCTCCAGTCCCCCCAGCCTCTCAGCCACATAGCGCTCCACCGCCTGCTTCGTCAGGCGGCGCAGCTTTTCTCTCCGGCCATCCTCCTCCATGCCGGGGAGAACCGTCTGGGAAAACATCTCGTCCTGAAGCACGTGCTCCAGCACGTAGTGGACAAAGTCGCCGTACTCAGGCGCTGTAAAGCCTGCGGGCTTGCGGGGCTCCGCCTCCAGGCCGTAGCGCATGAAATAGGAGAAGTGGCAGGACTTGTACTTGTCCATCCGGGAGGCGGACATGGCCACCCGCCGGCCGTACAGCCGGTCCACCGCCTGGCGGGACAGCCTTCCCCGCTCCCAGGCGGCGGCCCGATCCAGCCGGGCCACCTGCTCCACAAAGCCGGGCAGGCCCTCCAGCGCCCGGCGGGCGGACTGGTCCCGCCCCGCCTGCTCCAGCGCGGGCAGAGGGGCCTCCAGGCGGAAGGAGCCCCTCAGGTCCTCCTCCCGCACCGGCTTCAAGTCGGAAAACAACAGCCGCAGCCGTCCCACCAGAAAGCTGGGGCGGAGCTCCTCGCCGCCGGGACTCTGTGCTGGCCAGGACACCACCAGCTCTTGGCCGGGCCGGGCACAAATCTGATAAATGGTGGTCATCTCCCGGTACAGCAGGTCCCGCTGGGACTGGGCCAGCTCCAGGCCGTAGCCGGCCAGCAGGGCCCGGTCGTCGTCAGAGAGCAGGCCGGGGGCCGTCCCCACCTGGGGCAGGGAGCCGTCATCCGCCCCCAGGAGGAACAAGGCCTTCACCCGGTGCCCTGTCTGACGGGTGGTCTCCCCCGCCGTCACCCGGTCCAGGGAGACAGGGATGGTGCCCACGTCGTACTGGGACAGCACCAGCCGGAACAGCAGGGCAAACTCCTCCAGCTCCATGGAGGAATTCTCCAGCAGGCGGGCACACTGCTCCAGCCCGCCGCAGAGGATGTCCCACAGCTGACGGTACTCCTCTGCCAGGGCCGGCTGCCCCCGGCTATGGAGGGTATTTACCCGCTCCTCCAGGCGGTCCGGCAGGCCGATCTCCTCCAAAAAGGTGTAAAGGGATATCGCCTGTCCCCGTCCTGTCCGGTCCTGATTTTTCCGCAGAGTCTCCAGGGGAGCGGCCACCTGCCGTCGGCCCCGGTCCACACGGGCCAGCAGCTCCCGGTCCTCCCGGGTCCACTTCATATTGTAGCCCTTGGGGTGCCAGGACCAGTCCTTGGACTGGGTCCAGCGGCTGCCCTTAATATCCCATTTCAAAACATAGTTCTCCAGCAGATCCACATCCTCCTGGGACAGATCGGTGAGTCCGGTCTTCAGATAGCGGAAGATGTCGTCGTATCGGTAGCCCCCCGCCGTGGTATCCAGGGCGGCGGTGACCAGGGCCAGCACCGGTTTCTCCAAAATATCCGTCATGGCGGAGGAAAACACCGGCACTCCGTACCGCCCGAAGACAGACTCCACCAGGTCCCGATAGGTCCCGTAGTTCCGGGCCACCACTCCGATATCCCGGAAGCGGAGTCCCTCCTCCCGGACCAGCCGCAGGATGCGGGCGGCAGTCCACTCCACCTCCCCCCGGACAGTGGCGGCCTGAAACAGCTCCACCGCTCCGCCGCAGAGAGCGGGCGCCGGCCTCTCATCGGAGAAGAGAGCCCCCTCCAGATGGACCAGCGGCTCCTCTTTTCCCCTCTCACCAGTGACAAGGTATTCCACTTCACAGGGAATTTTCTCCCCCTGAGCCAGCCGCAGGAGGGTACCTGCGGTGCGCCGGGCAGGGGAAAAAATGCTCCCCTCGTCCCCCTCCAGACGGTCACAGGTGAGGGTGACGGTCATACTGTGTCCCTGGGCCATGAGCAGCCGCAGCAGCTCCCCCTGCTGGGGGGTGAAGTCGGTAAAGCCATCCAGCCAGAAGTCCGTCCCCTCCCCCCAGCGGCTCTCCCGCAGCTTGTCCGCCGCCCGGGTGAGTCTGTCCCGGGGGTCCAGGGCGGTCCGGGCGGTGAGGGCGTCGTACTCCCCGAAGATGAGGCCCAGGTCACGAAGCTTGTCCCCCTCAGGTCCGGGGGCCTCCTCCCCTGCCCGGATCAGCAGCTCGTAGGAGACACAGCAGCTCTTCAGCTCGTCCGCCGTGGCCAGCAGGGAGGTGAGGAAGGCAGGCCGCTTTGAGGGCCGGCCGTAGACCTTCAGGTCAGAGGAGATGTTTCTCACTGCCCGGTACATCAGCAGCAGGCGGCCGCCGGGCTCCAGCTCCTCCTCCCCCAGGCCGCCGGACGCCTGAAAAATGCGGTTGGCCAGCCGGCTGAAGGACAGCACCTCGGCATACAGATTGGCCTGGGGTCCGCCCGCGGCGCACAGCGCCCGCTCTGTCTCGTGGGACATCTGCTCCGGCACCAGCAGCACCTGGGGCCGCTCCCGGCCGGCCTCACACAGCCGGTTTAATACCGCAGTGGTCTTACCGGACCCTGCCCGGCCCAACAGCAGCTTGAACATAGGGCTTCCCTCCTCTTTCCGTCACAAAAAAGTGGGCCGTGCCGGTCATTGGCACGGCCCGCTTGGCTGAGCTCAGTTGGGGCTGATGGTATAGTTGGGGGCTTCCTTGGTGATGTAGATGTCGTGGGGGTGAGACTCCTTCAGGCCGGCGGCGGTAATCTGAATAAACTGTGCCTTCTGCTGGAGCTCTGTAATGTTGTGGCAGCCGGTGTAGCCCATACCGGCCCGCAGGCCGCCCATGAGCTGGTAGATGGTCTCGCTCACACCTCCCTTGTAGGGGACACGGCCCTCCACCCCCTCGGGGACCAGCTTCTTGTTGGACTCCTGGAAGTAGCGGTCCTTGGAGCCCTTGTTCATGGCGGCCAGGGAGCCCATGCCCCGGTACACCTTGAACTGGCGGCCCTGGAAGATTTCTGTCTCGCCGGGGGATTCCTCGCATCCGGCCAGCAGGGAGCCCAGCATGACCACGTCGCCGCCGGCGGCGATGGCCTTGGCGATGTCGCCGGAGAACTTCACGCCGCCGTCGGCGATAATGGGGATGTCGTACTCAGCGGCCACACGGGCGGCGTCGTAGATGGCGGTAATCTGCGGCACGCCGATACCGGCAACCACCCGGGTGGTACAGATGGAGCCCGGGCCGATTCCGATTTTCACGCAGTCCGCCCCGGCCTCAATAAGGGCGCGGCAGCCGTCGGCGGTGGCCACGTTGCCCGCGATGAGCTGGACATCAGGGTACAGGGCCTTCACCCGCTTGACAGTCTCCAGCACATTCTGGGTGTGGCCGTGGGCGGAATCCAAGGCCAGCACGTCGGCTCCAGCCTCGGTGAGGGCGGCCACACGGTCCAGCACGTCGGCGGTGGCGCCGATGGCGGCGCCCACCAGCAGGCGCCCCTTGTCGTCTCGGGCGGAGTTGGGGTAGACCTCCGCCTTCTCAATGTCCTTAATGGTAATCAGGCCCTTGAGCCGGAATTCCTCGTCCACAATGGGCAGCTTCTCGATCTTGTGCTGGCGGAGAATCTCCTTGGCCTGGGCCAGGGTAGTGCCCTCGGGGGCGGTAACCAGGTTCTCCTTGGTCATCACGTGGTCGATAAGGACAGTCATGTCCGTCTCAAACTTCATGTCCCGGTTGGTGATGATGCCGATCAGCTTGCCGTTGTCGCAGATGGGCACGCCGGAGATGCGGAACTTGGCCATCAGCTCGTCCGCCTCAGCCAGGGTGTGGCCCGGAGCCAGCCAGAAGGGGTTGGTGATGACGCCGTTCTCCGACCGCTTTACCATGTCCACCTGCTCAGCCTGCTGGCTGATGGACATATTTTTATGGATGATGCCGATGCCCCCCTCCCGGGCGATGGCGATGGCCATGCGGTACTCCGTGACAGTGTCCATGGCGGCGCTCATAAGAGGGATGTTTAAATGTATCTTCTTTGTCAATCGGGTTCTCAGGTCGATGTCGGCGGGCAGCACGTCGCTGGCCGCGGGGATGAGCAGCACGTCGTCGAAGGTGAGGCCCTGCTTCACAAACTTCTGGGCGGCGTCTTGATTCACCATAATTCCACGTCTCCTTTTCGATATTTTATCTATTGTACCTTGTGTGTTTGGCCTTGTCAAGACGGGAGTTTGCGTAAGAAGAATCCCCCCGCCCCTTCGCGGCCCTCCCCCCCTTTAGCAAGGGGGGCTTTTCGCTCCTCTGAATGTTTCAGGTTTCCTCCAAAGGCCCCCTCGCAAAAGGGGGCTGGCACCGCCGCGGGCGGTAACTGGGGGATTCCGTTTCACAGCTGAACTCCTCTCCTCTAAACCGGCGTCTCCCCAAAGTACAGCGCCGCCTCGAACCGGGGTTTTCCCGCGTCATCTACGCCCTGGACAAACCGGCTGTCCCCCAGGCCGCTGGTCTGGATGGACAACACCTCGCCGGGGCGGCACTCGGCCAGGTAGCCGATCTGCATCTCGGCCAGGTAGCGGTCGTCGGACAGGCCCTCCATCCCCACCGCGTCGCAGGCGAAGTCGGCGTACCGGGTATTGTTCACGTGGCCGTTGAGGTCGCAGTCGCTGTACCGCATGGGGCGGCGCTCCGCCTCGCGGAGATCGCCGGGCTGGCGGAGCTTGGCCAGGGTCATGGTCTTGCACAGCGCCCCGCCGCCGGTGCCGGTCAGCTCCGGGATGGCGGACAGCCGCATAAGCTTGTGGCTGTTCACGTCGGCCAGCACCCAGGCGGACACCGACTCCCCCACCGGCTGGCCGTTGGCCAGGATGTCGTAGTCCCGGTACATGATGGCCCCCTTGCCCCCCCGGTGCCAGGTGCGGACGGTCAGCTTGTCCTCGTACCGCAGGGGCTTGGACAGCCGGTACCAGGACCGGGCCAGCATCCAGAAGGCCCCGTACCGCTCCACCAGGGTCTCCCGGGAGAAGCCCCCGTCCTCCGCCGCCAGGGTGGCGGCGTTTTGCAGATGGTTCAGCAGGGCGGATGCCTTGCACTGGTTCCGGCCGTCCACGTCCAGGCCGTTCAGACGGATTTCGTACTCAAAAAACATACTCATTTTTCCTTGCCTCGAATCAATATAGAAGTTTTGCAGCACAGATCGTCGATGTCGTCGGCGGTGGCCGCGGGAATGCGGCACTTGCCGCCGCAGTCCTGGCAGTACAGGTCCACCGAGCTGAAATGGACGTCGAAGCCCCACCGCTTGCTGCCGCAGGTGCAGGAGATACCCCCTCGGGCGGCAATGTCCCTCAGCTCGGACAGAATTTCCTCCATGACGATCTCGTCCAGGAACGCCCCCTGTTCGGCGGCGTTCTCTCCCAGCTTGTCCACCGCCCCCTCCAGCCGGGCGGTGGCGGCGTAGACCGGGCCCTCCTCCCCCACATAGCAGCAGTCCAGCCCGGAGGCGGCGCAGGAGAACGCCAGCGCCTTCTCCCGGATGAAGGCCTGGGAGGAGCAGGACACCGTGTGCTCCCGGCCGCAGAACAGGCAGGGCACCGTCAGCTGCACCCGGTTGGGCTTGAACTCCACCCCCAGCTCCGACTTGCCGCAGGGACATCTCACATGGGCCGGCGCCGCCGCCAAAGAAAACAGGTCCCGCTCCACAATCACCGACTGCATGCAGTGGGGGCAGATGTAGGACAAAAACCGCTTCGTCTCTTGTATCATTTTGTGCCGCTCCTTTGAGGTTTCTTATGGCTCTATTATAGCGCGGTTCTCCGGAAAAAACAAGACGGCAACCCCCGTCCCGCCCGCAGGCGGCTAAGCCTCCTTTTGAAAGGAGGTGCCCCAGTGCGCACACTGGGGCGGAGGATTGTATTTCGCCGCAGGCGAAATGTGCGGAGCAAACACAAGGCTGCAAAACCTTGGTTACTTCGTATGTTCGGCTTCGCCGAACGCAATCCCCACCGCCCTCCGGGCGGAGCCCCTTTGCCAAAGGGGCCTTTGTTCCCCTCACCCCTCCGGGTAGCGGGTGTAGACGGTGTAGTAGGTGTTGTCGAGGGAGGTGGAGTTGAACTCCTCGTCGGTTGACCATACAACCTGGTCGTTGCTGTTGCCGTCGCAGATGTCGATGACGTTGTCGCTGTTGAAAATGGTTGTCATGGCGATGGCAACGTGTTGGGGTTTTCCGTTCTTGTCCAGATAGACGACGATGTCGCCGGGGCGGACGTTAGCCACGTCGTCGACTTTGCGGCAGGGGAGGTCGTAGCCGAAGATACGGTCGCTGACCATGGCGGCGAAGCCGCCGCAGGCGTACTTGGTGCTGATGTGATACTGGGTGCCGAGCGTGAGCTCAACGGTATAGCTGACGGGATTGGGATTGTGACCTGTACCCGTTGTGGCACTTGTGGCCCACAGAGTTCCGGTGGGGTACTCCTTCTCAATCTCCGCCATGATGGCCAGGACGTTTTCCTCGGTGACGGGCTTGCCGTTGGCGAGGGTGGCCCCGGAGGGCTGGTCGGGCTCCACCGGCGCGGCGGGCTCGCCGGTTTCGATGAAGATACCCCGCTGGGCGTCCCAGTTCACCGCAAAGCCCAGGGCGTCCCCCAGGTCCCGGAGCTTGAAGTAGTTATTGCCGTCGATTTTATAGACCTCCGCCTGGGTGCGCGCGCCGTTGACGTAAATCACGTCGTTGCTGGGGGCGGCGGGCTTATTCCCTCCGGCGGGCGGGCCGGCCAGGTCGGTGTCCTGCTCCTCCCAGGC
>CATNCS010000065.1 GCA_950097245.1 uncultured Oscillospiraceae bacterium | reverse complement strand
CTGCCTACCATGGCCACCGAGCATGGCCCGGACGTGGACATGGTGCTCACCACCCGGGAGCTGGTGCGGATGCTCCGGGCGGACAAGCTGGAGCCGGCCAGCATCCCCGAGGAGCCCCTGGACAGCCCCCTGGGCACCCACACCGGCGCGGGAGTTATCTTCGGCGCCACCGGCGGCGTGATGGAGGCCGCCCTGCGCACCGCTGCTTACGTCCTCACCGGGGAAAATCCCGATCCCGACGCCTTCGCCGGCGTCCGCACCGGGCCCGGCCTGCGGGAGGCCACCTATGAAATTGCCGGCATCCCGGTGCGGTGCGCGGTGGTCAGCGGGCTGGGCAACGCCCGGCAGCTCATCGAGCAGCTGAAGGCGGGGAAGGTCCAGTACGACTTTGTGGAGGTCATGGCCTGTCCCGGCGGCTGCGTGGGCGGCGGCGGACAGCCCATCTCGGTGGAGGACGAGGAGCGGTACCCCGTCCGGGGCCAGCGGCTGTACGACCTGGACCAGGAAAATCCCATGCGCTTCTCCCACGAGAACCCCGATGTCCAGGCGCTGTATGCCGAGTTCCTGGGCCAGCCCCTCAGCGAGAAATCAGAGGAGCTGCTCCACACCGACCATAAGGCCTGGAATATGCCAGATCAGCAGTAATATCAGAGGAGGGACAGCCTGCGTGCTGTCCCTCTCCTCTTATTGATTCTTTTCAAGACCCAGACAGCCGTAGTAGATAGCCCCCACAGCCTGGGCAAACTGGGCCACCGTACAGTCCGGACGGGCATCCAGCTGCTTCATCAGGGCCGTATTGGCCAGGCTGCCATCAGCGGCGTACTGCCGCAGACCGGGCTCCCGCCGTCCGGCTCCCTCACAAATAAGGTCAAAACAGGCGGGAAGCTTGACCAGCCGGCCAAAGAGCGTGCGGTCAGCGGCCTCAGGCCGGAGAATATACTCCGTCTCCCGCCAGGTGACAGCCAGGCACTCCCCTACCTCCCTGAAGATTTCCTCGCAGGCGGGCTGACCGCCAGCGGCCTGTTCCATCATAAATTCCAGACAGGCCTTACGCATGTCCTCCGGTTCTGTCGGCACAGTCAGGGTCTCCCCTTCCCAGACAAACATCCCTCTGTCCAGCAGCGCCTGCCACAGAGCAGGCGCCTCCCTGGGCAGACGCCGGGCTCCCAGCCGAAAGACTCCGGCCTGGCTGGCGTAGCGCTGGAGTGCCCCCGGCAGACCGGTGTTGGTGCTTCGGATACTGCGGACATCCCTGGCAGCGCTCCGCTGTCCATAGCTGCCCAGGTCAATGATAAAGTTGTACACCTCCAGCGGAATTTCCGGGATCGAGCCGTCCGCCCGGACCCAGCCTGAGCCCAGGTCGGTACCCAGCGTATGGGCAAAAAATCCCCGGGACATATCCCCTCCTGCCGCCGCCTGTTCCACCGCCGCCGAAAAGGCGGCCATGGGGCCGTCGTTGGTATTCATCACCGGTCCCCCCGGTACCACACAGGCGGACAGCACCTCATTCAGGGCGGTAATTTTGGAAAACTGCTCCTCATAGTCCAGGTCAGGGGTGCTGCGCAGGCCGGCGGTCTTGGGCGTCTCGCCCCCTACAATCCGGTTTTGGATGACCACGTCGGGGAAGCTCAGGCCAATGGCATCGAAATTGCACAGCTTCTCCCCGGCCGCTCTCTCCATGATGGCCGTCCCCCGTTCCATCTCCGCCAGGGAGGCCCGCCTGTCCAGAGAAGCCCTGTCAATCTCGGAATCCCGTCCGGCCCGGTACAGGCTGCCCGCCGCCCGCAGAAGCCTGGTCAACAGCAGCAGCGGACCGGTGATCTCCTCTGCCCGAGTGCAGGAGCCCGGGACCCAGTCAAACTCCTTGCACAGGGCCAGCTGCCCGTCCACGCTGACGGCCAGCTTCACATCGGTTCCGCCGATGTCCATTCCCAGCAGCAGCTTTCCCGCCGTCCGGGCGGGCAGCCGGGCAAAGACAGGCTGCCCGGTGACCGCCTGAGGGCGTTCTTCCGCCGGCTCCTCTGCGCAATCATGGATTACAAAGGCAAACCGCTCCTCCCCGCCGAAGAGGGCGGTCAGGACGCGCTCATTTACATTGAGGCACTTTCCGTACCCGGTGCGGGCCGCTTTGGGCCGGTCCAGCTGAAAGACCTGGTCCAGGCTTCGGGCCAGCTCCAGAGCTCCCTGATCGGCAAAATCCAGATAGATATCCATTCTCAGACCGCCCAACGCGGACAGCATATTGTAGACGCCGGCATAGACATACTCCGCCACAAAGCGTCTCTCATCCTCTCCCGCCGCTTCGGGCAGGCGGAGGTCAAAAATTCGGACGGACCGGTCGTAGAGAAGGATATGAAGATGGAAGGGCCGGGTTCCCCGGGCCTGAAAGGCCTCGCGGACGTCGGTTATATATACGCTTTGGTCCTGGGCGGCCCGTTCCAGGAATTGCTTTAACACTTCACTCCCTCCCCGACACTGGCATACTCCCCATCCCAGACAATTCTGCGGTACCCCTCCGGATCGGTGTCCCCCTCCGTGGAAATCAGAAGCACCCGGCTGGATTGATCCAGCTCCAGCGCCTGGCGCAGCGCCTGACAGGAGTCGTCCTCCATAATGGCGGCAATGGCGCCCATTCCCACGGCACCGGACTCCCCGGAGATCACCGCAGGGTCCCCTCTCAGCGGGGCGGCCAGCATACGCATGCCTTTGGCGCTCACCCAATCCGGACAGGAGAGGAAGGCGGACCCGTGATTGCGCAGGATGTCCCAGGAGATGGGGTTGGGTTCGCCGCAGGCAAGTCCCGCCATAATGGTTTTCAGGTCGCCCCCCACCTCCCGGGGCGCTCCGTCCCCGGCCAGAGCACTGCGGTAGTGGCAGTCGGCCCCACTGGCCTCTACTACGATTATCCTGGGCGGCTGATGGGGATACAGGTTGACAAAATACCCCGCTACAGCCCCAGCCATACTGCCCACGCCTGCCTGGAGCAGAATGTGGGTGGGCCTCTCCCCCATCTGCTCCGCCGCCTCCCCGGCCATGGTGCCGTAGCCCTGCATAATCCAGGAGGGTATCTCCTCATAGCCTGTCCAGGCGGTGTCCTGAATCACTACCCCCCGCTCTGCCTGGGCAGCCTCCCCGGCGGCCAGACGGACACAGTCATCATAGTTCATCTGCTCGATGATAACCTGGGCCCCCTCCCTGGCTATATTGTCAAAACGGGACTGCCGGGTACCCTTGGGCATGTGGACTACCGCCCTCTGCCCCAGCTTGTTCGCCGCCCAGGCCACACCCCGGCCGTGATTGCCGTCAGTGGCGGTGTAAAAGGTGGCCGGAGCAAACGCCTTTTGAAACTGTTCGCCAGCTAGATAGTCGTAGGTGAGCTCAGACACATCCCGTCTCAGCTCCCTGGCAATATACCGGGCGATGGCAAAGGAGCCCCCCAGTACCTTAAAAGCGTTGAGCCCGAAGCGGTAGGACTCATCCTTCACATACAGTCCACCCAGTCCCAGCCGCTGAGCCATGGAATCCAGCCTTGCCAGCGGGGTCACCGAATACTGGGGGAAGGAGCGGTGGAAGGCCCGGGCCTTGGCTGCACTGTCCAAAGACATGATGTCCAGATACTCGTCCCCGCTGCCCGGCATCTGATTTAAAACCCACTTGATCCTGTCCGACATATCATTCAACCTCCATCTGAAAGAAAAACGCTGAAGAGGCGGACCCCTTCAGCGTTCTTTTGTCCTTACTTAACCGCCACGGCCTCAATCTCAAAGAGTGCGGCCTTAGGCAGGGCGGCCACCTGAACGCAGGAACGCGCGGGGGCCTCGCCGGGGAAATATTTGGCATAGATGGCGTTAATAGCGGCAAAATCGTTCATATCCGCCAGAAAGACGGTGGTTTTTACCACATCCTCAGCCCCCATACCGGCGGCGGCCAAAACGGCCATCAGGTTGTCCAGCGCCTGGGTCGCCTGGGCCTCCACACCCTGGGGCAGCTCGCCGGTGGCGGGAATCAGACCCAGCTGGCCGGAGGTAAACAGGGTATTGCCTGCCAGCTTGGCGTGGCAGTAGGGGCCCACAGCGGCGGGGGCGTTGGCGGCGGTAATGGTTTTGTTCATAAACGAACCTCCTATACAGATCAGATGATCCTATTATATCGGGTTTCTGAAAAAAAACAAGGTGCTTCAGGAATTTTTCTCTACCCGGACTGTCTCTCCTCTGTCAAAACCGCCTGAACCACCCAGCGGGTGGCGTGGCCCCGGCCGGTACAGGTGGACAGCGTAATAATTTTGCTGTCCGGCGAGGGCTGAACCCCGGTTTGAAGCGCTGAGTTCTCCAGCCCGAAGGCGATAAATTCCTCCCTGTCCGCCCGCTCCGGGAACGTCAGGCGGTAAACCTGGGTCTTGATTCCCGCCTCAAAGGCGGCATAGATGTCGTAACGGCAGACTCCGCCGTCGTGGACCAGGTAGATGCTGGGGTGTTCCCGCCAGAACTCCTCCTCCTTATATTCCCGCAGAGTGCCGAACATGGTCTCGTTGTTCATCCGGTGGCCGTAAATCAGGGTAGCGAAGTCACTGAAATCCCCGCTGGCCTGCCACTCCAGGAAAATGGCTCCGGCGGAGCTCCGCTTCCCCTTCCAGGTGTGGTTTAAGTAATACTGGTTGTCTCCGCACTGCACAACGGGGTAGGACAGAGCGGTGTCCGGAATACAAATCCAGCCCCGCACGTCCTCATTGACCTCCCGCAGGCTCTCCAGATCCACATCTGTCAGCAGATCAAAGTTTGGGTCCGGAGGGGCCTTCTCCCCCTGCTCCGGGAGGGGAACCGTCTCCAGCCTGGGGACGGCGGCCACCTGGGAGGCCTCACTGTAGTCCGCCGCTCCCCGCATGTAGTCCAGCTGCTTCCAACCCACCACTCCAAGGCAGACGATCAGGACCAGGGCCAGCAAAATAGTGACCGCTCTTCGTACCTTCATACCTCTCCCCTCCCCGGCTCAGAAAATACCGGCACAGGCCAGCATACCGTACTGAACCAGCCTGTCATAGTTGGCATAGTACAGATAGTAGCCGCCGATGTTGTGCTGCACATCGTCAATCCGAACCCGGTAGCCGTCGTGGCGGACCATAAAGGTGTCCAGTACCCGCTGGGGATTGGCCATGTACATGGCGTACTCCGGGAAGAAATAGCCGTCCAGCTGCCGGTCCGCCCGGGTATATATCGCAGCCAGGAAGCTCCGCAGATCGAAGCCCTCAGCGGAACCGCCGTTGGCCAGCATCCGGTCGTAGACCTGGAAGGTGGCCATAAGCAGCTCCAGATAGGTGTGGTAGGTGGTGTCCCGCTGGGCGATCTCCTCCAGATTCTTTTGGGCGTTTTCCAGCGCAAAGGCGTAGTACTCCGGATTGTCAGGGATGTGTTTGGTGATCTCATTCATGGCGTAGGCCACCCAGTGGTCCCGGTACTGGGTGTAATCCGCCCGAATAAAGTGGTCCACAGCGGCCCGGGCGGCCTGGAGCCAGCGTTCCTCGCCGGTAAGGGAGTAGAGCCGGCACAGGGCAAAGGTGGCCTCACCGTCATAATAGACGGTGCGCTCCTCCTCCTTCCGGGTGAAGTCCCCGTTGAGGACGTGGTAATAGGTTCCGGCCTGCTGGTCCATCATGGACAGGATACCCTCCCCCAGGGCCCGGCAGACATCGGTATATTTGTCGTTCTGGAATGCGTCCATGTACTCGGTGAGGGCCACCACCGCCATGCCGCAGCCGCCCAGCTTGATCTCGTCCACCTTCGCCTCATAGAGATAGGCCCGACCGGACTCGTCATAGCGGACCTGGGTGAGCATGTAGTCGATGGTCCGTTCAATTTTTTCCGCCAGGGCATCGTCGGGGACCATGCGGTAGCGGCAGATCAGGGACCACAGAGTGCTGGCATGGCGGACAATGTTGTAGCTTTCAATCTCGTTGTCAAAGCGGGGATACCAGCCGTAGATAAAGGAGCCGTCCTCCTTGACCTGGCTCTCCAGAAAGGCGGAGGCATTGAGGATCAGGTCCTGTACATAGTCCGCCCCCACCAGAGGCACCTTCCGCCGGCCGTAGCTGAGACCGCTGGCGTTGAGCTCAAAAATATCCTTGTTCTCATCGCACAGCCAGCCGGCACACTGAAACAGCGTACATGAGCCCGGGAGGGCCTTCAGGGTGGAGCGGCCCGCTTTCTTCAGATATCTGTTCAAGGCGTCCAGATCGACGCCGCCGTTTTCATAGTCATAGATCTTCCCGCCGTTGAGCTCCGCCTCCAGCAGGGCGGTCTGGAAGGAGCCGTCAAAGGCGGCGCCGTAGCGGAAGAACTCCTGCCGGGAGCTTTTGACCGCACGGGTCAGTTCGTCGGCCGGGACGGTCTCTGACAGATAGACCACGTCCACCTTCACCCATTTGGGGTCCAGTCCGTTTTTCTTCAGGGCCCTGTCCGTCTGGCTGACGGCGCTGTCCCAGGCGTCGTCCACAGTGGCGCCGGTGCCGGTGTAGACGCTGGCCCGCTCTGTCCCGTCGCAGATGGAAAAAAACACCGCATTGCCCGCCTGCCCAGCCGGGGAGGTGCCCAGCTCCAGGCGGACCCAGTCCGCAAGGGCGTAGTCCCGAAGGAGAGCCGCCTTCTCCTGGAAGAGGGCGGTATCATGATCGGCCTGGCATCCGGTCAGCAGCGCCAGGGCCAGCAGTGCCCCGAAAATACAGGCTCTCTTGCCTTTCATCCTGTCACTTCCTTTGTTATCAGAAAAGCCGGGGCCCGCTGGGGACCCCGGCTCTGCGCTTGGTTTGCCCGTGCTGGACTTAGTCCTCGTCCTGCTTCTTCCGCAGGTTGAGGCAGACAAGTCCGGCTGCGGACACTCCGATCATGGCGTACCAGACCATGGAGATGTCACCCGTCTCGGGCGCCACCGCCAGGGGTACGTCCTCGTCCAGGATTTCTACTTCTTCCTCGGGGAGGTTGGCCAGAGGCACATTCTCATCGGAAATGTCGACCTCCTCCTCGGGTCCGGGGGCCAGAGGCGTGGGCTCGTCGGGGATGTCGGTGTCGGTGTCGTCGTCCGTGTCGGTATCGTCGTCACCGGTATCTACGTCGTCGTCGTCCGTATCATCGTCGCCGGTATCTACGTCGTCGTCGTCCGTATCGGTATCGTCGTCACCATCGTTGTAGCTGTACACCGTGTCCCAGCTGCTGCCCCACTCGGTCCTTACTTCACTCGTGATATCCTGCGTGGTGGTCTGCTGGGTGTAATGCTTGGTGGTGGTAACCTTCTTGGACTCGCTAATCAGGGTCTTCTCGTTCACAATCGAGGTCGTGGTGTCGGTCTGCTCCTGCAACTCAGCGGTGGCTTCGGTTACAGTAAATTTCAGGCCAAACTTCAAGTCAATATCACGCGTACCAGCCTCAACAGTCACGAAGGTCTGTGATTTGTTATAGCCGGTAGTAGCACTCATCAGATAGGCATCTGATTTGACTTCCTGCTTGCCTTTTAAATTTACAGTAACCAATTCACCGTTTTTCAGCTGCACGTCCTTCAGTGTCAGGGTATAGGTCCCATCCGCATTTTTGATAACAGTACCGTTCTGTACACTAGAATCAAAGGTCAAATTGCCATTTTCATCATGGCCCAACCTGAAACTTTGTGTACCGTTAAGACCGCCACCGCTCAAGATAATGTTTGTATCTTCTGGTTTAAGTCTGCTTCCCTGTAAATCTACAGTAAAACTGATATCAGTCTTATACTTTGCGTTCTCAGGCGTAGCGGTTCCAACGGTCTTGTTTTTTACAGTAACAGAAGCACTCTGAACAGCATCCTTTTGGACCAATTTTCCCTGCTGGCTTTCGGTTACGCCGAGTCCAACCAGATGATTGTAAATGGTTTCAAGAATGGTGTCATCAGTAGAACCTTCCACTCCTACATATTTCTGATACGAAGTTTCCCAGCCTTCATGGTTATCAGGATTCGTCGCAACAGTCTTATAATAGTAAGAGAAAGGATCATCACGAAGTGTGTTAGTACCACTATTACCGTATTTCCAGATAGCAGCTTGTGTAGCAGCCAAAGCCATACCATCTGTGATTCGATTCGCTTGTTCTTGAGTCAGTTTTCTGGAATTTACCATCATAGCACGAAAATCTGTCAAACTTCCGGTTCCGCTCGAGGTACCCCAGTAACCCTTCAGCGCAATAGAGCGAATATGCTGCGCAGTCGCATCATCTCCGAAATAGCCGGACTCCTCCAAGTTCACCATTTCATATTTTGTGCCATTTTGAGGCGACACTTCAAAATCGGAACAATATACATAATGCGCATTGCCATCTTTGTCCCGAAGGATAAACTGGTGAGCCTGCCATCCCTTGTTGTTATGAGTTCCCCCATTTGCATGATCCTCGCAACCAGTACACGTGTAGGCATTAGCGTCAACACGAATCGCACTTTCCAGACCATATTCTCCAATCCACTTGTAGATATAATCGCCAGTTACTTCACCAGGAGTACCATCAGGACGATGGTACAGATCAGTTGTTGTATCGGTCTGCTTTTCATTTGGCTCAGCAACAGTAGGTGCCAAACTGTTGGTCTGAGTTTTTCCGTGATCATCACCCTCACTCACACCGGTAAGTGTTACAGTAACCGTGCGGTCGCTAGAGTTGAGGATAGTCTCTGTAACTTCTTTCTTGGTATCGACTTCAGTGTGCTGGACACTCTTGTCGATAATCTCCTGAACGCTTTCAAGGATGAACTCGGTCTCCTCAACGGTAGTGGTGGTGGTCTCGGTGCCGTAGGTGGTGGAGGTAGTGCCGTTCTGAACCGTAGAGGCGGAGCGCAGTTCCTTGCCATCGGCATCATACACGGTGGTGATCGTCCGGTAGCCAATCACATCTCCAGTGGCGTTGGTGACATCTTCCACAGTAACCCTGGTGACCTCACCAGTCTCAGCATCTGTGACATCCTCCGGCGGCACGGGCCGCTCAGGCAGAGTCAGCGTGGTGCTGGTCTGGGTGTGCTGCACATCGGTTTGGGGGTCGCCCACCTGATGAGTAGAACCTTCCACCTTTTCCATGTTCTTAATGATCTCAGGATCCTTGAACTCAGAGTTGGTGATAGTCGTCCCCAGGTCTCTTTCCCTTGTGGTCGTCTTCACTGTCTTCCAGCCGTTCTGCTTGCCTTCCACATCGTAGGTAGGCTCAACCTTAGTCGTCACCGTAACCTTGTACACATTCCCGAGGATATCCGTTTCTGTTGTCACAGAATTGGCGGTAGTTCCGGAGGCGGGCTTGTTCTCCGCGAGGAGTTTATCCCGATCAACACTCTGAGTCACATCTTTGGATTGATTACCCATGTGGTCAAATGTGACGGTAACGTCGTCAAATTTGCCAGGATTGAGACCCTTTGTAGTCTCTTTACCCTCAGTGGTAGTCGGCCCTTCGATCTTATCCGGCAGCAGCGGCGTTTCTGTGGTCTCGCCCAGTTCCAGCTTCTGCGTGGTCTTGGAGGGGTCCAGCACCATTTCACCCTGGGTACTATTTGTCTCGGTGCTGGTTACCGTCTCAGAACCCTCGGTTTTCCCGGAAGCACTGGAAGGCCGGCCCTGCTCGTCAGTAGAGCTGTTGCTTGTTGTGGTCTCCTGGCCTTCAACCTTAATCTGGGTGTCAGGGTTTGTGCCGTTGGGGACTGTGCCTTCAGCACTCCACTCGGTCTTAGTGCCAGAGGGATTATCCCCTTCCAAATTCTCTTCCGGGATTTCGTTTTTAGACACAGAACCTGTAACCTCGCCCTGGCTGTCGCCCACTTCTACAGTGTCGCTCCAATCGTGCTCTTCGCCATCAGCAGGCACGTCGTTGACTGTATCCTTGCTGTAGCTTGGCTCATTGGTCTGGTCTTGGTCGTCTCCAGGGGCATCTGGGGTATTTTCTGTATCATCGTCGGCATCGGTATTCCCTTCTTCCGGGCCTGAAGTGTCCTCAGTGTCCGACGGGTCGGACACTGCCCCGGTGTCCACACCGGGGTTAGCGTCCCCGGGCTCATCCGCGAACGCGGTGACCTGGAGCATGCCAACCACCATAATCAGGCACAGGAACAGAGAGAGGCTTTGTTTCGCAGTTTTTTTCAATTTTCTCATTCACATACTTCCTTTCTTTGCTTGCCTACTTCGGATGCAAAGTATCCGGCGGCCGGGCCGGCGTGTCGTCGTCGTGTAGCCGCACAACGGCGGTTTGCCCCATCTTTCAGGGGGGAACGGCAATTTAGCCCCCTGTGCTTTGCGTCCTGCCGTTTCCGACAGTTTGCCTTTGCAGCCCGGCGGACATAGCGCTCGGCAGACCCGAACGCCTTAGCTCCGTAGCTTTGCGTCCCATCGTTTCCAATGGTTTGCCCATCAGGATTGCCGTGGCCGCCCTCTCAGCTCCTCCGCCCCGGCCGATGCCATACCGCGGCGGACTCGTGAATGGGACAGGCCGCTGGAATCATAGGCGTTCCTCCCTTCCTGGCATATGGGACGGTGGCCCCGCCGTGCCGTCCACTGGGTCCCAAAAAAGCAGAACGGCGGTTTATCTAACCGCCGTCCGGTCAGATCGGGCTCGTCTACAGCTGCGTCCGCTTACTCAGCGAGGCTTCACACGTCGTCCTGCCCTCTCTGCGCTCAGATATAGATTACCATATCTCCAGCTGTTTTTCAATACTATTTCAGGAATTTTCTGGAGAAAATTGTCCATAAAAATAATGCAATTTGTCCAGCCTCTTCCATTCCGGGTTATTTTTCATTTTTCCCTTTACAATGACCAAATTTTACGGTATCATTTACTGAATTCTTTTTACAATTTACCATTCAGGAGGCGGTTCCAATGGCACAGCAGACCGGTCCGCGCCGGGGCGCGGACGACGACTATTCTCTGGAGGCAGTTCCGGCCCAGGCCCGCAAGGGCTTTGGCAGTATGTTCGTGGTGATGATGGGCTTCACCTTCTTCTCCGCCAGCATGAGCGTGGGGGCCAAGCTGGGCAACGGCCTGGACCTGAGCGGATTTGTCTGGGCGGTGGTGATCGGCGGTATCATTCTGGGGGCCTACACCGGCGGCCTGGCTTATATCGGCTGCGATACCGGCCTCACCCTGGACCTGCTGGCCCGGCGCTCCTTCGGCACCCAGGGCTCCAAGCTGGCCTCAGTGCTCATCGCCTTCACCCAGATCGGCTGGTTCGGCGTTGGGGTGGCCATGTTTGCCATTCCGGCGGCGGAACTGCTTAAAGTGCCTCCCATGGCGCTGGTGGTCATCGCCGGGGCCTGCATGACAGCCTCCGCCTACTTCGGCATCAAGGCCCTCACCATCGTCAGCGCCGTCTCTGTCCCCCTCATCGCCGCTCTGGGTATCTACTCCATGTCCCTGTCCACTATTGAGGGCGGCGGGCTCACCGCCATCTTCGCCAAATCCTCCGGCGGTCTGTCTATCCTGGCCGGGGTGGGCTTAGTGATCGGCTCCTTCGTCAGCGGCGGCACCGCCACCCCCAACTTTGTCCGTTTCGCCAAAAATAATGCGGTGGCTGTGTCCACCACGGTGATTGCCTTCTTCCTGGGCAACTCCCTCATGTTCGCCTTCGGCGCGGTGGGGGGCGCCTTCACCGGCAAGGACGACATCTTCTACGTGATGATCGCCCAGGGCCTGGCCATCCCCGCCCTCATCGTACTGGGGGCCAACATCTGGACCACCAACAACAACGCCCTGTACACCGGCGGTCTGGGCCTGACCAATATAACCGGCCTGCGGCAGAAGCCCATGACCCTGGTGTCCGGCGCGGTGGGTACGGCGGCAGCCATCTGGCTGTACAACAACTTTGTGGGCTGGCTCAACTTCCTCAACGCCACCCTGCCCCCAGTGGGCATCATCGTCATGCTGGACTATCTGCTCCACCGGGAGGATTACCGTGCCGGGGCCGCCCCGCCCTCACGGTGCCCTGGGGCTCCATCGCCGGGGTGCTTGCCGGCGCCCTGGTGGGCAACTTTGTTCCCGTTGGCATCGCTTCCATCAACGCCATGTTCGCCGCCTGTATCTGCTACCTGATTGCGGACAGGCTGGTGTATTCCAAACGATAAAAAGGAGTGA
>CATNCS010000064.1 GCA_950097245.1 uncultured Oscillospiraceae bacterium | reverse complement strand
AACACCTTTATCACCCAGGGTGTGGACGCTCTGATTATCAACCCCTGCATGACCTCCGCGGCTGACTCCATCATCGCCACCGTGAAGGCCGCCAACGTGCCCACCGTGCTCATCAACCGTGAGCCCAACGCCGAGCTGCACCATATCAAGAAGGAGAACATCGGCCTCATTGAGGTGATGGGCCTGGCAGTCCTCCCCGCCCGGCTGAAGGAGGAGCTGGCGGCGGTGGCCGACGCTCTGGCCGGCGGCACTGACCTCCGGACCAGTGAGCTGACGGAGAAGCACGCCGACTGGGCGGAGTCCTTCGCCAAGAACTATACCATCACCCGGGAGAACGCCCTGGACATCGTCCAGAAGGAGACCGGCCTGGTCTTCGCCCAGGTGCTGGAGCACGCGGGAGTGTACAAGCGCACCCCCGAGGGGAAGGAGGCCTTCCTCCGGTTCCTGAACAGCCTGTAAAGACAAGCGAGGGCCCCCGCCGATTGGCGGGGGCCCTTTTCACGCCTGTGCCTATTTGTCATACTCCTCGAAGGCCTTGACCACCTCGGCCTCGGGCTCGGGAGTTGCCAGGGAAACGATCACAATGGCGGCCAGCGCCACCAGGAAGGCGGGGAGCAGCTCGTAGATGTTCCAAATGCCGCCCAGAGGCTTGACCAGGAACTTCCACACAAAGATCATCACGCCCCCCGCTACCAGGCCGGCCATGATGCCCTGGCGGTTGCTCCGCTTCCAGAACAGGGCGCACAGCATGGCGGGGCCGAAGGTGGCGCCGAAGCCCGCCCAGGCGAAGGAGACGATCTGGAACACGTTGCTGTTGGGGTCCCGGGCCAGGAAGAGGGCGATAATGGCGATGACCACCACGGTGAGCCGGGCGATGAGCATGGTCTGCTTCTGGGTCAGCTTGATGCCGAAGACGTCCTGCACCAGGTTCTCTGAGAAGGCGGAGGAGGCAGCCAGCAGCTGGCTGTCGGCGGTGGACATGGTGGCGGCCAGGATACCGGCCAGGATGCAGCCGGCCACAACGGCGGGCACAATGCCGAAGCTGGACAGCAGGTCGGAGAGCCTGACAATGACCGTCTCAGTGGCGCTGCCCTCCAGGAAGGGAATGCGGCCCGCGGCGGAGACGGCGTGACCCACGATGCCGATGAACACCGCCACCCCCATAGACAGCACCACCCACACGGCAGCGATGCGGCGGGACAGCTTCAGCTCGTTCTCGTCCCGTATGGCCATAAAGCGGACCAGGATGTGGGGCATGCCGAAGTAGCCCAGGCCCCAGGCCATCATGGAGACAATCCGGATCAGGCCGTAGGGCTCGGCGGAATTGTCCGCCACATTGTAGGTCTGGGTAAAGCTGAGGAAGCCAGGCAGGGTGCGGGCGTGGTCCAGCACAGCGTCCAGCCCTCCGGCCTGAACAATGCCAAAGACCACAATTACAGCCAGGGCAACGGTCATGATGACGGACTGGATCAGGTCCATGGTGGCCACGGCGGAGAAGCCGCCCACCGAGGTGTAGCTGATAATCACAATGGCGCCAATGACCACCGCCATCATATAGTCCCAGTCAAAGAGGCTGTTGAACAGCTTGCCGATGGCGGCCAGGCCGGAGGCCACGTAGGGCACGAAGAAGATCAGGATAATCAGGGCGGAGATGCACATAATCACCGGCCGCTTCTCGCCGTAGCGCCTGGAGATAAAGCTGGGGATGGTGATGGCGTCCAGCTTGACGCTGTAGCGGCGCAGCCGCTTGGCCACCAGCAGGAAGTTCAGATAGGTGCCCACGGCCAGGCCGATGGCGGTCCAGCTGGCGTCCGCCACGCCGGAGAGGTAGGCCAGGCCGGGGATGCCCATGAGCAGGTAGCTGCTCATGTCGCTGGCCTCGGCGCTCATGGCGGTGACCAGGGGGCCGATGCCCCGTCCGCCCAGGTAGAAGCCCTCGGCGCTCTTCTTGGACCGGCGGCCGATCATCACGCCGGTGAAAATAACAAAGCAGAGATACAGGATGATGGTAGCCATAATACAAATTTGCGCGGTTGTCATAGTATTCCTCCCAAAAGCCCTCCGGCGGCACACACAGAGCCGCCAAAACGCAGATTAGTGGTATCATACCAGAAAAGAAGCCGGAACGCAATATAGAACAAGCTCCGTACAATATAATCAATAAAAGCCTGTTTTTCCCGAAATTTCAGAAAAAATAGGCCGTACATTTTTTAAAATTATAATTTGTACATTCTGACAAAGTTTTCAAAATATGAGGGGGGTTCTCTGTAGGGGCGGGTAATACCCGCCCGCATAAACAGGGCGGGCGGATGATATCCGCCCCTACATCCCCGCCCGGAACCCCTGTAAAAACATGGGCATCATGGTCTGGCCGTACTGGGTGAGGGAGTAGTCCCCGCCGGACAGGCACCAGTCGTAGATGAGGGCCCGCTCGCACAGGGCGTAGACCCGCACCATCTCGTTGGCGGTAATATTGGCCCGCAGCTCGCCACGCTGCTGGCCCTGGAGGACAATCTGCCGCAGCAGCCGGTAGTAGGTGCGGCCGTGGTCCAGCAGGGACTTGTCCCCCCGGGTCACCAGCTGAGAGGAATACAGCCGGGCCACCAGGTCCAGGGAGATGGAGTTCTCCAGCATGGCGAACAGCTCCCGGTTCAGGTACATCAGCTGGTCAAACCGGTCCATCTTTGGGTCCATGGTCTCGGCCAGCTCCTCATACTTCCGGTCGAAGACGTCGGCCAGGGTGGACAGCAGGGCGTCTTTCCCCTGAAAGTAGTGATAGAAGGACCCCCTGGAGGTGCCCGACTCCTCGATGATCTCCTCCACAGTGGTGTCGTCGTAGCCCCGGCGGTAAAACAGCTTCCAGGCCGCGTCGATAATCTTCTCCCGGGTGTTCCGAGACTTCTTTTTTGCCATAAAAACGCCCTCCTGCCCCTCCGCAACTGTCAGTTGCGGGAATTTCCAAGGGAACTTGATTGCTTTTTGCCCGGTTTTCTTTATAATAAAGGAAAATCAAGAGGAGGTCAAGTATATGACGCTGGCGGAAAAAATATTGTCCTTGCGCACGGAGCGGGGCATGTCTCAGGACGGCCTGGCGGAGAAGCTGGAGGTGTCCCGGCAGAGTGTGAGCAAGTGGGAGACCGGCCAGTCCACCCCGGACCTGGACAAGATCATACGCTTAGCCGACCTGTTCGGCGTGTCGGTGGACGAGCTGGTCCGGGAGGGGGAGCGCCCCCAGCCCCCGGAGCCGCCCCGGCCCCGGATGGTCTATGTGGAGCGGGAAAAACAGGGACTGACCGCTGTGCAGAAAACGGGCGTGGTGCTGGAGATCACCGGCGCGGCCCTGGCCATTATCGGGATCATGGGCGTGCCCCTGCTGGTATTCGCGGCTGTGGCGTTTGTCATTCTGGGCCTGCCCCTGCTGCTGGCGAAAAAGCACCCCCTTCTCATCATGGGCTGGCTGGCGGTGGCGCTGAGCTGCCTTGCGCTGAACCCGTATACCAGCGTGTCTCCCTGGGGCCTGGTGGGCGGGCTCTGGCGGCTGTACGCTTTTATTAAGATACCGGAAATCCGCTATCCATCCACTGTTTTTGCCATTGCGGTTGGTATCGTCCGAGGGCTGCTGACCTTGATTCTGCTTGTTTTCACCGGCCGGGCCTGCGGCAAGGCGTGGAAAGACAAGCGTTTTCCGGAGAAGAAATAAAAGCCGCCGTCCCGCCGCAGCGAAAAAGGAGGCTTTTCCCGCCTGGTGGAAGGAGCACAAGGGCGAATGGGCGCGATAAAGAAAGACAGCCTGTCTCGGCAGGCTGTCTTTTTGTTCAGGTCTGGAGCATAATCTGCAAGATCTCTTTATCGGTGGACCGCATACCGATCTTCCCCAGCCGGCCCACGTTGTCCAGGGTTTTCTCCACCCCCCGGGAGATAATGCCGTCCCCGCCGTGGAACTGCTGGCCCTGCTGATACATGCGGTAGCCCAGCACCCCGGCGTCAATGGCGGCGGCGATCTTCCCGGCGCAGGAGGCCTTGGCCCCGTCGCAGATCATGCCGGACACGATGGCCAGGGCGTTGACCACGGTGTGGATGACCTCCTCATAGCCGCCGCCGTCCAGGTAGGCGATGCCCGCCCCGGCGGCCGCCCCGGCGCTGACGGCCCCGCAGTAGGCGGACAGCCGGCCGATGCGGGTCTTCTGGTGGATGGTGATGAGGTTGGACAGCACCAGCGCCCGGTAGAGCTTCTCCTCAGACGCGCCGATCTCCCGGCCGTAGACAATCACCGGCACGGAGGCGGTCATGCCCTGGTTGCCGCTGCCCGAGTTGATGATGACGGGCATCTCGCAGCCCCCCATCCGGGCGTCAGAGCCGGCGGCGGCGGCGGACTTGGCCCTGGCGATGGGGTCGCCGGCGGGAGAGGAGGCCTGGATCACCTGGCCAATGTTGGCCCCGTAGCTGTGGGTGAGGCCCTCCTGGGAGATGGCCATGTTGCATTCGATCTGCCGGCCGATGACCTCCCGCACATCGTCGATCTCCACCGTCTGGGCAAAGTCGAAGATGTCCGCCATAGACAGCAGGGACCGGTCGGTGAGGCCGCTCTCATCCTCCGCCTCCACAGGCAGATCCAGCAGGACCTGGCCGTTGTGCTCCAGGTGGACGATGTTGGTGTGGTAGTTGGCGATGCGGACCTTCGCCTCATTCTCCCCCCTGCGCAGGGTGAGCCGGATGTCGAAGACCAGGTCCCCGTCCAGAAACTCCACCCGGACGGGGTACTCCTCCAGATAGACGCGCATCTCCTCCTGCTGCTCCCGGGTGACCTGGGAGATGACCTCCAGCATCAGCTCCGGCCGGCCGGCCACCACGCCGGCGGCGGCGGCCGCCTCGATGCCGTGGAGTCCGCCGGTGTTGGGCACCACAACGCTCTTCACGTTTTTGATGATGTTGCCGCTGGCCTCCACCACCACCTGGTCAGGCAGCTCGCCCAGCACCTCCCGGCCCTTGGCGGCGGCGTAGGCGATGGCGATGGGCTCGGTGCAGCCCATGGCGGGGACCAGCTCCTCCTTCAGAATCTGGATGTAAGCGCTGTATTTTTCGTTTGACTTATCCATCATATTCCTCCTTGCTCCCGTGGGGACGTTTGTACTTATTATACAGTATTCGGAGCGTTTGGTCAAATGGTTGCGGCAAATACTTTCCTGTGATATTATGATAGCGTGATCTATGAAGGAGGAGAGCTTATGTTCAAAGCGGTTTGCTTCGATTTTGACTATACCCTGGGGGACTGCACCAACTCCATCGTGGCCGGGTTTGTCCACGGCCTCACCGGCCTGGGCTGGCCCGCCCCCGACCGGGAGACGGTGCGGAGCACCATCGGCTATATGCTGGAGGACTCCTACGCCATGCTCACCGGAGACCGGGACCCGGACCGTCAGGCCAAATTCCGGGCCCTGTTCACCGAGGTGGCCCGGGAGCGGCAGATTCACGAGACCATCCTCTTCCCCGGGGCTCCAGAGCTGCTCCGGGGGCTGAGGGAGCGGGGGGTGCGGACCGCCATTGTCAGCACCAAGCGGGGGGACACCATTGAGCTCATCCTGGAAAACCACGGGCTGAGGGATGCGGTGGAGCTGGTTATCGGCAGCGCCGACGTGAAGCGCCCCAAGCCCGACCCGGAGGGCCTGCTGTTCGTGCTGGAACGGCTGGGGGTAAATCCGGAGGACGCCCTGTTCTGCGGCGACACCGTGCTGGACGCCGGGGCCGCCCAAAACGCCGGGACCCGCTTCGCCGCCGTCCTCAACGGTACCACCGGAGCGGAGGCCTTCGCCCCCTTCCAGCCCGACCACATCTCTCCCGACCTGTGGGACCTGGCCCGGTGGCTGGAGGTATGACTCTGCAGGGGCGCATATTATGCGCCCGCAGGCGGCTGATAGCCGCCCCTACGCATCTGTATCCTTTAGCTCCATATGGTCTAGGGCATATTGCAGCGCCATGCCGATCAGCTCGTTCCGGGAGCGGTTGGTTCGGGCGGACAGGTCGTTGTACCGCTCCTGGAGCGTCCGGTCGATGCGGATGGTCATGGTGACGCTCTTGTCCTCGCGGGGTGTCACAACAAATTTTTCCATAATGCCTCACTTCTCAGTTTGTTTGAGTACATTATAGTGTGAATTTACATATTTAATCCATATCACAAACTGCATTGAAAATTCAACGCGATTTGTGATTGACTTTTTTGGAAAAAAGTGCTATCGTTTGGATGGCGGGTTTAAGGAAATTTTAATTGACTTATCCCTGTCCGGTGCTACAATAAAATAGAACAATTGGGCCCCGGCCCGAGAAAGGATGAATTGCACATGAAAAGATTACTTACCCTGCTGCTGGCCTTCGGGCTGCTGGGCGGCGTGACCCCTGTTTTTGCGGCGGAGGAATCCCAGGCCGCGCCCCTCCCCGACTGGGCCTGGAACGAGATGGCCGACGCCTACGCCATGGGGCTGGTGGGGGATGAGATCAACACCGACCACAGCAAGCCCGTCACCCAGGAGCAGCTGGACAAGATGACCCAGGTGGCCGCCGACAAGCTGGCCCTGCTGAATATGCCTGCTAACACCGTTCAGGGGAACGGTCTGGTTATTGACACTACCCGGGGCGGGGTACTCAACGCCCTGTATCAGGAGGCAGCGGCCTACGCCTTTGACAATGTCAACGCCGGGCCCCCTGTCGATGTTCTGCGCGATTGGGGCGTGGTCCACGGCGACGGCGACAGCCTGGCCCTGGACCGGCCCTGCACCCTGCTGGAGGCCGCGTCCTTCGCCAACCGCATGATCCTGGCCCTGTACGACGGGCAGAACGCCGGTTCCCTGGGCCTGCTGTGGAAGGCGGAGGGCAACGGCAACACCCTGTACCTGCTGGGCTCCATCCACACCGACCGGAACAACCTCTATCCCTTCCACAAGCAGCTGCGGGACATCATCACCTCCGCCGAGCTGGCCGCCTTTGAGCTGGACTTCAACAGCCAGGAGGGCATCGACGAGTTCACCGCCATGCAGACCTACTCCGACGGCACCACCCTGAAGGACCACATCAGCGCCGAGCTGTACCAGGAGGTGGTGGAGGCCCTGGCCCCTGTGGGCATGCCCGAGGAGCAGGTGGCCCAGTTCAAGCCCTGGGCGCTGGCCAACTCCTTCACCGCCCTGTCCATGCTGGACGAGACCAGCAGCGACAACGCCATGGCGCTGGACCTGTATGTCAACGCCAAGGCCACCAACGCGGACGTCCCCGTGGAGGGGGTGGAGACCTACGCCTTCCAGGGCAGGATTTTCGACGGCCTGTCTGACGAGTATCAGGAGAATTACCTGACCATGACACTGGCCATGTTCCTGGGAATGGACGCGGCCGAGGACCTGAGCGAGGAGGAGAAGGCGGAGTATGAGGCCGCCCTGAAGGAGCAGGACGATGCCATCGACCGCTGGATGGACCAGTGGAAGACCCGGGACACCGAGGCGTTCGCCAACGACTACCCCAAGGACGTTATCCAGTCCAACACCACCGATGAGCTCAACTCCAAGCTCTTTGAGGGCCGTGACCCCAACATGATCGCCTGGGCCGACCGGTATTTGAAGCAGGAGGGCGGCCACACCGGCCTGATGACGGTGGGCGCGGGCCACATGATCGGCAAGACCGGCGTGGTCCAGGGCCTGAAGGACCTGGGCTACACTGTGGAGGTCGTACCCGCTCCCTGAATAGCATAGGAAAATCCCGGTCCGAATGGACCGGGATTTTTGCGTTTATTTTGATGCTGACAGATATTTAACGATAGGGCTTTGCTTTTCTTGCAGCGACAAAGACCTTTTCCATTTCATCGGTCAGTTCGGGAGAATCCTCAGTGTATAAAAGGGGCAGTTTTTTTGCATCATCTAACTGTTTTCGCTCTGCGCTTGTCAGGACAGTGTCCTCATCCAATTCAAAGATAACCATTAAAGTTGCTTTCCCCAATCAATTCCCGGATAAAATTCGCCGGTTCGGATGAAGTACTCCACCGCTTTCACCCCGGCCTCAATATCCTGAAGGGCCAGCTCCTTTTCAATGGGGGACTGTCCCCCGCTCCGCAGGGGGGTCTTTTCCGTTACACCAGCATAGGCGGGGTTGTAGGAATAATAATTGTTCTGTCCAAAATCGCCGCAGAACCCGAGGGCCAGCCATTCGCCGTCGCAGAGCACCTCCAGCCAATTATCCTCTCCGTCCGGGTCCAGGTACAGGATAGTCTCGATCCCAGAGGGAATCTGCTTGAGAATTTTTGCGATCAAAGTCTCGGTAATTTGATCTCCGCTGTAGCTGTGGTCGTATTCAATATACTGCACAGCGATGGTGTGCGGGTCAAATTCAGGGACGGCATTCTGTCTGGGGATGATTTGAAGCTCCATGACTGTTTCTCCTCTCTACTCCGCAGAAATCATAAAGTAGTACACCGGCTGGCCCCCGGCCAGCAGGGTAATCTCGGCGTTGGGACAGGCGGCGGCGAAGATTTTTTCCGCCTCCTGGGCCTGCTCCTCGGTGACATCCTCGCCGTAGAAGATGGAGATAAACTCGGCGCTCTGGTGGCTGTCGGAGCGGGCCAGCCGGTCCAGGATGGCGGGCAGGTCCTGGTCGGTGCCGAAGAGCTGGTGCTCCTCCAGGGCCAGGTAGTCCCCCTGGTGGATGGCAAAGCCGTCAAAGTCGGAGTCCCGGGCGGCGTAGGTGATCTCGCTGGTGCGCACGTTGGCGAAGCCCTCCATCATGGCGGCGGTGTTGTCCCCCTCCTCCGCGTCGGGGTCGGCGGCCAGCATGGCGGAGATGCCCTGGGGCACCGTCTTGGTGGGCAGGACGATCACCTTTTTGTCCTCGCACAGGGGAACGGTCTGCTGGGCGGCCATGATGATGTTCTTGTTGTTGGGCAGGACGTAGACGATCTCCGCCGGGGTGGCGTCGATGGCCTTGAGGATGTCCTGGGTGGAGGGATTCATGGTCTGGCCGCCCCCCACCAGGCCGTCTACCCCCAGGTCCTGGAACACGGCCTCCAGCCCGGCCCCGGCGCACACGGCCACATAGCCGAACTTCTTCTCCGGGTCGGCGTGGACGGGGCCGGCGGACTTCTCCAGCTCCTCCTCGACGGCCTCCAGGTCGTCGGTGCTCTGCACGTGCTTGCCGGCGGCCAGGTCCTCAGCCTGGGTGCGCATGTTCTCAATCTTGGCCAGCTCCAGCACGCCGTACTTCTGGGCCTCGTTCAGGGCGCTGCCGGGGGTGTTGGTGTGGACGTGGACCTTGAAGGCCTCGTCGTCCTCGCCGATCACCAGGCTGTCGCCGATGGAGTTGAGGTACTTCCGGAAGGGCTCCAGATCGGTATTTTCCTTGAATTTGCGGACGATAAACACGGTGTCGAAGGCGAAGGTGATGTCCTCCACGTTGACAGCCTCGAAGTCGGCCTTGTCGTTGGGGACGGTCCCCTCCTCCCCGGCCTCGGGCATGGGCAGGCCCCGGACCTCGTCCAGCATGCCCTGGAGGATGACCAGGAAGCCCTTGCCGCCGGCGTCCACCACCCCGGCCTTTTTCAGCACCGGGTTCTGGTCGATGGTGTGGGCCAGGGCCTCCTGGCCCTCCTGGATGGCGGCCTCCAGCACCCCCTCGAAGGAGCCGTCCTCCCTGGCGTGTCCGGCAGCCCGGGCGGCGGCCAGGCGGGAGACGGTGAGAATGGTGCCCTCGGCGGGCTTCATCACCGCCTTGTAGGCGGCGGCCACCCCGAAGTCCAGGGCGATGGCCAGGTCCCGGCCGTCCATGGTCTCGTTCTCCTTGACGGCCTTGGAGAACCCCCGGAACAGCAGGGACAGAATCACCCCCGAGTTGCCCCGGGCCCCCCGGAGCAGGGCGGAGGCGGTGCCCCCGGCGGCCTGGCCCACGGTGTCGTAGTGCTTTTTCCGCATCTCGGCGGCGGCGGCCCCGATGGTGAGGGTCATGTTGGTGCCCGTGTCGCCGTCGGGGACGGGGAACACGTTCAGGTCGTTGATGGGCTGCTTCTGGGCGTTGATGGCGGCGTGAGCGTGAATCATCATCCGCTGAAATACCGCCGCGTCAATAGTTTGTACCATATCGGCAAAATTCCTTTCCGCGAATGATTTTTAGAAGCGCATGGAGTCCACGCACACGTCCACCGAGGCCACCTCCACCCCGGTGGTCTTGCTGACCACATAGCGCACCTCGCTCATGATGGACCGGCACACGGCCATGAGGTTGACTCCGTTCTCCACGATGATGTGCAGCTCGATGGAGACGGTGCCGTCGGCGTTGTAGTACACCTTCACGCCCTTGGACATGGACTCCCGCTTCAGCAGGTGGACCAGCCCGTCGGTGGTGGACCGCACCGCCATGCCCTTCACCCCGTAGCAGTTGGTGGCGGCGCTGCCGGTGACGGTGGTGAACACGTCGCTGCTGATGCGGATCTCGCCCAGCTCAGTTTCCAGTTTCATAGGAACGTACCTTCCTTTCAGTCAGGATAGGGGAACTTACATTGATTCATTTTCTATTGTATTCGATTTTTCTGAAAAATACAAGTCCTAACTTCTATTGTACAGTATTAAAGAAGGGGATCATTTACGTGCCCCCCTTCTTTTAAAAATTCGTCGAAGTATGGCAAAGTAGAACGCCCATAACGGCGTTGCCATTCTTTAGGGTGAAGCTTTTTAATATTGTTGAGATCGTCTTTATAATCCGATATGTAGTCGAATACCTCCTGCACAATACGTGGCAAATTGGTCATAGTTTCTTTATATTCATCTTGATCGACAATTGCCGGTGAAGCAGTATCCAGATAATCATTGTTTTTGATTAAAACGGATTTTGTATAATCCAGCCCGGAAGAACTGCGCCTGGACCGAGCCGAAGTTTTAAAGTGATACGCATAGGGATGCGGGACGTGGGAGCGGAACGGGATACAGATGAACAGATCGTCAAAATATTCGATCAGCAGACAGGAGTAAGGCCGTCCCTGTTTCACTGTAATTTCCGGGTATTGGCTGTTAGGGTAATCTGTAAAAAACTGTGTGGACAGACTGTAAATATCACCTGTATATTCCATCGTTTTACACTCCAAACAGAAAAGAAAAGCGGGAAGGGGTGCTCCCCCTCCCCGCTGGGCGGCTTCGTTCGGTCAGTTTTTATTTTACCGTTGAGTCAGAACCGTCACTCAACATCTTCACTCGGTCAATTTTTATTTTACCGACGAGTCAGAACCATCACTCGTCTCATGGGAAACCACCCTACTACCATTATTATAAGTCCTGCCGGCAAATATGTCAACAGCATTTTGGGTTCTGGCGGTTTGTATTCGATTTTATATGAAAATACAAGCCTAAAGTTGAACGCTCTCCCTGTAATTATAGAAGCGCAGGGAGGAACTTTTAGGATATTTCTGCGTCTATATAGATAGAACCACTATGGAGGAGGCATTGTCATGAAGAAAAGGACAGCTGGGCTTGTGATTGTTCTGCTCTGTTACAGCGCGGCGCTTGCGGGGGCGTTTTATTTCATCGGGTATAAAACGGCTTATGACCGCATGGAAAATTCCGCGCCCGCGCATATTCCGCAGACATTCTATGCCACGATTTCTGAAATTCAGAACGACATCTTTACCGTAACGGGCATGGAGGTAAACGACATCAATTTCAGAGGAGCGTTTTGCTTCTCCCTTCATGAAGAAACAAAGCTTGTATGGAGATATACAGATATTTCTGTGGAAGACCTGAATGTTGGCGATCATATTGCCGTAACCTTTACAGGAGAAATTTTAGAGTCATATCCGGGACAAATTCAGGGGGTTGATATGATCCAATTGCTGGATGATGAAAAATAGCTGATTGAGACGAGAACGGCCCTTCCCCGCAGGGGGAGGGCCGCAAATTTTTGTCAAAGACCGGTTTCGACGCATAATTTCCAAAAACTGGAATATAATGGGGCTCCAACCTGAACCAAGGAGGAGACCGGCATGACAGCCAAGACCATTTACAGCAAGATAGGCGCACTGCGGGACCGGCCCAGGGCGGCGGAGCCGGCCCGTGTCTCGGGGCTGAGGCCCTCCCCTCTGGCGGTGCTGTCGGAGGCGGGCATCCACTTTCTGCTGGCGGCGGTGCTGGCGGGGGCGATGGTCTTTGGGGAGCGGGCCCCCCTGGGGGTGGCCTTTGTGGCGG
>CATNCS010000063.1 GCA_950097245.1 uncultured Oscillospiraceae bacterium | reverse complement strand
CCACCGTACCTATGAGGACGGGGAGCGCCTTGTCACCACCCCGCCCTGCACCGCCTATCTGAAGATCGCCGAGGGGTGCTCCAACGGCTGCGCCTTCTGTATCATCCCCAAGCTCCGGGGGAGATACCGCAGCCGCTCTGTGGAGGCCCTGCTGGCCGAGGCGGAGAAGCTGGCCGCCTCCGGGGTGAAGGAGCTCATTGTCATCGCCCAGGACATTACCCGCTACGGCCTGGACCTGGAGGAGAAAACCACTCTGGCCCAGCTGCTGAGAGAGTTATGTAAACTGGATTTCCACTGGATCAGGCTCCACTACCTCTACCCGGAGGCCATTACCGACGAGCTTATCCAGGTCATTGCCGGTGAACCCAAGGTGCTCCACTACCTGGATATCCCTATCCAGCACTGCAACGACGGTATTTTGAAGGCTATGCGCCGCCGGAATACCCGGGCGGAGCTGGAGGAGCTCTTTGGCAAGCTTAGGGCGGCTATGCCAGACGTGGTGATCCGTACCTCCCTGATCTGCGGCCTGCCCGGGGAGGGGGAGGCGGAATTTGAGGAGCTGTGTGACTTTCTCCGGGAACAGAGGCTCCAGCGGGTGGGGGTGTTCCAGTTCTCCCCGGAGGAGGGCACCCTGGCCGCCGCCATGGAAAACCAGGTGGACCCGGACGTTGCCGCCCGGCGGGTGGAACTGGTGGTGGACCTCCAATCCCGGATTATGGACGGGTACAACGAGGAGCGGCTGGGCACGGTGATGGAGGTCCTGTGCGAGGGCTTCGACAGCGGGGAGGGCTGCTATGTGGGCCGTACCTACGCCGACTCGGTGGACATCGACGGCCGGGTGCTGTTCACCGCCGCCGGGCTGGTGCCCGCGGGGGAATTTGTCAACGTGAGGATAACCGGGGTTTCCGACGGGGACCTGACCGGAGAAATTGAAGCGTAGGGGGCGGCCTCCGAGCCGCCCCGTATACCCGACAGGGTGCATAAAAACGGGGCGGCGCAGAGACCGCCCCCTACACAAGGAGACGATAACCAATGAATACCGCCAATAAGCTGACCATCCTGCGGGTGGTGATGATCCCGGCTTTTCTGCTGGTGCTGTACTTAGATGTGCCCTGGGCCAACTACTGGGCCCTGGCCATCTTTGCCGCCGCCAGCATCACCGATACCTTGGACGGGTACATCGCCCGGCACTACAACCAGATCACCGACTTCGGCAAGTTTATGGACCCCCTGGCCGACAAGTGCCTGGTCACCGCCGCCATGCTGTGGTTTGTGGAGGTGGGTCAGATGCCCGCCTGGGCCCTGCTCATCGTGATTGTCCGGGAGTTCGCCGTATCCGGGCTGCGGATGGTGGCCGCCGACAAGGGGAGAGTGATTGCCGCCGGCTGGTCGGGCAAGGTGAAAACCGCCGCCACCATGGTGTGTATTATCCTCATGCTGCTGCCCCTGCCTGATATTGTCAACCAGATCTGTACTGCGGTAATCGTGCTGACCACCATCTACTCCGGGGTGGAGTATTTTATGAAAAACGCGGATATTTTGGCTGAGGCCAAATAAAAGGAGAGTTCATGACAACAACAAACCAGAAAATTCAGAAGAAGGAAGTTGGGATCCGGGTTTTAATGATTGCCCTGTCCTCCCTCATCGCGGCTGTTAACTTTAAGACCTTTGTGTCCGCGGGCGACCTGTTTCCCGGGGGCTTTACCGGCGTTACCCGGCTGATCCAGCGCTGTGCCATAGAGTTCTATGGGGTGGAGCTGCCCTTTGCCCCCATCAATCTGGCGCTCAACGCTGTGCCCGCCTTTATCAGCTTTAAGCTGGTGGGCAAGCGGTTTACCCTGTACTCCTGCCTGACCATTCTGTTCACCAGTATCTTTACCGATCTGGTGCCCTCCCTGGAGATCACCGAGGACATCCTGCTTATCTGTATCTTTGGCGGGATCATCAGCGGCTTTGCCGGTTTTCTGTGCCTCCGTGTGCGGGTGACCAGCGGCGGCACCGATTTTATCGCCATCGCCCTGTCGGAGCGGAAGAACGTGGACGCCTGGACCTATATCTTCTGCGGCAACGTGGTCCTGCTGGCCATTGCCGGCTATCTGTTCGGCTGGGACCGGGCGCTGTACTCTATGCTGTATCAGTACGCCTGTACCCAGGTCATCAAGATGCTGGACCCGGACGGCCGGCGGGCCACCCTGATGATCGTCACCGGCCGGGAGGCCGCCGGCGGAGTGTGCGCCCAGATTCAGGAGACCCAGCACACCGCCACCCTCATCGAGGGGGTGGGACTGTACAACGGCGACCCCTGCGTGATGATCTACTCCGTGGTGAACGACAGTGAGGTCCGCTCCCTGGCCCGGAAGATTCGCCAGTCCGACCCCAAGGCCTTTGTCAACGTGCTGCGCACCGAGCGGGTAGTGGGCAAGTTCTACCGAAGACCGAGAGATTAAAAAAGGACCTCCGTCCGGCCGTGCCGGGCGGAGGTCCTTTTGTGCAAATGCGCGCAAACGTGAGCCGGGGAGCCCACTTTGCAGATGTTGACATAAAATTGAGGGCTCGGAGTCCGATTTCGTCTTAAAGGAGGACCTGATCCCCGGACTGGTACTCCTTGGCGTACTTCCCGGGGGTGAGGCCGGTGAGGTGGCCGAAGGTGCGGATAAAGTGGGAGTTGTCGGAAAAGCCGGACAGCTCCCCCGCCTGTTGGACGCTCACCCCCTCCTGGAGCAGCTGCCGGGCCCGGAGGACCCGGCTGTAGATGATATACTCCATCACGGAGAAGCCGGTGGCCGCCTTGAAGATGCGGCACAGGTAGTGCTTGCTGATATAAAACTGCCCGGCAATCTGATCCAGAGTGAGGGGCTCGGCCAGGTTGTCCCGGATATAGTCCAGGATGGGGGAGACCCGGAGAAAATCCTTGTTGTGGATGGACTCCCCGGCGTCGGCCACGTTGAGGGTGGGGGCCACCCGGACCAGCAGGTTGAGCAGGGCTACCAGCTGCCGGGTGTCGCTGCCGAAGGAACCGTCATTTTTGTTGCGCTCCAGAGCCTGAAACAGCTCGATAATTTCCGTCATCTCCCCGCCGGACAGCTCCGCCCGGCGGAAGGCAGCGCCGCAGAACTGGGTCAGGTCGGTCTGGGGGGTGGACAGCTGAGTCAGTGCTTTTTTGTTGATGTGGAGGACATAACGGGCGTGAAAGCCCTCCGCCATGGTGCGGTGGAGGGTGTTTTCCCCGATGAGGTATAGCGTCCCCCGGCGCAGGGGGTAGACCTGGTCGCTGACAAAGATGTTCCCCGGGCTGACCAGGGGGAGGAGCAGCTCGCAGTGGTCGTGAAAGTGCAGCCGGCTCATGTTCCAGGTCTCGTTGTGGTTCAGCTGCAGGTGAAATTCCACGTTGGTCACAAGAATCGCCTCTTTTCTCTGTAGGGGCCGCCGCCCTCGGCGGCCCGGCTGGTATGGCTGTCCGGCGGGGAAACGGGTTGCCTGGTATGGCCGCTGGGCGGGGAAGCGGGCCGCCCAGGGGGGCGGCCCCTACAGGACAAAATACCGAAGCTTCCCCATTATACCACGTCAGTTCAAGATATGCAAACTTTATGCTAAATTACAGGCTAGACCAATTGTAAGATTTGTGGTAAAATAGCTATCGTAGAAAAGCGCGTTGCGGCACCTTGACAATCAGCGAAAAAGAGAACCAAAAAATTTGTAATGGGGGTATTACTATGAACAAGGTATATTCCATGCACGACGCCGTGGCGAAGTTTGTTGAGGACGGCGACGTCCTCGCCATCGGCGGCTTCACCACCAACCGCAAGCCCTATGCCACTGTGGCGGAAATTCTGCGCCAGGGCAAGAAGGATTTCATTGCCTATGCCGGCCCCGGCGGCGGCGAGATCGACATGCTCATCGGCGAGGGCCGGGTGGCCGCCTACATCAACTGCTACACCGCCAACTCCGGCTACACCAACGTCTCCCGCCGCTTCCGCGCCGCCATTGAGAAGGGACAGCTCACCTATGAGGACTACTCCCAGGACGTGCTGATGCTCATGCTCCACGCCGCCTCCCTGGGCCTGCCCTTCCTGCCTGTCCGGCTGATGCAGGGCTCCGGCCTGATGAAGTACTGGGGTATCAGCGAGGAGAAGCGCAAGGCCATGCCCAAGCTGGAGGACCTGAAGTGCGCCGAGATCGACAACCCCATGGTTCCCGGACAGAAGGTGGTGGCCGTCCCCGTGCCCAAGTTCGACACCGCCATCATCCACGTGCAGCAGGCCAGCCCCGACGGCACCTGCATCATCTGCGGCGACGAGTTCCACGACATCGACATCGCCGTGGCCGCCCGCAAGACCATCGTCACCTGTGAGGAGATCGTCTCCAACGAGTACATCCGCCGTGACCCCACCAAGACCCGCATCTTCGGCGAGTGCGTCCAGGCTGTGGTCTGGGCCCCCTACGGCGCCTGGCCCTCCCAGTGCTACGACTACTATGACGACGACGACGACGGCCTGAAGGAGTACGACAAGGCCTCCAAGTATCAGGACGCCGAGGACGCCAAGGCCCAGCTGGCCAAGGCCGCCGCCAAGGCCCAGAAGGCCGCCGAAGCCAAGCCCGAGGACGCCAAGCTGGCCGACGCCGCCGCCCGGGCCAAGAAGGCCGCGGACGACGCCGCCTCCGGGGCGAAGATTCCCGAGACGTTTGCGGACTACCTGGACAAGTGGGTCTACAGCGTGAAGGACCACAGCGAGCTGCTGGACAAGATCGGCGGCTACCGCCTCATGCGGCTGAAGAACGAGCCCCACCTGGGCTATTCCACCCGGCACTAAGAAAAGGGAGGTATAAAGAAATGGCTGAGTATAAGATTACCAAGCAGGAGCGTCAGGCTTACGCTATCGCCAAGAATATCAAGGAAAATCAGATCGTCATCGTGGGCACCGGCCTTCCCCTCATCGGCGCCTCCCTGGCCAAGCGGGTGGTTTGTCCCTCCTGCCATCCCATCGTGGAGAGCGGCCTGATGGACTGCGACCCCGTTGAGGTGCCCCGCTCCGTGGGCGACAACCGCTTTATGGCCCACTGTGCCGTCCAGTGGCCCAATGTCCGCTTCGTGGGCTTTGAGGCCAACGAGTGGCTCCACGACGAGGACCGGCTGGTGGCTTTCATCGGCGGCGCCCAGATCGACCCCTACGGCAACGTGAACTCCACCTGTATCTTTGGCAAGGGCGACTATCTCCAGCCCACCACCCGCTTCACCGGCTCCGGCGGCGCCAACGGCATTGCCACCTACTGCAACACTATCATCATGATGCAGCACCAGAAGCGCCGCTTTATCGAGAAGGTGGACTACATCACCTCCTGCGGCTGGATGGACGGCCCCGGCGGCCGTGAGAAGGTGGGCCTGCCCGGCAACCGGGGACCCCAGATGGTGGTCACCGACCTGGGCATCATGAAGTTCGACGAGCAGACCAAGCGCATGTACTGCGCCTACATGTTCCCCGGCGTCACCCCCGAGATCGTCCAGGAGAACACCGGCTTTGAGATCGACTGCTCCAAGGCGGAGATCTTCCCCGACCCCGACCAGGAGATCCTGCGCATCATCCGCGAGGAGATCGACCCCGGCCAGGCGTTTATTAAGATTCCCAAGGAGTAATTGTGGGCTGTAGGGGCGGCCTGTGGCCGCCCGCTTCAAAAGGGGACTGTAGGGGCGGATATCATCCGCCCGTAAGACGGCCCCGAATCGGAACGGGCGGATGATATCCGCCCCTACACACAAAACCAACCAAATATTAGGAGGAGTTTACATTGGGTAATTATTCCATGCCCCGGTATTTCCAGAACATGCCCGTGGTGGGCAAGGCCGTGAAGGCCAACAAGGAGAACGTGGACGAGCTGCGGGCCATTGAGGACGACATCCACGCTCATATTGTAGACGCCCTGTCCAGCGGCAAGGCCGACGAGGACATGAACGCCAAGGGCCAGCTCACCGCCATGCAGCGGGTGGCTCTGCTGGTGGACGAGGGCACCTGGTGCCCCCTCAACAGCCTGTACAACCCTGAGCACAACAAGAACGGCTCCACCTCCATCGTCAAGGGCCTGGGTCGGGTGAACGGCAAGTGGTGCTGCATCATCGCCTCCGACAACAAGAAGCACGCCGGTACATGGGTGCCCGGCCAGGCGGACAACCTGCTCCGGGGCAGCGACACCGCCAAGCGGCTGCGCATCCCCCTGATCTACCTGCTGGAGTGCGCCGGTGTGGAGCTGGACAAGCAGGAGAAGGTGTACCCCAACCGCCGGGGCGGCGGCACCCCCTTCTACCGCAACTCTGAGCTGAACCAGATGGGCATCCCGGTGATTGTGGGCATCCACGGCACCAACCCCGCCGGCGGCGGCTACCACTCCATCTCCCCCACCGTGCTGGTGGCCCACCAGAAGGCCAACATGGCCGTGGGCGGCGCGGGCATCGTGGGCGGCATGAACCCCAAGCCCCACGTGGACATGGAGGCCGCCCTGGCCCAGATTGAGGCCACCAAGGGCCTGCGGGCCGACCCTCCCGGAAGCGTGTCCATCCACTACGGTGAGACCGGCTTCTTCCGGGAGGTGTACACCGAGCAGGAGGGGGTCATCGCCGGCATCAAGAAGTATGTTGACATGCTGCCCACCTTCGACCTGGAGTTCTTCCGGGTGGATACCCCCCAGTCTCCTGCCATGTCCGACGTGGAGCTGTACGACCTGGTGCTGAACAACAAGAACCGTCCCTACGACATGTACTCCGTCCTGGGCCGCCTCTTCGACGGCAGCCAGTTCATGGAGTATAAGAAGGGCTACGGTCCCGAGATGATCACCGGCATCGCCAAGGTGGACGGCCTTCTGGTGGGTGTTGTCGCCAACCAGCAGGGCATTTTCCCCAACTACCCCGAGTATAAGATGGCCAAGTACGGCCAGGCTATGGGCGCGGGCGGCAAGCTGTACCGCCAGGGCCTGATTAAGATGAATGAGTTCGTTACCCTCTGCGCCCGTGACCGCCTGCCCATGGTCTGGATTCAGGACACCACCGGCATCGACGTGGGCGACGACGCCGAGGTCGCCGAGCTGCTGGGCCTGGGCCAGTCCCTGATCTACTCCATCCAGGCCTCCGGCCTGCCCATGATGGAGATCACCCTGCGCCGGGGCACCGCCGCCGCCCACTACGTGCTGGGCGGCCCCCAGGGCAACGACAACAACGCCTTCTCCCTGGGCACCGCGGCCACCGAGATCAACGTGATGAACGGCAAGACCGCCGCCAATGCCATGTACACCGGCCGGCTGGCCAAGGACCAGAAGGCGGGCAAGGACCTCCAGCCCACCATCGACAAGATGAACGCCCTCATCGACGACTACAACGTGAAGTCTCAGCCCCTGTTCTGCGCCCAGGCCGGCCTGGTGGACGAGGTTGTCGATATGCCCATGATGCGCAACTACATCGTGGCCTTCGCCGACTCCTGCTACCAGAACCCCGCCTCCATCTGCCCCTTCCACCAGATGCTGCTGCCCAGGACCATTAAGGACTACGACGACGGGCATAAATAATTTGACGTTTGGGGGATATGCCCTGTAGGGGCGCACATTGTGCGCCCGTCCCCGCAAAAATGTGGTGCTGAGGGCGCACAATGTGCGCCCCTACACACCGCAAATGACACAAGGAGAATCGCAGCCTATGAGTATCTACACTCTGGGAATCGACATCGGTTCCACCGCGTCCAAGTGCATCATGCTGGCCGACGGCAAGGAGATCGTCGCCAAGTCCCTCATCGCGGTGGGGGCAGGCACCAGCGGTCCCCAGCGGGCCATTGCCCAGGTGCTGGAGGAGGCCGGCAAGACCCGGGAGGAAATGGCCTATATCCTGGCTACCGGATACGGCCGCAACTCCCTGGACGAGTTCGCCGACAGCCAGATGAGCGAGCTGACCTGCCACGGCAAGGGGGCGGCCTTCCTGTTCCCTGAGGTGCGCACGGTGATTGACATCGGCGGCCAGGACGTGAAGGTCATGCGGGTGGAAAACGGTGTGATGACCAACTTCCAGATGAACGACAAGTGCGCCGCCGGGACCGGACGGTTCCTGGACGTAATGGCCCGGGTGCTGGAGGTGAAGGTGGAGGACCTGGGCGCTCTGGGCGCCCAGTCCACCAAAAACGTGGCCATCAGCTCCACCTGCACCGTCTTTGCCGAGAGCGAGGTCATCAGCCAGCTGTCTCAGGACACGGATAAGCGGGACATCATCAACGGCATCCACCAGTCGGTGGCCAACCGAGTGGCCGGCCTGGCCCACCGCATCGGGGTCCAGGAGCAGGTGGTCATGACGGGCGGCGTGGCCCAGAACACCGGGGTGGTCCACGCCTTGGAGGAGGCCCTGGGCCGGGAGATCCACACCTCGCCCCTTACCCAGTACAACGGTGCCCTGGGCGCGGCCCTGTTCGCCTATCAGAAGTATCTGAAGGCTCAAAAGTAAGGAGGAAATTCGGAATGGACCGCTTTCAAAAAATTTACAGCCAAGGTGTTGTAAATATCATTGAGATTTGGGTTGACCGCGAAACCGGCGTAAACTATGTCTTTCGTAAGGACGGGTATGCCGGAGGACTGACGCCCCTTCTGGACGAGAACGGGAAGCCCGTTGTAACGAAAAACTAGTTAGGAGGAATTTACCATGGCAAAAGAAGTTAGCCCCGGCGTACTGGCGCTGCGCAAGGTGGTGGAGGACGTCTATGCCGACGCCCGTGTGGCCAAGAAGGAGGGCAAGCTGGTGGGCTGGTCCAGCTCCAAGTTCCCCTGCGAGCTGGCCGAGGCCTTTGGCCTGAATGTAATGTACCCTGAGAACCAGGCCGCCGGCATCGCCGCCAACCGGGACGGCGAGATCATGTGCAAGGCCGCCGAGGACCTGGGCTTTGACAACGATATCTGCGGCTACGCCCGCATCTCCCTGGCCTACGCCGCCGGCAAGCGGGCCAGCCGGAAGTTTGACCCCGAGACCCTGGAGTATGTCATCAACCCCGCCAGCGGCCGTCCCCTGAAGGACGAGAACGGCAAGGTGGTCATGGGGGAGGACGGCAAGCCCGTCAAGGACCCCAAGACCATGCAGCCCTACACCGTGCTGGACGATATCTATGAGATCGAGGCCCTGCCCGAGACCACCGAGAAGGAGATCGCCTACAAGAACTTCCGCCGGGAGGCCATCAAGCCCTACCGCCAGATGCGCATGCCCCAGCCCGACTTTGTGCTGTGCTGCAACAACATCTGCAACTGCATGACCAAGTGGTATGAGAACATCGCCCGTATGTGCAACGTGCCCCTGATTATGATCGACATCCCCTACAACAACACCGTGGAGGTTCACGACTCCAACGTGGCCTATGTCCGGGGTCAGTTCGACCTGGCCATCAAGCAGCTGGAGGAGCTCACCGGCAAGAAGTTTGACGAGGAGAAGTTCAACGAGGCCTGCAAGAACGCCAACCGCACCGCCAGCGCCTGGCTGCGGGTGTGCGACTACCTCCAGTACAAGCCCGCCCCCTACTCCGGCTTCGACCTGTTCAACCACATGGCCGACGTGGTTACCGCCCGTGGCCGTGTCCAGGCCGCCGAGGCCTTCGAGCAGCTGGAGAAGGACCTGGCCGAGGCTGTGAAGGTGGGCAAGTCCACCACTCCCTTCCCCGAGAAGTACCGGGTCATGTTCGAGGGCATCCCCTGCTGGCCCAAGCTGCCCAACCTGTTCAAGCCCCTGAAGGAGCACGGCGTCAACGTTACCGCCGTGGTGTACGCCCCCGCCTTCGGCTTTGTGTACAACAACATGGACGAGATGGTCCGGGCCTACTACAAGGCCCCCAACTCCGTGTGTATTGAGCAGGGCGTGTCCTGGCGGGAGGGCATCTGCAAGGACAACAAGGTGGACGGCGTGCTGGTCCACTACAACCGCTCCTGCAAGCCCTGGTCGGGCTACATGGCTGAGATGCAGCGCCGGTTCACTGAGGACCTGGGCATCCCCTGCGCCGGCTTCGACGGCGACCAGGCCGACCCCCGGAACTTCAACGAGGCGCAGTATGAGACCCGCGTCCAGGGCCTGGTAGAGGCCATGGAAGCCAACGCGGATAAGAAGGAGGGCTGAGCAATGAGCATTGAGGTACTTTTGAAGGAATTTGCCGAGGTCTCCGAGCATCCCGGCCGTCAGATCAAGGCCTTTAAGGCTGAGGGCAAGAAGGTCATCGGCGTTCTGCCCTACTACGCCCCCGAGGAGCTGGTGTACGCCGCCGGCATGGTGCCCATGGGCATCTGGGGCAGCAACAAGAAGACCATCGCCATGGCCAAGGAGTACTGCGCCACCTTCTACTGCACCATCGCCCAGCTGGCCCTGGAGATGCTCCTGGACGGCACCCTGGACGACCTGGACGGCCTGATTACCCCCACCATCTGCGACACCCTGCGGCCCATGAGCCAGAACTTCCGGGTGGCGATGGAGGGCAAGCTGCCCTGCATCTTCCTGGCCCATCCCCAGCAGCGCAAGCCCGCCTTTGGCCTCCAGTTCACCATGGACCAGTACCAGCACGTGAAGAGCGAGCTGGAGAAGATCTCGGGCAACACCATCACCGACGAGGCCCTGCGCACCGCCATCAAGGTCTACAACCGGAACCGGGCCGCCCGCCGGGAGTTTGTCAAGCTGGCCGGCCAGCACCCCGACGCGGTGTCCGCCGTGGCCCGCTCCGCCGTGCTGCGCGCCTCCTACTTCATGATTAAGGACGACCACACCGCCAAGCTGGAGGCCCTGAACGCGGAGCTGAAGGCCCTGCCCCCCTGCGACTGGAAGGGCAAGAAGATTGTCACCTCCGGCATTATCTGCGACAATCCCAAGCTGCTCCAGATCTTCGACGACAACAAGATCGCCATTGCCGCCGACGATGTGGCCCACGAGAGCCGCATGATCCGGGTGGACGCCGCCGAGACCGGCGACCCCATGATGGCCCTGGCCCAGCAGTTCGCCGACCAGGATTACGACGTGCTGCTCTACGACGAGAACTCCAGCCAGAACCGCCGGGCCGACTTTGTGGTCAAGATGGTGAAGGACTCCGGCGCTCAGGGCCTGGTGCTGTTCATGCAGCAGTTCTGCGACCCCGAGGAGATGGAGTACCCCTACTTCAAGAAGGCCCTGGACGGGGCCGGCATCCCCCACATCAAGCTGGGCGTGGACCAGCAGATGCGGGACTTCGGCCAGGCCAGCACCGCCATCCAGGCCTTTGCCGACGTGCTGTAATTCGTGACCTCTGTAGGGGCGGATATCATCCGCCCGCAATAACAGGTCCGGTCATGACCGGGCGGATAATATCCGCCCCTGCAGCGCAATGCTGTAAAAAAATCGTTTAATTGTGTGAAGGCTGTCTAAAGTCATATTGACACTTCTCACAGAAAAATGGTATAATGTTCCCAATTTCGGCCCTCCTCCCGTCTGAACAGGCGGGAGGAGGACCGCAAGGCCGCGTTTCGGCTTCCAGGGTCAGCCTGAAGGCCGGACCAAAATAATGTAAAGGGGAAAAAGAAGCTATGAATTACAACGTGACCGTCAACGGCAAGGTCTACAACGTCTCCGTTGAGAGAACCGGTGCCGCTGCCCCCGCCGCTGCCGCTCCTGTGGCCGCCGCGCCTGTGGCTGCTCCCGCCCCCGTGGCCGCTCCTGCTCCGGCTCCCGCCGCCGCTCCTGCGCCCGCGCCCGCCGCGGCTCCTGCCGCCGCGCCCGCCGCCGGCGAGACCGCCGTCCGCAGCCCCATGCCGGGCAACATCTTCAAGGTGGAGTGCTCCGTGGGCCAGTCTGTCAACGCAGGCGACGTCCTGGTGGTGCTGGAGGCCATGAAGATGGAGATCGAGGTGTCCGCCCCCGTGGCCGGCACTGTCAAGGCTGTGGCCGCCTCCGTGGGCACCGCCGTCAACACCGACGACCTGTTGGTCACCCTGGGCTGATAAGGGGGAGTTTCAACTATGCCTAGTACTGATCCTAGCAAGTATATCTTGCACCCCTTTGAGCCGCTGACGGTGCCCGAGGCCCTGCTGACGGCCGTCTGCGGCCTGCTGGTGGTGTTCATGATGCTGGCCATCCTGATGGTAGTCATTATGGTCATCTCCAAGGTGGTAGCCGCTATCGACGCCCAGCATAAGCCTGCCACCGCGCCTGCCGCCAAGAAGGCCGCTCCCGCCCCGGTGCCCAAACCGGCCCCCGCCGCGCCCGCTCAGGATGACGGCGAGTTGGTGGCTGTGATGATGGCCGCCGTGGCGGAGGAATCCGGTATGCCTCTGGGTTCCTTCCAGATCACCAACATTGCCCCCGCCGCGGCCGCCAAGGTGATATCGGCAGTGCGCACGGCCTATGGGCTGTGGTTGCCCTCTCCGGTCAATCTGCTGTTTATAATGATGATGGGATTCTTTATCCTGCTGCTGGCCATGAGGGTACGATGG